>CAYYFR010000172.1:8570-12248 GCA_964470865.1 uncultured Burkholderiales bacterium | reverse complement strand
ATACGGCCGGATTGCGTCATACGGGATTCCCGCTTCACGCACCGGATGTCTAAACGGGCATTGCAGAGGTGGCCCGGCGAAGTTTGCATGCCGGCGTACCACTGTGTTTTTTCACTGATCGCGAGGTTCCATGGAGAAGTTGCAAAATTCGGCACATCGCGGCAACAAGGCCGCTTTGCCTGGCAAACCGTGCGTCGCTTGCGGTTTGCCGATGAGCTGGCGGCGGCGCTGGGCAAAGAACTGGTCGCTCGTGAAGTACTGTTCCGACGCCTGTCGTCGAGGCAAGACAGCGCATGGCTAAGTTGCGTTCCTTGATCCTTGTGCTGGGGGACCAGCTCGACCTCGGTGCCACCGCATTCGACGGATTCGACGCCGACCTGGATGCGGTGTGGATGGCCGAGGTGGTCGAAGAATCGACCCACGTCTGGTCCGGCAAGCCGCGCATCGCGATGTTTCTCTCGGCCATGCGCCACTTTGCCCACGCGCTCGAGGCAGCCGGCCGCCCGCTGCATTACACGCGCCTCGATTCCGAAGGCAACTGCGACAGTCTCGCGGCGCAACTTGCTGATGGCATCGAGCGGCTGCGGCCGGCCCGCCTGGTGATGACGGCGCCGGGTGACTGGCGCGTGTTGCAGGCGATCAAGGCCACAGCCGCTGCAAGCGGTCTGCCGCTCGACATTCGTGAAGATCGCCACTTCATGGTCAGCGTGCGCGAATTCGCCCTGCATGCCAAAGGTCGAAAATCCCTGCGCATGGAATACTTTTATCGCGAACAGCGCAAGCGCCACCGCGTACTGATGGCCGGCGACAAGCCGATCGGTGAGCGATGGAACTTCGACGCCGACAACCGCGAATCCTTCGGCGCCGCCGGCCCGGGGGCGGTGCCGCCGCGCAAGGCCTTCAAGCCCGATGGGTTGACGCGCGAGGTGATCGCGCTTGTCAACACCCGCTTCGCACAGCACCCCGGCCGGCTTGAAAGCTTCGCCTGGCCGGTCACGCGTGCACAGGCGCTCAAGTCGCTGAAGGCTTTCATCGACGAGCGCCTGCCGCTGTTCGGCCGCTACCAGGACGCCCTCTGGCCCGGCGACCCCTGGCTCTACCACGCGCACCTGTCGGCAGCACTCAACCTGAAGCTGCTCAATCCGCGTGAAGTGGTGGCCGCCGCCGAAGCGGCCTATCACGCCGGCCATGCGCCACTGGCCAGTGTCGAGGGCTTCATTCGTCAGATCCTCGGCTGGCGCGAATACGTGCGCGGCATCTACTGGACGCAGATGCCGGACTACCTCAAACGCAACGCGCTCGATGCCCGCGCGGACCTGCCAGCGTGGTACTGGACCGGCGCCACCGACATGGCTTGCCTGCGCGACGCGCTCGCGCAGACGCTCACGCACGGCTATGCCAACCACATCCAGCGCCTGATGGTCACCGGCCTGTACGCCCTGATGCTGGGCGTGCTGCCGCAGCAGGTTCACGCCTGGTACCTGGCGGTGTACGTCGATGCGGTGGAATGGGTCGAGTTGCCCAACACGCTGGGCATGAGCCAATACGCCGACGGCGGCGTGATGGGCAGCAAGCCCTACATCGCCACCGGCAAGTACATCGACCGCATGAGCCCGCACTGTGCGGGCTGCCGTTACGACCCGGCGCAACGCAGCGGCGACAACGCCTGCCCGTTCACCACCCTGTATTGGGATTTTCTGATGCGCCATGAGGCGCTGCTGAGCAAGAACCCGCGGATGGCGCTGCAGGTAAAGAACGTGGCGCGCCTGACCGATGCGCAGAAGCAGGCGGTAAGGCAACGCGCGGCGTCGATCCGCCGCGGCGAGGTCGGTGCCGGGGACGAGACCAGGGAAGAGGCCCGGGACGAGGCCGGGCAGCATGGCTGAGATCTTCGCGCCCAAGCTCGCCACGGCACGCGCCTTTATCGCTGCGGTGCAGCCGGCGGCCTACGCGCGCACCCGCAATGCGCTCGACGGCGCCGTCAGCGGCCTGTCGCCATACATCACGCATGGCTTCGTCACGCTCGCCGAGGTACTGGCCGGTGTCGCCGCGCGCCACGCGCTGGAGGTGCAGCACAAGTTTGTCTACGAACTCGGCTGGCGCGCCTACTTCCGCCATGTCTGGCAGCATCGCGGTGCCGACATCCTGCGCTCGTTGCACCAGGGCCCGCTGCCCGATCATGCTTACTCCCGCGCGTTGCCGGCCGATATCCGCCAGGCTTGCACCGGGATACCGGTGGTGGACCAGGCGGTGCGCGCGCTGTACGCCAGCGGCACGCTGCACAACCACGCCCGCATGTGGCTGGCAAGCTACATAGTGCACGTGCGCAAAGTGCATTGGCGCGTCGCCGCCGACTGGCTGTACGGCCACCTTCTCGACGGCGACCTCGCCAGCAACCACCTGAGTTGGCAGTGGGTGGCGGGCACGGCCAGCCGCAAACCCTATCTCTTCAATGCCGACAACGTGGCCCGCTACGCACCTGCATCGTGGCACAGCCCGGGCAGCGTGATTGACGTGTCCTACGAGGCGCTTGACCGCCTCGCCCGCCAGCCCGGCGGGCGACCAGACCTGCGGCCAGAAAGCGGCAGCGACGCGGGCCATGGCACTGCCCCGGAGGCTGAGCCACTCATCAGTGCAGCGCCGCCGGACGAGCTCGGCCTGACGCCTCCGGACGCGGCTACCGTCAGCGGTCGCGACGTCTGGCTGGTGCACCCCTGGAGCCTGGGCGCCCTGCCGGCGGCGTTGCCGCCCGACACGCTGGTGATCGGTATCTTCGTGGCCGACTTTCATCGCGCCTGGCCATGGAGCGAAAGGCGCTGGCGCTTTGTCGGCAAGCGCATGGCCGAATTGGCTCCCCTGCGCTGGCACGCTGATGCAGCCGCCATCGGCGCGGCGCTGATGGGCGCGCGCAGGGTTGGCAGCGTCGACGAACCACACCTCATGCCATGGCTGGCAGGCTGGGCCGCATGTGAAGCGGCGTCGACCTTGTTTCCATTAGTCGATCGGCGCTGCGATTCTTTCTCGCAATGGTGGGCGCGCGCTTCCCGCGGCCTGGATGCCGCAGCGGATCTGCTCACCGCTGGCAAGGTGGCTCAGTGCTGATCGATCCCGTCAACGAAACGCCCCCTTTGACGGTGTTGTACGACGGTGCCTGCCCCTTGTGCCGGCGCGAGATCGGTATCTATCGCGGCCTGCGGCCGAACACGCCGGTATGCTTTGTCGATGTCAGCGACACGGCGTTGCCCCTGCCGCCCGGCAGCACGCGTGCACAACTGCTGGCGCGCTTTCACGTGCGCAACGGCGATGGCCAACTGCAGAGCGGTGCGCAGGCGTTCCTGGCGCTGTGGGCCGCGCTGCCCGGCTGGCGCTGGCTGGCGATGGCCGGCCGCCTGCCAGGCGCAGCTTGGGTGATGGAGCGCACCTACCGCGGGTTCCAGTGTTGGCGGCCGACATTGCAGCGCTGGGCTGCGAGGCTGGAACGACCTGGCGGCGAGCACCCCGACCAACCGCGCTGACGCGCCCGCTTCACTTGCCCGGATCGCGGCCCGGCAGCAAGACAGGAAGTGTGCACAGTGACTGGCCCGTGGAGCGCGCTTTACAGAGGCAAGCTCGACCCGACAGCGCAAGATGCACGTCACAAGATGCACGTCACAAGATGCACGTCACAAGATGCACGTC
>CAYYFR010000172.1:0-8470 GCA_964470865.1 uncultured Burkholderiales bacterium | reverse complement strand
CACAAGGTGCACGCCACAAGGATCACGCCGCAAGGTGCACGCCGGGGGGGCTCAGGGCATCGCGCCTATGCGCTTTGCGCGCACAGGCTTTTGCTACGCCCTGCCCTACTTCGAGTGATCCCTGTCCTTCATGCGGGTTTGCCATTCGGCCAATTGCTTCTCGGCCGCATCCTTGGTAACGCCATAGGCCTCCTGAATCTTGCCGGCGAGCATGTCACGCTTGCCGGCGATCACGTCGAGCTGGTCATCGGTGAGCTTGCCCCACTGCTGCTTGGCATTGCCCTTGAATTGCTTCCAGTTTCCTTCGATACGATCCCAGTTCATTTTCGTTTCCTTCCTGTTGGGTAGTCCTTGTGGACGGCAGGCTTGCCGATCCAGCGTGCTGCGCGGCCCTCAAAGCTGCGCGGCCTGTTGCGAGCGCAGGCTACTTGAGGCGCATGTCGTTCTTGACCGAAGTCACACCCTTGATGCCGCGCGTGAGCCGCAGCGCCTCGCTCATCGCAGCGGTGGTGCTGACGAAACCGGTCAATTGCACCACCCCCTTGAAGGTCTCGACGTTGACCTCGGTGGCCTTGACGCGCGGATCGTCGATCAGCGCGGCCTTGACCTTGGTGGTGATCCAGGCGTCGGATACATACTCGCCAGGGGTTTCCTGGTTGGCGGGAACGGTGGAGCCACAGCCTGCCGCCATCGCCGCCATCACGCCGGCGAAAAGCAGGGTTGCAAATCGATGATTCGAATTCATGGCAAAACCTCGGAAAATGGGTTGACCTGCAATGCACCTCGCCTTGTTTGGCGCGGCGTGATGTGATTGTTCACCAAACTGCACGCCGATTCCGTACGCTTTCGCACATACGCAAGCGGGCCCGGATCATGGTTCGCACGCCGCGTCCACCTCGAAGGGCGCGGCGCGCCCAGCGTTCAGCGCAATCCGCTGGCGGATCAAATCGCGGGTGTCGCGTGCCGCCTCTGCGTACGGACCTGCGGCCAGTGCGGCGGCTTCGATCAGCGCCAGTGCCTCGTCGTTGCGCCCCTGGTCCGACACGGTCTGGGCGAGATTGTTGCGCACCGCCGCCGATTCCGGATGGCGCAGCGCTGCCTGGCGCAACACTGCTTCGGCCTGTTGCAATTCACCCATCGCGTGGTAGCCATTGGCCAAGCCGATGTGCGCGGTCAGATTGTCCGGCCAGCGCCCCAGAAATGTCGCAAAGGCGGTAGTCGCCGCCTGCGCCGTTGCTACCCGCCCCATGGCGACCACCGCAGCCAGATAGGTCGTTTCGGTGGCGGTGACCGGAATCCGGTCCGGCGGCAGATTGACCATCGCCCAGTAATTGCTGCTCTTCCAGGTGTATTCGAGCACCGACAGCGGCATCAGCAGGCGGCGCTTTTCGCCCGAGCGCAACACCAGTTCACCTTTCGGGTAGTCGTAGCCGACCACCACCGCGTAATGCCAGAGCGGCACCGGCCACACGCCGTAATCCTGCAACACGATCACCGGCGTGCCGGCGGCCACCTCGCGCAGCAGATCGGCATAGCTTGGAGCAAGCTGGTATGAAACCATGTCGTAGCGGCGCGGCGTGGCCAGCATCTCGATCTGCAGGCTGCCCTGGCGCGCCGGCAGATACACCTGCGGCACCAGCAGTTCCGGCGTCACCTGGCGCTTGAAGCCACCCAGCGTGGTCGCCAACGCTGCCGGACCACATTGATAATCCTGTTGCGGGAAGAACGGTACATCGACCAGCTCGATGCGCTCCGGCAATCCGGGGGGCCAGGCATCGCCCAGAGCGCTGGTCTGCGGTGCCATCAGCGCGCAGCCGCCAAGACCGCCTGCTGCAACGAAAACGCCCGCCAGCAGGCGGGCGCCGTGAAGCACTGAACGCAGGCTTGTCATTTCCAGTTGAAATAGACCACCAGACCAATGATGATCAGCAAGGCCCAGCCCCAACCGCTTTCCAGCGCACCGGCCGGCATCGCGTTCACATTGCCGGCGAGGGTGCGCACTTCTTCATTGGTCATCGCCGCCACCCGTTCGCGCGCCAGGCGAACGTCCACGCCAAGTGCCTGCAGTTGACCCGACACCTCCGCCCGCGTGAGCGCATTCAACACCACGCCGCGGTGGCCCTCGGCGCTGCTCACAGCCAGCACCTGATCGGCCCCGACCATGCCGGCATGTGCCCCGGGAAATTGAAACAGCATCAACGAGGCGATCAAAAAACGGCAAATCATCTTGATTCCTGGGAATTTCATGAGAGTCTCCGGTGATAAAAGAAATGAGAATCGATGTAAACCTCAAAACACTTCAACTGGCAAAAACCACGACCGCCGATCATTTATCCGCCATGAGGCACCTCCTTCACGGATCGCGACGCCGGCCTTCGTGTGCCCTCAGGCACGCTTCTTCAAGGCGTTCTTGAAATCGCCAAATCCGGCCTGGGCCTTGCCCGCCGCCTTTTCCTGCTTGCCCTTCTGCTCCAGATTCAAGTCCCCTACCGCGCGTCCGGCCACTTCCTTGATTTTGCCGCGGGCTTCCTTGATACGCCCCTTGGCCTGATCCTTGTTCATCTGTTTCTCCCGGCAGAAATTGAAATAATCCGTGAAAGGTCTGAAGAGCTCGCAACGGCTGGCAAAACGCGTAAATCCCTGGATCGCGGGCTCTCGATGCGTAGCCTTGAATCAAATCAGGAAGATGCAAGAGCCGCCCGCGCCGGTCTGTGCGGCAGCGCACTTACTTGACGCGGCAGCCTTGCACAGCACGACGCGCCGCGTCAGTCAGGGCCTTTGGCAGCTGCGGATCGGGTACGAAACAGGCTTGGGTCAGATGCACCGCTTTCCGGGCGTTGCCGGTCGCCGCCATCTGCCTGCGATAGATCAGGCTTAAGGGGTCGCCTGCCGTGCTGCCAACGGCACGCACGCGGTCGCAGCCCTTGGACACAACAGGTGGAAAGTAGCGTTTTTCCGCCAGCGGTGCAGTGCCTGAGCATTCACGTCATGGACCACGCGCATGTCATAGCGTGGCATCGCGTAGCGCGATGAAGGAAGGCAAGCGCCTGTCGCTACAGCAGCACTGCCACCGTGCGGCGGTTTTTCATGCCTGCCGCGGTTGTGACAGGAGCAAATCGGCAGGCCCCTGGGCGCGTCGGCCGCCACCGGCGGTTGAACCAGGCGGTCCGGGCGGCGGTGCGAGCAAGCGCAGATCGTCCGGGCTTACAGGCACATGGTCGCAAGCGGCCAATCCGTTCAACATCACCAGCATCAGATACACAAACGCCTGCTTCACAACCCCTCCAAGATTCAGCCGCAACCCGTGTTGCACAGAGGAGAAGTTAAGCGATCGGTGACGCGAACTCTGTACGCCAGCGAACCAAATCTCCCGAACGCATGCCGGCCCCACGCCCCTGCGTCATGCCGCGCGCTCCACACTTTCCCGAAGCGCACTTATCAGCGCGCGCAGCGTCGCCGCATTTCTGCGCCAGCCAAACACATGCGAGTAAGCCCAGGTGAACTCGGCCCTCATCAGGAAGATCTGCGCAGAGTAGTAAACCCACACCAGGAGAGCCACCAGCGAGCCGGCCGCGCCGAAGCCACTGGGCACGCCGCTGCGGCCGATGTAGATGCCGATCGCGCTCTTGCCGACGGTGAACTGCAATGGCGTGATGGCTGCACCGAGCCACACTTCATCCCAACTCACATGCACGCGCGGCATGATCTTGTAGATCAGGCCAAACATCCCGGTGGTCAGCATGAAACCGAACCCCAAGTTGATTAGCGCGGAAAGCAACGCCATGTCACCGAATGCCGGGGTCCACCATTTCTCCGCCGCCGACGGGGCCGTGCTGAATACCGGCGACACCATCAGGATGAATCCAATGCCCATAATCATGCCGAACGACAGCAAGCGCGAACGGATCAGCCCCCATAGACCAAGCTATGTCGCGCGGCCCGGCGCGCGCCAGATGCGACCCAGCGAGGTCTGCAATTCACCGAATACGCTGGTGGCGCCCCAGCAGCAGCACAACGGTGCCGACCAGGTCGCGCCGACTTCCTGTACCGGCTGCTTGACGCCGTCAAGCAGGGCCTGCACCGCAAATGCGCCGTGCGGGCCCAGCAGATCTGTCAACTGCCCGGCGATTTCGACGCGCGCCGCGTCCTGGACGAATGCCAGGCCCGCGATCGATATCACGATCAAAAGCACTGCGTGATCGAGAACACCGTGTAATAGGCCAGCGCCGCACCCATGCTTTGGGCGTAGTCGTCGTTCCACGCATTGAACGCCGTCTTCACCAACAGCCAGGTTTGGCCGGCATTCATTCCAACCCTCCGCCGCGCGTGCAAACAGATGTGCAAGCAGCAGCGCGCGCGTCGCCGGCGTGTCCAGCGCGGAACCGGAGCGGTCCTGACAAGCGCTCCTGGCCCCGCGGTCGCCGCGCCCCTGCTAGCGCGCCGGCGCTGCCGGCGGAACGATGATTACAGTGTCGCCGCCGGTCTTGCCGCGCTGTCCGGTGGCGCCGGTATCGCCGGTTGAACCGGTGGCGCCCGTGCTGCCCGTGTCGCCTGCGGCACCGGTTGCACCAGTGCCGCCGGTCGAACCGGTCGAACCGGTCGAACCGGTCGCGCCCGTCGCACCGGCCGGTCCGGGAACCGGCGTCGGCACCGTCACCACCGACGGCGTTGTAACCACGGTCGGGCGATCGCATGCACTCAATGCCAGAGACACGAGTACAGCTGACAACAATAATGACGTGTTCATTTGGAATCCTTTTGGTGTTTGGTACCTGACCGTACAAGCGGGACGCTTTTCCGTATCAGGCGGTGGCACGTGAACGATAGGCCCTACCGGCACGATCTTCTGTTCGCTGACCAACATACGACCACAAAGTCGGATGGGTGCCCAAGCCCTCAAGCGACAGCGCCCGCGTGTGCCTGCGCAGCCCCGGCTGCGACACGGCAAGGCGCGGCCGGACCGCCGCTTGCGTGCGCTGCCGAACAGACCTAGCGATGAGCCGATGCAACCATGCGTTCGCGGCAAGGACTTTCACCGCAATAAACGCGGCGGCAGTTTCTCGCAGTCGATGCGCGCAGACGCCTGAACTGCAGTGCCGATCAGCCATATCAAAGAGAGCAGACCATGAAAACCAAAAACAGATTCACACGCGGCCTCGTGATGACCAGCCTGGCCTTGGCATTGGCACCCGGGCTACACGCGCAAAACAGCAAGGACGGCTACGTGCAGGATGCACGCGGGGTGATCGTGCGCAACTCGAACTTCGGCGATCCGCGCATCGGCAACCTGTGCTGGCGCACCGGATACTGGACGCCTCAAATGGCCAACTGCGAGTGCGACGAAGCTATCGTCGGCCGCAACATCTGCAATCCACCGCCGGCGGCGATTCCGGTAGCGGCGGCAGCGCCACCGGCACCACCGGCGGCAACCCCAAAACCGCCGCCCCCGGCACCCGCACCAACTGCAGTGGCCCAAAAAACCACCTTCTCGATGGATGCCTTCTTCGATTTCGACAAATCGGTGCTCAAGCCCGAAGCGCGCGCCAAGCTCGACGATCTGGTCAACTCCATCAAGGGCATCAACCTCGATCTGGTCATCGCCGTCGGTCATACCGACGCCATCGGCAGCAACGCATACAACCAGAAACTGTCGATCCGCCGCGCCGAAGCGGTCAAGGCCTACCTGGTGGGCAAGGGCATCGACGCTGGCCGTATCCAGGCCGGCGGCAAGGGGGAAACCGCCCCCATCGCCGACAACCTGGCCAGCGAAGGCCGGGCGCGCAACCGGCGTGTCGAGATCGAAGTGGTAGGCACGCGAGCCAGATAAACACCGTTTCGCGGCGCTTGGCGGCATCTGGTCCGCCCGGCGCCTCTTGCCAACCCCGCTCGGTCACATTCCCGTGCCTGCGGCGCTTCATAGTTCACTACTCACAAGGAACAAGCCATGGAACCCGTCACTCCCAGCAGCAACACTTTTCCCACCACCAGCAGCGGCGGCAACGATGGCGCGATCAATCGCGCCGCCGCCGGCCTGCACGGCGCAGTCAACCGCGCCGCCAGTGCTGCCGATGACGCGGCCGGCAACGTCAAACCAGCGATTGATCGCGCCGCCCAACTGGCCCACCAGGCGGTCGACAAGGCCGCTGCGGTAGCCGCGCCCACCGCCGACTGGATGAGCCACCAGGGCGACTCGCTCAAAGCCACCCAGCAGAAGATCGCGGGCGACGCGGCCCACTACGTCGGCGCGCATCCATGGAAGTCGCTCAGCTTCGCGCTAGTGGCGGGGTTTGTCATCAGTCGCTTCGTGCGTTGAAGGCAACGCCCGCAAGTAAATGCACCCGCAACACCGCCGGCCCAAGGCCGCCGTGTTGTCCGGGCCGCGCGACTCGGCGGCCCCCTCGCGCCGCGCACTACAGCGTGCACGCGACGAGCGCTTACCACCATCACCGGCGACCCGGCGCACCGACGCCCGCTTCGCTCAAAGGATTTCATCATGACTGAGATCAGTTTGTCCGCTAGCAAATTCTTCGTCGCAGCGCTCGGCACCATTCTTGGCTGTAGTGCTCTGCAGGCAGCACCGGCAGGCGCCGCCGCCGAAGCCCAGGCGCGTTATCGGCAGGAAATGGCGGTATGCGAAAGCGGCCAATCGAACCAGGACCGGGCGACCTGTCGTATTGAGGCGCGGCGCGCGCTGGCCGCCGCCAGAAGCGGTGCATTGAACGATGCGCCGGGGCAGTATCAAGGCAACGCTTCACAACGTTGCGCCGCTCTCAAGGGCGACGACCAACGGGATTGCGAATCACGCATGCGGGGCGTCGGCAGCGTTTCAGGCAGTGCCGCCGGCGGCGGAATATTCCGCGAAACCGTCACTACGACGGTTGTTCCGGCAAAGTAGGCGCGAGAGCGCCGCGCACCGCGCGCTCTCTGACGGGCAGCTCGAAGATCCGGGCGCGCATTGTGTGGCAGCGTACCGACTCCACGCCGGTGCAGAGCGACGATGACCGCATCGATTCGACCAGGCCACTGCCATGCAAACCCGTAAGACCATCCGCACAAGCTTGCTGTCGTTGCTGATTGCCGCTGGCGCCATCACGGCGCCGGCTTTGGCTCAAATCAATATCAACATCAGCATCGGGCCACCTGCCCCGCAATTTGAAGTCGTGCCGATGCTGGCCCCGGGCTACGCCTGGGCGCCGGGATATTGGGCCTGGGCTGGAGAACGTCATGTCTGGGTGCGTGGTCGCGTGATTCTCGAGCGCATAGGCTATCGCTGGGCGCCGGATTACTGGGAGCAGCGCGAGCGGGTCTATTTCCGCCATCCCGGCCGCTGGGAGCCGGATCCCGGCTACCGCAGCGTCAAATTGAAAAAAGAGAAAAAGGAGAAAAAAGAGAAAAAGGAGAAAAAGACCAAGCACCATGGCGACGATCGTTAGCGCAGCAGCTATTCAACGCCTTGTCTGGAACAGCCCTCACTGGGCGCAATGAACGCCGCTGCTGTGGAGCAATGCATCTCGCGTTGCGCCGCGCGCCTGCCCGGGAGCACTGCGCCGCCGGCCACGGTTCAACCCGGTACCAGCGTACCGTTTTCCACCCTGATCTTGTCGCCGATCTTCAAGGCCGGCTCGTTGGCGAACGTGACCGTTTGCATGCCCCCGCCTTGCAGGCGCGCCGTCACCTCATAGTGACGCACTTTCCTGACCCGCTTTTCGATCTCGTTGCCGGCCACCGCACCACCGATCGCACCGGCGATTTGCGCTGCGGTGGTGCCGCGACCGGAGCCGATCTGGCTGCCGATCACCACGCCGGCCAGGCCACCGGCGATCTTGCCGAGATAGCTGCCGTCGCCATTGACTTCCACCACATTGATCGCCTCGACCACGCCGCAATTGGCGCACTGTTTAGGCACCTGCTCGCGGCGTGCCGACGGCATGTTCTCGGGCGGGCCCAGGAGCGAGCTGCCAAGCACAGCGGTGCTTTCGCGCTCACCGACGCGTAGACTGGCGGTGGCGGCCGAAGCAGCCGATACCCGGTCACGACTCTTGATGGTGTAGATGCCCTCGTACTTGCCGGCGCTGACCTCGTTGAGCGCAATCTTGCCTTTCACGCCATTGATCCTGACACCAGCCTTGGCACCCGCGCTTCCGGACAACGTAAAGACCAGGGCGGTACCGGTATCGAGGCTTTCGACCGACCCCACCTCGAAGCGATCGATGCGCGGCAGCGCGGCCAATGCGGCAGCGTCGCTGGCGCGCCGCAGCTCCGCCGGCGACGCCACGCCTGCCAGCAGCGACTCTCCCAGAATCTCGGAGGCGATGCGATTGCCCACGCGCAGGTTGGCCGTCACTATCGTCAAAGTGCTGATACGATCACGATTGCGGATAGTGTAGACCCCTTCGTAGACGCCGGCTTCTACCTCCTCCAGAAAAAAGCGGTCGACCACGCCTTCTATGCGCACGCTGGCGGTACCGCC
>CAYYFR010000171.1:6434-12449 GCA_964470865.1 uncultured Burkholderiales bacterium | reverse complement strand
GCGGCCGCGGCCCTACCGGCTGCAATATCACCCCGCAACCATCACCTTGGCGACAGTCGCGCGAATCCGGGCGGATTGGCCGCGGCACGCCGATCCGCCGCAGCTGCTGGCGGCACCGCATATCGCGCCGGATGCGGCCCAGGCGCTGGCGGTGGACGGCATTCCGTTTGTCGATGAGGCCGGTAACGCTTATTTCGCCGGTCCTGGCCTGTTTGTGCGTGTAGTCGGGCGCGAGCCGCTTAAAGATTTGCCCCGGCCACCGGCCACGCCGCGCCTGTTCGCCGCCAAGGGCATGCGCGTGATGTTCGTGCTGCTGGCCCTGCCCGACTATCTTGGCCGACCCCAGCGCGAGATCGCGGCAGCTGCGCAGGTGGCGGTTGGCACCGTAGCCGGGGTGTTCGAGGGCTTGCGGTCCCTTGGGTACTTGCGCGAGGGAAAAACGCCCAGGCTTGTGCGCCGACATGATTTGATGATGCAGTGGGTGACCACTTACATACAAATAAAGCCTCACCAAACAACGCTTAAACATTTCCGTGCGGCCGACCCTGAGTGGTGGAAGGCGATCGATCTCAAGGCCTATGACGCCTGTTTTGGTGGCGACGTGGCGGCGGCAAAACTCACCGGCTATTTGAAACCGGCGCTTTGCATCGTGCATGCATTCGGCGACGCTACTGCGCTCAAACGCGATGCGCGCATGCGCGCCGATCCGCAGGGCGACATCCTGATCACCGATGCCTTCTGGCGCTTTCCAGCCGACCAACGCACCGACACGGCGCCGCCTTTGCTCGTCTACGCCGAACTCCTGGCCACTGGCGACCCGCGTGCGATCGAAACCGCCCAGTTGATCCATGCACGATTCCTGGCCGGACCTGACAGCGAAGGTTGAGCCAGCCCACGCCCGGGCTCTGCGCGTGGTCGCCGACGCCGCCGCGCAGGTGGGTGTGGACTGGTTCCTGGTCGGCGCCCTGGCGCGCGACTGGCTGCTGCAGGAGCTGTACGGAGTCCCAACGCAACGCGCGACCACCGACGCGGATATCGCCATCGCCTTACCCGACTGGCCGGCATTCGAAAGCGTAAAGCTGGGTATCGTCAACAGCGGCGAGTTCCTGGCGCGCCCGCGCGTCACGCACCGGCTCGACCATGTGCGGCTGCCAGGCTTTCACCTCGACCTGGTGCCGTTCGGCGCCATCGCCGGCACCGATGAGACGATCGAGTGGCCGCCCGAGGAGCCCGAGGATAAGGTGGTCATGAACGTGATGGGCTTTACCGATGCCCTGGCGGGCGCCATCACCTTGCGCGTCGCAGCCGACCTGTCGATCAGGGTGGCTTCGCTGTCGGGATTGACGCTGCTCAAGCTTTTCGCATGGCAGGATCGTCACCTTGTGTCAACCAAGGACGCCTGGGATTTGCGCCTGCTGCTGACGCGCTACGAAGCCGCCGGCAACCGCGAGCGCATCTACGACGAAGGGGCCATGGCAGCCGAAGGCTTCGATGCGGAACGGGCCGCTTGCCGCCTGCTCGGCCGCGACGTGGCGCGGCTGGCGGCGGCTCCCACCCGCGCCAGCGTGGTTGCGCTGCTCGATCATCAACTGCAGAGGTCATCCCCCGCCGGCCTGATCGAAGACATGGCCTATGCCCGGCCGGACCGCACCTCTCGCACCTACAGCTTCGATGGTGACGCGGCAGTCGAGCGGGCGCGCGGCTGGCTCGCCAGCTTTCGGGCAGGTTTCGATGACTAGCCCGGCTAAACTCGATGCTTCCCTGAGCCCAGGCAAACGACCAGGTTCGAAAATTCCGCCGACATGTACGACTTCATCCTCGACATCATCGAGGAAATCGTCACAACCAGGCCCTCGACTGCCCAAGTTATCGACTGGACTTCCAGGGCCCTGAAAAATGCACCCGAATCGGTGCAAGACATCTCTCCACCAGCCTTGCGTCCATTGGCCTGCAAGTTGGCCCGCATGGCCTGGAACTTGACACCGCAACCGGCGCATGGCTTGCGGATTTAACCCATCCCCGATCTCGACCTTGCGGCCGCTGACAACTTCGCGGCACTTGCATTGATTGCGCGCTACCCCGAAGACCTTGCGCCCAACCTGCTGTATGGCGCGGTGGGCGGTGTTGGCTCGTTTTCGCAATGGCGAATTGCCGCAGGCGCCGACCGCGCACAAGCATGCCCGCAGATCCTGCGGCAAGATCGAAGCCTATCTGTTGCCGGCGCGCAAAGCCAGGCCAAAACTCTCGGGGTACTCGATCCGCGTGGGTGGCGACGACGAGGCCTGGCTTTACCGCGAGAGCAGGCGTTCAGCATGGGCCGCGACGCCCGGTGCGCTTGCCTGGCTGAAGAGCGCTTGAGCTGGGTGATCAAGACCTCCCGGCACGCGGCGGGTGCGCTCCATGCCGTTGTCATCGTGGCTATTGCGCGCAGGAATCATCGCCATACAGCCTTCGACGGGCTATGATTGCGCTCCACCCTCCACGCACCTGCTGAAGACATGGAATTCTCCGACCGACGCCTGCTCGATGTGGTGATTGCAGCGCCCGTGGGCCGCATCGATCACGCCAGTGCCGAGGTCTTCAAGCAGAAACTCGAGCCCTTGCTCGCGCACTGCACCGAAGGCAGCGATCGCTTGGTGCTCGATTTTTCAGGTGTCGAATACATCAGCAGCGTGGGCCTGCGGGTGCTGATGCTGGCGGCCAAGCAGGTCAAGGTCCAGAAGGGCACGATCGTGATCGCCGGCATGCAGCCGGTGGTCAAGGAAATCTTCGACATCAGCCGGTTCAATTACGTGTTTGCCTCCTTTCCCGCCTTGCGCGATGCGGTGGCCGACCTGTCGACCCAGGCCGTGGCTCTGCTCGACAATCCCTGAGGGCCGTCATTGCGATGAAAAGCGTTCGCCTGTGGGGCACCCGCGGTTCGATTCCGGTGGCGCTGACAGCGGCTGGCGTGCGGGCCAAGATCGAGGCGGCTATGCGTGGCGCGCGCGGCAAGACGCTCGACACCGACGCCGCGCTTGCCGCCTATCTAGACGCGCTGGAGTTTCACCAGACCGGCACTTTCGGTGGTCACTCCTCGTGTGTGCAGATCGACTCCGGCGGCGACGAGTACGTGTTGTGCGACCTGGGCAGCGGCGTGCGTCCGTTCGCGCAGTCGATGATGGCACGCCACGGACCGGGCAAGCCGCAGACCTACCATGTATTCATGTCCCACCTGCACTGGGACCACATCATGGGCCTGCCGTTTTTCACGCCGGCCTACATTCCTGGCAACCAGCTGGTCATCTACGGGTGTCACGCCAGGCTCGAGGAAGCCTTCATTCGCCAGCAGGCGGAGCCCTCGTTCCCGGTGGATTTCCTGGTGATCGCCAACCAGGTGCGCTTCGTCACGCTCGAACCCGGTCGCAGCTACGAGGTGGCCGGCCTGACGGTGACGCCCAGAAGGCAGTTGCACGCCGGCGATTCATACGGCTACCGTTTCGAAGCCGGTGGCAAGTCGGTGGTTTACTCGACCGACTCCGAACACAAGCTCGATGACCCGGAAGAAACCGGCGGCTTCGTCGAATTCTTCCGTGATGCCGATGTCGTGATCTTCGACGCCATGTACTCACTGGCCGATGCGGTCTCGGTCAAGGCCGACTGGGGCCATTCCAGCAACGTGGTCGGCGTTGAGCTTTGCCAGTTGGCCGCGGTGAAACATTTGTGCATGTTTCATCATGAACCCGCGTATGACGACACAGCGATTGCACGCGTGTTGGCCGATACGCGGCGCTTCGAGGAGATCACCCGAACCGGTGCGCCCCTGCTGGTTTCATCGGCCTACGACGGGATGGAAATCAGCTTGTGACGCCTGCCGCGCCGGCGCCTGGCGCGCGGCTGGCGCCAACCCGCTGGTTCGGGCTCGCCGCAGGGGTCATCGTGGCTGCAATCGCGCTGGTCGGCTCGCCGGCGCAGCGCAAGCTGCAATTGGCCGGGTTCGATATCTATCAGGCCGTCTTGCCGCGCACGGTGCAGTCGCAGCCGGCGGTGATCGTGGCCATTGACGAAAAGACGCTCGCCGAACAGGGGCAATGGCCGTGGCCGCGTACCACATTGGCACGCCTGATCGAGGCCATATCGGCTTACGCGCCGGCGGTTATCGGCGTCGACCTGCTGCTGACCGAACCCGACCGCCTGTCGCCAGGCGCGATAGCACTGAGTCTGCCGGCCAGTGAGGTCGCGACCCGCGAGCGCCTGCTGGCGCTGCCGTCCAACGATGCCGTGCTGGCGCAAGCGATTGCGCGCGCGCCGGTGGTGCTGGGGATCGCCGGCATGCCGCAGGCGACTGCGTTTTCACTGCGCGCGCCGCCGTTTCGCATGATCGGTGGCGAACTGGCGTCACCCCTGAACGAATTTGCCGGTGTCCTGACCAGTCTGGACGGGATCGATCGGGCGGCCCGGGGGCGCGGTCTGCTGTCGGCCGATCTTGAAGGTGCCGTGGTACGCCGCATGCCGCTTTTGGCAAGCGTGGCCGGCACACCGACCCCGGGCCTGGCCCTCGAGATGCTGCGGGTGGCGACGGCCACACCGGCGATCGCGCTGTCGATCGAAAACGGTGCCGCAGCGGGCGTCGCGGTGCGTGGATATGCTTTTCCGGTAGACGCCGACGGCCAGGCATGGATACATTTTTCGAAACGTGAATCGGGTCGCTTTGTTTCGGCAGCCGACGTGCTGTCCGGCCGGGCCGAGCGTTCCAGGCTGGAAGGCAAGTTGGTGTTGATCGGCATCAGCGGCCTGGGTCTCCTCGACTACCAGACGGCGGCGTCAGGCGAACGCATGCCGGGTGTAGAAATGCACGCACAGCTGCTCGAAATGATGTTCGACAACACGCCGCTTTTGCGTCCGCAGTGGATTGCAGCGCTGGAATGGCTGGTATTCGGCGCCGGCAGTGCGCTGATGATCTGGTGGGTGCCTGCCATTGCGCCGCGTCGCGCGCTCAAGTTGGGCGTTGCCGTGATCGGTGTGCCGGTACTGTTTGGCTGGGCCTTGTTTATGGGGGCGCGTCTCCTGTTCGACACGGCGACGCCCTCACTGAACCTGGCCCTGGTGTTCGGCGTCTTGCTGGCCTTGTCGCTGATCGAGGCGAATCGGCGCGAACAATTGCTGGCAAAGGAGGTGCAACGCCAGCGCGAGGACGCCGCGCGTGTCGCTGGCGAACTCGAAGCCGCGCGCCGCATCCAGACCGGCATCCTGCCGCGCCCGGATGCCTTGCGCGCCGATGCGCGGATCGAGATTGCCGCCGAAATGACGCCGGCACGCGAAGTCGGCGGTGACCTCTACGATTTCTTTCCTCTGGATGCCAGCCGGCTGTTCTTTCTCATCGGGGATGTCTCGGGCAAGGGCTTGCCGGCCAGCATCTTCATGGCCGTCAGCAAGGCCTTGTACAAGAGCAGCGCCCTGCGCAGCGGCGCCGGCGGCACCGACCTTGCGCTGATTGGCGAGCTGATGACCGTGGCCAACGCGGAGGTCTCGCGCGAGAATGGCGAGGCCATGTTCGTCACCATGTTCGCCGGCATTCTTGATCTCGACAGCGGCGCGCTTGCCTACTGCAATGCCGGCCACGACAACCCCTACCTGCTAAAGGCCGACGGCGGCTTGACGCGCTTGGCCGACGGCGACGGGCCACCACTGTGCGTAATCGACGATTTCGAGTATCACGGCGGCCACACCCGCCTCGGGCCTGGCGACCTGTTGTGCATGGTGACCGACGGTATCACCGAGGCCATGAATCGGGCGCAGGACCTGTATGGCGGCGAACGCCTGTTGCAGGTGCTCAAGGTGGCGCAAGGCCGCGACCTGGGGGCGGGGGAGATGCTGGCGCAGGTGCTCCACGACGTCGCGCGCTTTGTGGCCGGCGCCGATCCGGCCGACGACCTGACCTTGCTGCTGCTGCGCTGGAACGGTCCGCGCTGAGTCCGGCGGCATGGGAGAACACGGAACAAGCCTGGCGGGAACAAGAGCCGTGGCGGGAACAAG
>CAYYFR010000171.1:0-6334 GCA_964470865.1 uncultured Burkholderiales bacterium | reverse complement strand
GCATGGGAGAACACGGAACAAGCCTGGCGGGAACAAGAGCCGTGGCGGGAACAAGTGCCGCTTTCGCATCGGTCTGATTCGCATCAACACAGCCGATCGAGACTGCGCGCCACAGGTACCAGTTCAGTGTTTCCTCAGCGCACGATGATCTCGACCCGTCGGTTGCGCGGCTCGGCCACGTTGTCGGCGCTCGGCACCAGCAATTCGCGCTCACCGCGGCCGCTTGCCTGCACGTTCTGCGGCACGATGCCGCTCTGCAAGAGTTCACGCCGGATGGTCTCGGCGCGCTGCAGTGAAAGCACGTCGTTCGCCGCAGCGGTGCCAACGCTGTCGGTGTGGCCGATCACCGCGATATCCGGCGCCGGTCGCGCGGCGATCTCGGCGAACACGCGTTCGACTACGGCTTTCGATTCGTCGGTCAGCGTATCGCGGCCTTCGACGAAATAAAGGACAAAGCTTGCCGGGCGCGGCGGCTGGGCTGCCAGTGCCGCGCCGAATCTGGCCTGTACATCCGCAGCGCTCGATTGCGACGGGCGCACACCGCCGCCGCCGGCTGCGGCAGTGGCGGCGGCATACGGCCGGTCCAGCACTGCCTGGCTGGATCCCTGGGTCACCGTTACCGCGGTGGCGCGCCCGTCCCTTTCGGGCAGCAGCACGATGGTGTCAACCAGTGCCGGGGCCGGCGGCGCCGGGGAAGGGGGTGGGGGCGGAGTGGTGCAGCCGCCGGCCAAAGCGATGAGCAGCACCAGGGAGAGCGCCCAATGCATGCCGACCGCGCTGCGGCAAGGCGGCACCGGATCAGCGCGCCAGTGCATCGCCGGCACTGACGACGAATTCGGTGCCGCGCACGCCGAGGATGGCGGCCGGTGTGCGCACGGTCATGGATTCCGGCGACTGTTTGGCGATCTTGCCGGAAATTACTGCCAGTGTTCCCTGCCTGAGCGAACTGTCAAAGCGGCCCTGGTGCGTGGTGGTGTCGAAGCTGTAGCGGTCCAGTGCCAAAACGCTGTTGGGACCGGCCGACAGGGTCGAGTTGTCGCTCATGGTGATGCCCACCGCGCCATCGGCGCCAGTACGCACTTCGTCGGCGGCGCGCAACTGCAATCCGGGCGTGGCCGGCAGCTGCTGGCCGGCGCGCAGCACGCTGACCTGACCCTTTACCACCTTGACGCGGCCGATATCAACGGTCTGCGCACACAGGCAGGATACCCATGCCGCGCCGAGCGCCACCATGCACCGCAGCAGGTTTCTCATGTCACAGCTCCTCCTTGATCAACCCGGCGCATTAAGCACCGGCGCGAAATTCTCAAAAACCCCTGCCGTAGAATACCAAAGGCCGGTGCTTCGATGCCGCAACCGCCACTTCCCGCCACGAGAGCCACGCATTGAACCCTGTAGCCAACCGGACTTTCGAAGCACGCATGACCGCCTTGGGCGATGCGATCGCCCTGGTTGAGACGTTTTGTGCCGGGCAGGGCATCGGCCGGCAGGATGCCTTGCGGCTCGCTTTCATTGTCGAAGAATTGTTCACCAACACCGTTACCCACGGCCACGGCGCCGACTGCGCCGCACCCATAACGCTCGGCCTTGCGCGTGAGGAAGCGTCGGTCGGGCTCACCTATGTGGACACCGCGCCTGCACACAACCCGCTGCAAAGCTTCGATGCGGACGCGGCCAGTCTGGTCAGTTCCTTGCAAATGCGCCCGGTGGGGGGCCTGGGCACATACTTGATCGGCCAGTTGATCGAAACCGGCCGTTATCGTCGCGAAGACGGGCGCAACATCCTGGAATTGCACCTGCCGCTCGAAGGTTGAGCGCACCGCTGATCACATGCGCCACTCGTGGGCGCATTTGCGGCAGCGCACCTGCAGGATCGGTACGTCGCGCAACGCATCCGGCAAGAGGCCGTCGGGGTCGGCGCGCGGTCCGGTGTAAAGAATCTCGAAACGACCGTAGGCATCGCATTGCGGGCAACTGGAGTGCTCGCACATGAATCCCGCCACGCCCATGATGGCGAAGTAGCGGCGCCAGTTCCATGCGCCCAGCGTTCCCAGCCCGACGGTCACGCCGGTGAGCCACAGGAGCGGCCACCAGGCCCGGTATGGCCCGCCCTGCTCGATGGCGGCCAAGACGGTGATCAGGCACAGGAACGCCGTGACCAGATGCAGATGCGCCTCGATCAGGCGATGCTCATACCACTTGCGAAAGCCGCGCGCGCGAATGCCCTCGGCGACTGATTTCATGGTCTTGTCCGCTCGGATCTGTGGGCGCGGGCGGCGTACCATTTTTCGCCTGGCACACCGACCGCCGCCGCAGATTGCAGCACGCCGCGCGGGAGCACTTCGGGCTGGCGTTGGGCGCCACTGGCGGCAAGCGCTTCGATCAGCCGGGTGCGCACACTGGCCGTCGCCAGCGCCAGGCTGTGGCGATCGGCTGGGTCGAGGTTGTCCGCCAGTAGCGTAACCAGCACGATGTCCTGCGCGCGCAAGGCGATGCCGCGGCGCACAACGCGATCCCCCGTGACTGCAACGGCGACCTCCTCGATCTCGATGGGCAGACCGTGTGCCTCAAACTCGGCGAGTCGGGCATCGGCGCCGTTGTAGGGCACGCGAAAGTGGGCGATCGGGCGCTGCGCCAAGGTCAGTTGCGTGTCGATGTCGGCCGGGTTTCCGGCAGCGATTGTCGGCAAATGAAGCAGGCACAAGAGCACAAGCAGGACATTGCGCAGACGCATCGGGACCGTCGAAAATGAACCGGACGGACAAGTCTAATACGAAGGCAGGTTGCCAAGGGTGGCGCAAGCTGGCGTCAGGCGCGCGGCAATACACGCTGCACCGATTGCCGCGAGCACATCGCGCTGCGCTGCGGCACGCCGCAGGCGTGGCGCGTACGTCAATGCCGTCAGGCGTCGGTGCTGCCTTCGCTGCCGCTCTCGGCTTCGACAAAGGCGTCGAACTGCTCGAGTTCCTTGGACAATCGTGCGCGTGACGGCCGATCCAGCGGATGGCAGACCCGTGACTTCAGGTTCCACGATTTTGCCCGTTTGAGTGCTGCGGCGACCGCGTCGGAGTCCCCCATCAGCGCAAACAGGTTGGAGACATTGCGACCTTCGATTTGTTGCATGATGACCCTTTCGCTAGTGGTTGGGCAGGACGATGAAGCAAAGTATCCACGCGTCGCTGGCGCGGCGTAAGTCGAGCTGCGCCGCGCCTTCGGGTAAGAAAGCGGCCTACAGCAACGAGCAATCCACTTGCGCTGCGCAAGCTTGAGGTTGGCTGGTGATCAAGGATAGTATGGCGGCCATTGTGCGACCCAGCCAAGCTTCCCCGCGGCCCCGCTGCGATAGTGCGCGCTGGCGCATGCAGTACCGAACCAGGCCAGTGGACAGACATGCACGATGAATAGCGCACCCCCAGCAATCCCGCTGACCGGCCTGATCCTGACCGGCGGCGGCGCGCGCGCGGCCTATCAGGTGGGGGTACTCAAGTGCATCGCCGATTTGTTGCCCGACAAGGTTGCCAACCCGTTTCCGATCATATGCGGCACCTCGGCCGGAGCGATCAACGCGGCGTCGCTGGCCTGTTTTTCGCGCGATTTCGGCCAGGCGGTCGCTTACCTGTGCGGTGTGTGGGAGAACTTTCACGCGCGCCACGTCTATCGCTCCGATCCTCTGGGAATTGCCAAGACCGGCGCCCACTGGCTGGGGGCGCTGGTGGCCGGCTGGATCGTGCGCACCGCACCGCGCTCGATGTTCGACAATGCTCCTCTGGCCGAGCTGCTGCACCGCAATCTGGATATGGCGAACATCGATGCGGCGATCGCGTCCGGCGCCCTGCGTGCCTTGTGCATTACCGCATCCGGCTATGCATCCGGGCAAAGCGTGAATTTCTTCCAGGCCCAGGAAGGTATTGAAACCTGGGCGCGCCAGCAGCGCGTATCCGCACGCACGCAGATCACCATTGATCATCTGCTGGCGTCTTCGGCGATTCCGTTCATCTTTCCGGCCGTCAAGATCCATCGCGAGTATTTCGGTGATGGTTCGATGCGCCAGCTCGCGCCGATCAGCCCGGCGATTCATCTCGGTGCGTCGCGCGTGCTGGTGATTGGTGCCGGGCGCATCAACGAGCCAACCGATCGCATTCGCGGCGAAGGCTATCCCTCGCTGGCGCAAATCGCCGGCCATGCGCTGTCCTCGATTTTTCTCGACAGCCTGAACGTGGACGTCGAGCGCCTGGTGCGCATCAACAAGACCCT
This sequence comes from uncultured Burkholderiales bacterium, assembly GCA_964470865.1. Taxonomy (GTDB): domain Bacteria; phylum Pseudomonadota; class Gammaproteobacteria; order Burkholderiales; family JAEUOS01; genus JAEUOS01. The sequence goes on along the minus strand of CAYYFR010000171.1, from coordinate 2,080 downwards.
GTCGGTGATATCGGCTGACCTGGCCGCACGCGGCGATGTAGCACTGCGTCCGGTCGAGGTGCTGGTCATCGCCCCGTCCGAGCGCCTCGATACGCTGGCTGCGCGCCACGTCAAGAGCCTGCCATGGGCGGTGCGTGCCATGCTGCGCGGCGTCGGCGCGATGAACCGCAAAGGGTCGGCGCTGGCCAGCTACCTGCTGTTCGAGTCCGATTACACGCGGACTCTGATCGACCTCGGCTATCGCGATACGCAGGCCAGGCGCGATGAGGTCATGCGCTTTCTCGCACCCTAGGATATGCTCGCAGCCATGCAGAGCAACCAGCGCTTCCCAAACTCCGCGCCGCTGGCCCGCTGCCAGCGCGTTTTTCTCAGCTTCTGGCTGCTGCTGTGCCTGTGTGCGACCCCGGCCTTCGCGCTGGCGCCTGGCGAGATCGAGAGTGCGGCTTTGCCGCGCGAAGGCCGCGCGGTACTGGCTGCGGTGCGCAAGGGCGGACCATTCGCCTACTCCAAGGATGGCTCGACCTTCGGCAATTTCGAAGGCAATCTGCCCAAGAAGCGCCGCGGCTACTACCGCGAGTTCACCGTCGAGACACCCGGTGCGCGCAGCCGTGGCGCGCGGCGCATCGTCTGTGGCGGCGAATCCGGCGACTGGGGGCGCAACGCACCATCGGCTTGTTATTACACTGATGATCATTACGCGACGTTTCGTCGCATCCGGGAATAGATCATGAAACATCGCAAGCGCTTCGAACTGCGCTTTGTCGTGCGACGCCGGCCGGCGCGTGTATCGTCCGGGCACCTGGCGGCGGGTGCACCGTGAGTGGCAAGGCCGGAACCGGCAGCGACGCGCCGCGAGATGCGGGCCGCAAACCTCGCAACGCGCCGGTCACCGCTTGGCGCGTCGACTTCAAGGGCCTGAAGAGCCGCGAATCGATGCTCAAGGCGGTAGCTGCGAGCCTGGAGTTTCCAACCCACTTCGGCGTCAATCTCGATGCTTTGTACGACTGCCTGACCGACCTGCCTTTCGAGTCAGGAGTGCCCTATGTGATCGAATTGGCAAATCTGGCGCGCGCGGCCCCAGGTGATGCGTTGCACGCCGTCTTCGCCGATGCGGCGCTGTACTGGCGCGACAAGGGTGTCGCGCTCGCCATACGTCGCAACTGATCGGGTCTAGATGTGGGCATCTGACTTTGCGCATGTCCGATGCGGGCAGGTTCGGTGCCTGCCGCCCCGCGCCAGCAGGTTTGACGAGCCGACCACGCACGCAAGAGGACCAAGCATGCGACCCCTTGAAGTACGCATCAGCTACCTGATCTCCGTTGGCGTGGTGGTGCTGCTGGCCGCAGTGTTCTGGCTGGCATATGGTCGTTACGTCCTGCTGGAAGCCATCGAGGATGATTTTTCCAGCTTGCAAAAGGTCGCACGCACCGGCCGTCTGGCCGCCGACGTTGGCAGCAGTCTGGCCGCCTTGTCGGCGGCGATTCGCGAGTATGTGGCGTCTGACGCGATCGAGCCGTCGGATCAGACCAACGCGCACTCAAGATCTCTGCTCGCAGCGGTAGGGCGCGCGCGTTTTGACCTGCCAGGCGAGCAGGCGGACATCGTCCTCCTGGTGAAAGAAGCGGACCTTTACCTGGGCAGTTTCGAAGCCGTGGTGACGGCGCGCCGGCAGCGCCAGGAGCGACTGAAGCGTCTGGCACTGGCCGCTGGTGCCCTGCGTGCGGCCAGTCAGGCGGCCGGCTTGCAGGAACGCTTCATGCAGCTGCGCGAGGCGGAACTCAACTACCTGAGCGTGCGCAACGCGGCGGAGGCGGAGCGGGCGCTTGGCCGCCTGGAACATCTGGCGCACGCGCTGGTGTCGCGTCAGGGCGCGGAGCTGACCGCCGACTACGGCCTTGCGTTTGCGCGGGTGGTGGAAATCTTCGAGGTTCTCGATCGCGGCACCGTGCGCGTGCTGGATGATCATGAAGCCAGGTTGCGCGGCCTGGCGGCTGCGCTTGCGCGTCGCGCGCAGGCCGGTGAAGGCAGTGCCGCCAGCGGTTTTCGCGAAACACTGTCGCTGGCGATGCGCCGTAACGTC
>CAYYFR010000170.1:0-12474 GCA_964470865.1 uncultured Burkholderiales bacterium | reverse complement strand
TCGATCATCAGGATCATGGCGCGCCCCTACTCGACGCTGGTATCGAGGCCACCGGACGCCACCTCGGCGGCGCGCAGCACCGCCTGCGCCTTGATGCGGGTTTCGTTCCACTCGGCTTCGGGCACCGAATCGGCGACGATGCCGGCTGCCGCCTGCACATGCAGGCGACCGTCCTTGATGATGCCGGTGCGGATGGTGATCGCCACATCCATGTCGCCATGAAAGCCGATGTAGCCGGCGGCGCCGCCATACAGGCCGCGCTTGACCGGCTCGATTTCCTCGATGATTTCCATCGCGCGGACCTTGGGCGCACCGGACAAAGTGCCGGCCGGGAACGATGCCTTGAACACATCGAGCGCGTCCAGCCCTGCGTTCAACCGGCCTTCGACCGAAGAGACGATGTGCATCACATGCGAGTAGCGCTCGATGACCATGGTCTCGGTGACCTTGACGCTGCCGATCGCGGCAATCCGCCCGATGTCGTTGCGCGCCAGGTCGATCAGCATCACATGCTCGGCGCGCTCCTTCGGATCGGCCAGCAACTCGTGGGCCAGTTGTTTGTCCTCCTCGGGCGTCTTGCCGCGGCGCCGGGTGCCGGCCAGCGGGCGGATGGTGACCCGCTTGCCGCCCGTGGGGGCAGCGTCGTCCGGCTCGACCCGCACCAGGATCTCGGGCGAGGCACTGACGATGTGCAGGTCGCGCAGGTTGAAGAAAAACATGTAGGGGGAAGGGTTCAAGGTGCGTAGCGCACGGTACAGGGCGATCGGCGGCGAGGTGAATTCGCGCGTCAGGCGCTGGCCGATCTGCACCTGCATGCAATCGCCATCGATGATGTACTGCTTGCACCTGGCCACGCCCGCCAGGAAGGTGGCTTCACCGATGTTCGAGCGCGCCTCGTCCGCCGCGGAGGGGCCGTGGTCAGGTACCTGCAAGGGCTGGCGCAGGCGTTCCAGCAGGGTCTTCAGGCGCTCGCGGCCGTAGTCGTAGCTTTGCGGGTTGCGCGGGTCGACATACACCACCAGGAACAGCTTGCCGGCCAGGTTGTCGACGATCGCCACTTCCTCGCTTTGCAGCAGCACGATGTCGGGTGCGCCGATGGTGTCGGGCTTTGCGCCATACTTGTTTTCGCGTTCGCGCACAAAGCGGTCGAGGCGCGCTTCGACATAGCGCACGCAGTCGTAGCCGAAGGCGCCCACCAGGCCGCCGGTGAAGCGCGGCAGGCCTTGCAGCGGCGCCACCTTGAAGCGCGTGAGGTAGGCACGCACGAAGTCAATCGGATTGGTGTCGGCATGCAGTTCGACCACCGCCTCGCCATTGATCACCGAAACCTCGCGGCCGTGCGCGACGATGCGCGTGCTGCACGGCAGGCCGATGAAGGAATAGCGGCCGAAGCGCTCGCCGCCAACCACCGATTCAAGCAGATAGGTGTAGGGCGCGTCGGCCAGCTTGAGATAGATCGACAGCGGCGTGTCGAGGTCGGCAAAGGTCTCCAGCACCAGCGGAATACGGTTGTAACCCTGCTGGCGCAGGGCGTTGAACTGGTCACGCGAGAGCACTGCCCGCGCGGAAGGGGCGTTTGACATGGGGCACCTGGGAACGACATCTGCAACAAGGGCCGCGGGCACAATTCGGCCTGCGGACGGGCGCGCTGCCGACGGCGGGCAGCGCATGGCATGGCGTCAGTTACGCCAGGGCCAGGCTCCCGGAGCGGCGCTCCGCACTTGGTGCAGGTTCAGGATTTTCAATCGGAAACTCGCGAGGAAACTTTGGGGATTTGCAGGTCACGCAAGCGTTGCGCGGCGACGTCCAAGCCGGAAACTATACCATCGCAATCGAGCGATTGCACCGGCCTGCCTTCGTTGTAGCCATACGGCACCAGCCATACCGGGCAGCCCGCGGCGCGCGCGGCGGCACTGTCGTTGCCCGAATCGCCGATCATCAGGATCTGCGAAACGCTTGTGCCCCAATGCTGCGCGGCATGTTCGATCATGTCGGGGTGGGGTTTCTTGCGCGCCAGCGTGTCGCCACTTACCACCACATCGAAATAGCCGCCGATGTTGCAGCGTTCCAACAACGGTTCGGTGAAACGTGCGGCCTTGTTGGTGCACACGCCCAGCGAGAGTCCCATCGCGCGCATCGCCTCAAGCCCCGCCAGTACGCCCGGATACGGTGCGGCATGGGTGCCATTGACCGCTTCGTAGTGCCGCACATAGGCGGCGCGCAAGGTTTCGAAGGGCGCGCCTTCCTGCGCATGGCCAAGGTGCGCGAGGCAGCGCCTGACCAGGCCGTCGATGCCCGCGCCGATGAAGGTTTCAATCGTGGCCGCGTCGATGCCGCGCAGGCCGCATTCCGCCAATGCCATGCCGGCGGCAGCGGCCAAGTCGGGCGAGGTATGCAGCAGGGTGCCGTCGAGATCGAAGAGTACGGCGCGGATATCGGCAGGCATTGTCACTGCTGCGCTCACGACGACTCCGGCCTGCGGCGACCGGACACGCATCGATCGAAGGCCTGCAATCGGCTCAAAACCGGAACAGCGCCGTAAACATCAGCTTGGTGTCGCCGGTCCGGGTGCCGGGAAGGTTGCCTGAGCCCGCGACCCCGTTGAGCACATAGGCCAGGTCGGCCGACAGATCGACGCTGCGCTCGCGGCTCCAGCGCGCACCCACGCCGATGCTGGAGGCGGAGTCCTTGTTGACCGTTGTGCCGGCCACCGCAGTGTTACCCAACAGGCGTGCCTGGCCGTAATCGAAAAACAGCACCGGCCGCAGCGTGTCGACGAGCGCCGGCCCGGAAGCCTCGAACGTCACCGTGTGTCCGATATCGCCGGTGAACTCGCGTTCGCGCAAGCCGCGCACCGCCGTGACGCCGGCGATGCCGAACTGTTCGCCGGGGAGCAATCGGTTGTCACTGTACTGGCCGCGCAAACGCGTCGATAGCGACCAGGTGCCAAGCAAATAACTGACATCCACGCCGTAACGAAACGCTTTCCAGCTCTGTGCGGCGCCGTCCCGCACCAAGGCGTATTCGGGAATGGTATTACCGCTTCCGCCGGACAGGTTGGCGACCTGTTCCACATACGCGCCGATACCGCCCCACAATTGCTCATAGCGCCCGGTATAGCGCAGTGCCAGCGGCGCCCACGGTGCCGCTGTTGGCCGTCAGGCTGACATTGCCGCCGCTGCTGGAGATGCTGTTGACGCTGATGCCGCCCGAGAAGGAGTTGACGTTGATGTTTCCGGCGGTGGTCAGGCTGTTGATGGTCGCCCCGGCAGGCGCGGTCACGCTGATACTGTCGAGATTGCCTGTCACCGTGCCAAGAGTTACGGTGCCGGCGTCGGACTGGAAGGTAGTCGCCTTCGCCTGGCTGCCGGCCGCCCGCGCGTAGTTCGACACCAGCAGATTGCCGCTGGCGCGCAAGGTCACCGGCAGGGCCTGGAAGGTCAGGCCCGAGCAGCAGAACGGCGGGACGCGGCCTGAAACGTCGCCGGCTGGCATGGAAACATTGGTGGCCGTCAGGGCACCATTGGGCACCCTGAGCGAGATCGACGGGGCGGAGTTGAAAACAAGGTCGTCGAACCCGCCGGTAATCGAGAAATTGCCCGCGGTAACGGTCGTGTCGGTCGCGCTGACGGCGAGATTGATCTGCCCTGCCTTGGTGAGCGTGCCCGTATAGGTCTGGCCGGTGGCGGCCACGCCGATGTTCATGGCGAGCTGGCTGGGGCCGCTGCCGACCAGGGCGACGTTGAACTGGCCGTTCGGGTTGAAGGTGAAATTGCGCGCGTTGTTGACCCGAAGCGCGGTACCTGCCGTACCGATGCCGCCGCCCGAACCCTGATTGGTCTGCAGGGTGACGTTGGTGGCGCTGACCTGCGAGCCCGCGTTCATGGCATTGATCGATCCGCCCGACGAGGTGATGGTGACCGATTCGTTGATGCTGTTGAACGGCGCCACCACGTTGGTGGTGGCCGGAGCGCTTGCGGTAACGGTGCCGACATTCACACCTAGAGCGCCGGACAGCGTCACGCTGGCACTCGGGCAGGACGAGGAGAAACTGCAATTGACGGCCGTGGCACTCACCGAGGTGGCATTGAGCACCGTGTTGGAAGAAATGTTGACGCTGGTCGAAGACACGCTCCGGTTCGCCGACGCCGTCACGCTGGCGGCGTTGTCTATGGTCGACGAGATGGTGCCGGCACTGGCCGCGAGGTTGACATTGCCGGTGGTGACCGTGCTGGCGAATACGCTGGTTCCGCTCAGGTTGACATTGGCATTGCCGGACTGGATGTTGCCGGTACTGACCGATGCAGGCCCCGAGGTCAGCGTCACGGCTCCGCCGGTGGGACCGCCGCCGGCACGGGTGTCGATGGACGAGATATTGAGGCTGCTGCCGGCGGCGTTGGCAGTCAGGGCGCCGCCACCGGTGGCGATGCTGCCGGCGGAAATGCTGGTCGAACTGCCGAGCGTGACAGCCCCGGTCGAGGTGATGTTGGAGAGCGAAAGGGCGCCGCCGTTGGCGGACAGCGATGCACTGCCCGACGAGGACACCGTGCCCAGGCTCAAGGCGCCGGCGCCGGCAACGGCCGACACTGAACCGGTGCCGGCGGCCACGGTCATCGACGGGGCGGAAATGGTTTGCGCCGAGAGGGCGACATTGCCGCCGGTAGTGGCGATCGGGCTGGAATTGAATGTGCTCAGCGTGCGTCCGGCAGTGACCGACACCGCGCCGCCGGTGGTACTGATGCCGGCGCCGATCTGCAGATCGCGCCCGGCTATGGCGGCGATTCCCTGACCTGCGCCGGTCAGTGAAACCGCGCTGTTGATGCGCATGTCGCGTGTTGCCAGCAGCGTGACATTGCCGGTTATGGCGGCCAGCGTGGCCGGCGACACCGTCGCGGAATTGGCCGGGAAATCGGTGGCCTCATCGATGATGGTGGCATTGAGCCCCCCGGCGCTGTCGACGAACAGGTCGAGCGGGTCGAGCAGCAGATTGCCCGCCGCACCGTTGGCCGCGCCGAGATCGGCACTGCCGCGGAAGTCGAGAATGCCCTTGCCCGAGACTTCGGCGTTGCCGCCATTGCCGCCGTTGGCGCCGCCGCGGGCGGAAATGTTGCCCAGGAAACGGGTGTTGCCGTCCGACCAGACCACCACGCTGCCGCCGTCGCCATGATCGGTGGCATCGGCCTTGAGTTTGACATCGGCGCCCACGAAAGTGCTTTGCGAGTTGTGCAGCGCTGCGTTGGCGCCCTGCCAATCGCCGCCCACGCGGATCGCCCCGCCTGCCGAGGCACCCGACACATCGAGCACCGCCTTGCCGGTGAGCACGACCTTCTCGCCCAGTACGTCGATGGCGCCGCCGGCGCCACGGCTGCCGGTGGCCGACACGTGGCCCGCTACGCGCGCGCTGCCGGTTTCGGATTCGATCCGGATGGTGCCGCCGGTGCGGCCGTTGGCAACCGTGCTGCTGCCGGCCGCCAGTTCCACCTCGCCGCGCGCCTTGAGGACGATTTCGCCGCCGACGTCGCGCGTCAGCGACGCGGCGCGAATGTCGCCGCTATGCCGGATCGAACCGGCGAACACTTTCACCGCGCCGCCGTCGGCGATCAGTTGCCCTAGATTGAGCACGCTGTCGGTCGGCGCCTGCACCTCGAAACTGATGCCCCCCAGATCCAGGCTGGTGAGGGTAACTTTCTGCCCGGCCGCCAGGAGAATCTGCCCTCCGGGCGCTTCAATGATGCCGCTGTTTTCGATGCGCGGGGCGATCAACACCGCGTTGCCGCCGTAACCGGTGCGGATCCAGCCCTGGTTGACGATCTTGCCTGAGCTTGCATCACCCTGGAACTTGAGCCTGCCGGCGAGGAAATCCTGATCCAGCATCTGCAGCGTGGAGGCGAAGAACGAGGCCGTGTCGATCACCGCGCCGGCCCCCACCAGAATGCCGCTCGGGTTGATCAGGAACACCTGGCCGTTCGAGGTGAGGTGGCCCATGATGCTCGACATCTGCCCGCCCACCACGCGGTTGAGCACCGTGCTGGCGGATGATTGCTGCAGGAATTTGACGGATTCAGCCGCGCCGATCGAGAATGTTTGCCAGTTGATGATCGCCCCTGGCGTGTTGATGATCGACATGGTGCTGCCGACCGTACTGATGCCCACTGTGCCATTGGCAACCTGGGCACCGCCGGGCAGCACGGCCGGACCAGCCAGCGCCGGGCCGTTGAACGCCATACCGACCGCTAAAGCGAGCGCGGTGACGCGCCAGACCGGCATTTTTGTGTTGTGGGACATTCTGGAACCTCCCGGCATGCCGTAATAGGCCTGCCTGAGTGTCAACTATTGGAATCCTCGCAAGTCTGCTCGCCTTGTCGCCCGACCGCAAGCGATTCCCCACGCCCAATAGCCCGAAAGAGCTATTCGGCGGGATGTTTCCGTCTCGACGCTCCGCTCACGCCGGCCAGTATCTGCGCCGTATGCTGGCCCAGGGTTGGCGCGGTGAACGGCGCCGGGCCAGGGGTGCGGCCAAACTTGATCGGCCGGGTCAACCCGCGATAGCGCCCGGCCACCGGATGCTCGAAGTCGGCAATCATCGCTTCGGCCTCAACCTGCGGATGGTCGAACATGTCTGCGATGTTGCGCGCGGCCGCACACGGCACCTCGTCGCCGAACCAGGCTTCCCATTCGAGTGCGCTGCGCGCCTTGAGCGCAGCGTGCAGACGGGGGATGATTTCCCGCGCATGGGCGGCGCGCTTTTTCACTGAATCGTAGCGCTGGTTGGCTGCCAGGTCGCCCAGGCCGGTCTTTTCGCACAGCGCCTGCCAGAAATGCGGTGTGTTGGCGGAGATGTAGAGGTGCCCCGCGCGGGTCGGATGAATCCCGGTGACACCGCCCGAGCGCATGTCGCGGCTGATCTCGCGCGGCTCGCCTTCGGCCCACACCAGGCGCGCCGACTGCATGGTCAGCGCGGCGCGCAGAAGCGAGATGCCGACGTACTGCCCGACGCCGCTCTTCCCACGCTCGTAGAGGGCGGAAGCGACCCCGGCCGCCACCAGCGCCGAGGCATAGTAGTCGACCACCGAGCCGTAGATCACATCGGGCGGCCCGCCGCGCTTGCCCTGTTCGACGCACATGCCGCTCATGGTCTGCAGGACCTGGTCGTAGCCGGCTTTTTCGGCCAGCGGGCCCGTCTCGCCATAGCCGGTCACGGCGCAATAGATCAGGCGCGGGTTGATCGCGGCAAGCTCCTCGTACCCGATGCCCAGGCGTGGCGGCACGCTGGGGCGGAAGTTGTGCACCAGCACATCGGCACCCTGCACCAGCTCGAGCAACGCAGCCAGCTGTTCGGGTTGTTTCAGGTCGAGCATGACGCCGTACTTGCTGCGATTGACCCCCAGAAACGCCCGGCTCTCGGTCGGCAGGGTGGACGGATACTTGCGCAGGTTGTCGCCCGCCGGTGGTTCAATCTTGATCACCTCCGCACCCTGGTCGGCCAGGAGCGAGCAGCCGTAGGGCCCGGCGATGTAGGCCGAGAGATCGAGGACGCGCACGCCGGTAAGCGGCCCCTGCGGGCCGGTGCGTGGGGGTAGATCGAAGCGGGATTGGGTGTCGGACATGGCATCACTCAGGAGTAATCGATGGGCGGCGGGCTGGTTGTCGATGATGACGGTTCGCTGCAGCTCTTGCCCCAGGCCCTAAGCCGCTTCTAGCGCGAACACGTCTTTGGAGCCGCCGGGCGGGCAGGGCATGACCAGCGTGATCGGCCGCGTCGGAAAGCCGCCTTGGTCCGGCGGCATGTGTCGCGCACAGCACGGCAAACAAGCCCAACAGGACGCACGCATTGGCGCGCCGTCGCGCCAAGCCGCGCACGCCCATTCCTTCGGTCATGCGGCAATCAGGCCCAGCCGCCGCGCGGTGGCGACGATTGCCTGGGCGCGCGCCACGAATGGCGCGTCGATCATGCGCCCGTCGACGACATAGGCACCGGTGCCGCCCTCGCGCGCCGCATCGGCGGCGGCCGCAACACGCAGCGCATGGGCAATTTCTTCATCGCTCGGCCGGAAAACCGCGTTGGCGAGCGCGATTTGCGACGGATGGATGCAGCTCTTGCCGAGAAACCCGAGCCGATGCGCGAGTTCCGCCTCGGCGCGAAAGCCGGCCGCATCGGCGACGTTGGTGAATGCCGAGTCGTAGGCGAACACCCCGGCCTCGGCGGCGGCCATGCGCAAAGCGAACATGGCGCCGTGAATCGCCACGGGCTCGCGCCGGTCAATGGCAAGGGGTTCAAAAAAATCTCCCAAGCCCAGTTGCAGACCGGCCACGCGCGGATGTGCGCGCGCCAGTTCGAGCGCGATGCGCAGCGATCCGGCCGATTCGATATTGAGCAACAGGCGGATCGGTACAACCACCCGGTTGGCCCGTTCCGCCGCTTCCAGCGCCAACGCGACGCGCCGGACATCGTCCGTGCTCTCGGGCTTGGGCAGGTTGACCAGCATCACGCCGGGCAACGCCATGGCGGCGACGTCGGCGGCGAAATGCCGCGTATCGAGGCCGTTGACTCGCACGATGATGGTCTTGTCGCACCCATCCAGCACGCCGGATGCGAGCCATGCGGCCAGATTCGCGCGCGCCTCGTCCTTGCGCCCGGCCACGACCGAATCCTCCAGATCGAATGACAAGGCGTCGGCCGGGCCGGCAAGCGCCTTGGCAAACAGTTCAGGACGCGAACCGGGAACGAACAACTTGCTTCTCATCGCTTGAGTCCCATCAGTCGAGAATGCGCCATGTCCATGCTGCGCCAGACTGTGCGCCGCGCAAGCATGCGGATCCGCTGCAAGCACCTGCCGCGTACTATTTTTTCGCCGGAATTGATCCGCGCCTCTCGGTCGAACGCAGAAAGTCGAAGTCCACGCCCTTGTCGGCCTGCGTCACTGTATCCAGGAAAAGCTTGCGATAGCCGCGCAGTGCAGTCGGCGCGGTGACCGGGCTGGCCAGTGCACGCCGCGCCAGTTCGTCGGCCGATACCAGCAGCAACAGCTCGCGCCTGGCCACCGACAGGCGAATGCGGTCGCCGTTTTGCACATATGCCAGCGGGCCGCCGATGGCCGCTTCCGGAATCACGTGCAGCACGATGGTGCCGAAGGCGGTGCCGCTCATGCGCCCATCGGAGATGCGCACCATGTCCTTGACCCCGGCACGCGCCAGCTTGAGGGGGATCGGCAGATACCCGGCCTCAGGCATGCCGGGGGCGCCCTTGGGACCGATGTTCTTCAGCACCAGAATGTCGTCGGCGGTGACGTCGAGATCGGGCGCATCGATGCGCGCAGCGAGGTCGACCGCGTTTTCGAACACCACCGCGCGGCCCTCGTGTTCCATCAGCGCCGGATTGGCCGCCGACTGCTTGATGATCGCCCCACCCGGCGCCAGGTTGCCCTGCAACACCGCGATGCCGCCCTCGCGATAGATCGGGTTGGACGCCGGCCGCACCACGTCCTGCTTGAAGCCCGGCCCGGCGCGCTCGATTTCCTCGCCCAGCGTGCGGCCGGTGACAGTGAGCGCGTCCAGATGCAGCAACGGCTTCAATTCACGCAGCAGCGTCGCCATGCCGCCGGCGTGATGGAAGTCCTCCATGTAGTGCTGCCCGGAGGGTTTCAAATCCAGCAGAACCGGGGTCTCGCGCCCCATGCGGTCAAGCGCCTTCAGGTCCAGCTCGTAGCCCACGCGCCCTGCGATCGCGGTCAGGTGCACGATGGCGTTGGTGGAGCCGCCGATGGCCAGCAGCACGCGCATGGCGTTCTCCAATGCGCGGTCGGTGAGGATGCGGTCGATAGTGAGCCGCGAACGCGCAATCTCGACCGCGGTGACGCCAGTCTGTTCGCCAATACGCATGCGGTCGGCGGTGACCGCCGGCGGCGAGGCGCAACCCGGCACGGTCATGCCGAGCGCCTCGGCGATGCAGGCCATGGTGCTGGCGGTGCCCATCACCGAGCAGGTGCCAACCGACGCCACCAGTTGATTGTTCACATCCGCCACTTCTTCGGCGTCGATCTCCTCGGCACGGAATTTCGCCCAGTAGCGGCGACAATCGGTGCAGGCGCCGACGCGCTCGGAACGGTGTGAGCCGGTCAGCATGGAGCCGGTGATCAGTTGCACCGCCGGCAGGCCGGCCGAGGCCGCGCCCATCAACTGCGCGGGCACTGTCTTGTCGCAGCCGCCTATCAGCACCACGGCGTCCATCGGCTGCGCGAGGATCAGCTCCTCGGTGTCCATCGACATCAGGTTGCGCAGATACATCGAGGTCGGCGCGACGAAGCTTTCGTGCAGTGAAATGGTCGGAAACTCCATCGGCAGGCCGCCGGCCATCAGGATGCCGCGCTTGACCGCCTCGATCAACTGCGGTGCATTGCCATGGCAGGGGTTGTAGGCGCTGCCGGTATTGGTGATGCCGATCACCGGCCGGTCAAGCGCGCGCTCGGTATAGCCGGCACCCTTGATGAAGGCCTTGCGCAAAAACAGCGAAAAGCCGGCATCGCCGTAACTGGTGAGGCCTTTGGACATGCCGGAGGCGACAGCTCCGGGGGGGGCGGAATCGGGCTTGACAGGTTTGGACATGAGAGGTTCGCCGGTTGGATATGTGGCCAATGATAAGCGCTGGAACGCCTGCCCGAACTGGAACGCGCCAAGGTGTGCGGCGGTGGCAAGGCCGAAGAAGCCGGAGCCTCCGCCACCGATGCCGACGCCCGCGTGAAAAAGAATCAGGCGCCATCCGTTTCAAGCAATTGATGGATCTTGCTACACAGCGCCTCGACAGTGTTCTGCTTATAGAACACCTCGCGCACGCCGGCCGCGCGTGCGCCCGTCGTCAGCGCTGCGTCGATGAAACCCGAGCTGATCACCACTGGCAGTTGCGGCCGCATGCGTTGCAGTTCCTGAGCCAACTGCAAGCCCGAGAGCCCAGGCATATTGAAATCGGTCACCACCAGGTCGAAATCGCCCGGATTGGCCCGCACCGCCGCAAGCGCCGCTGCGCCGTGCGCTGCGGTGCTGACACGGTAATTCAGTCGCTTCAGCATGCGCGCCACCAGTAACAGCAGCGACTCTTCATCATCGACGTAGAGTACGTGCCTGCCCTGGCGATCGACTGGGGTCGGCAACGCTTTGGCGAGCGGCACGGCCTCGAGGGGCGCGGCCGCGGCCGGCAGATACACATCGACCCGCGTCCCCATGCCTGGCGCGCTTTCCATCGTGATCGCGCCGGCGTGCGTTTTGACGATCCCATGCACCACCGACAGACCCAGGCCGGTGCCCGAACCGACTTCCTTGGTGGTGAAAAACGGCTCGAAGATACGCGCCTGTGTGGCCTCATCCATGCCGCTGCCGTTGTCACGGACGCTTAGCCGCACGTAGCGGCCGGGGTGCAGATCCGGTATTGGCTGCGCCGCGGATTGATCCAGCAACACCTCGGCCAACCCGATCTCGATACGGCCCGCGCTGTTTTTCATCGCGTGGCCGGCGTTGGTGCATAAATTGATCAGCACCTGCTCGATCTGCGTCGCATCCACCGCTGCGTGGAGCGGCGTCTCTGCGAGATCTACTGCGAACTCCACCGCGGCGGGCAGGGTCGAGCGCAGCAGACTCATCGCCTCTTCCACCAGCGGGCGCAGCGGCTGCACCACTAAAGTCTGCACGCCCTTGCGGCTGAAGGTGAGGATTTGATGCACCAGGTTCTTCGCGCGCGTTGCGGCCTTGTCAATTTCTTCCAGACTCACCAGAACATCGGCAGGGCGTGCCCGAACATCCTGCTTTGCCAGCATCGTGTTGCCCAGAATCGTGGCAATGATGTTGTTGAAGTCATGCGCCACGCCGCTGGCCAAGATGCCCATGGCTTCCATTTTCTGCGACTCGCGCACCTGCGTTTCGAGACTGGCCTGCATGGCTTCGGCGGCGACCCGCTCGCTGATGTCGCGCAGTATCACCGAGAATAGCTGCGCCCTTTGCACCTGGAGGTGCGAGATCGAGGCCTCAACGGGAAACTCGCGACCGTCGGCACGGCGCGCCATCACCGGGCGGATCGCCTCCAGCGCGCGGCGCTCGCTCATGCTGTCGCTCGCTGTCACCGCGCGGCGCCTGGCCATGCCGCGGCTTGCCTGCGGCTCGGCGGCGAACGCGCGCATGGACATGGCGTGGCCGGCGCGCGCCCCCGGAGGCATGAACTGCTCGATCGGCTGGCCGATGGCAGCGGCGGCGGCACAGCCGAACATCTCGGCCGCCGCGGCGTTGAACACGAGGATGCGATGCGCCTCATCGACGGTGATGATCGCGTCCATGGCTGATTCGACGATCGCCGCCAAACGCTCCTCACTGCCGATCAGGGCCGCCTCCGCCTGCTTGCGCGCGCGCCGCGCCACGGTTTCCCGCAGCCCGCGCTCGACGGCCGGACCCAGCCGCGCGAGCTGGTTCTTCAGGATGTAGTCGCTCGCGCCG
>CAYYFR010000169.1:0-12502 GCA_964470865.1 uncultured Burkholderiales bacterium | reverse complement strand
CTGCATCGCCTGCTCGATCAGGCCCCGATGCTCCGCGTCTTCGAGCTCGCGCACCGCCGAAAGATGAACGTAAAGATCATCAAAGACCCGCTTGCCGATCTTCGCCATTCGCAGAGAAAGAGTTCAGTGCTCGAGATCGCACAGGCGGCCGGAGAGGTCCGCTCGGCGGTGGTCGGCTGGGCGCTCATCGAGGACGATTGCGGCGAGCGCGCATGACAGAACTTCGCGAGCCCAGTCCGCGTCATAGCGCCCGTCGAACCGTACCCGCTTCCTTCGCTTCGAAGGGCCGAGACTCGTCGTGTCGGTACAGGGTGGCTGGCCCGCCCCAAACAGGACGGCGTGCCCTGCCTCCATCCTGTAGATCGATTTGAACGACGCGCTGGTTGTGATCCGGCCACCCGTGCCGGCATCAATTTCGAAGAAGAGGCTTCTGGGGCTACTCCTCTCGATCCGGATAGTGCTTGTCATGGCTGTTGTCCTAGTGCACTCGATGTCCATTCTTCCATAATTAGGGAAACGCTGATTTACCGGTCGCGGAGCGAAGCGTTCGAGTGGAACTGAATCGATTTGACCGACTGGATCGGAATTTCGTTGATTTTGGCTCTCTTATTTCGATAGAAATAGTGTTTAACTCCGCGACTTCGTCACGCAGGACGCACCTCTCCCGTGAGCGGCCTTCTCCACTTGGGCAGGTTGAGTGTCGCCAGCATAGCGAACGCGCGGTTGGCGTTCTGCTTCAGGCCGCGAGATCGAACCTCGGTGAATCCTCATACTCTTGGGCTTCGCAGGCCTGCCTCATTACATCGCGGAGCAGGCGCAGTCTCTCTGTTCGGACGTAGCCGGCTCCATTGCCAGCACCCACCTCATCATCCACAGGACATCTCAATCGGGCTGCAGGATGCCTGGCACACGAAGGTATGCAGCCTGATCACGGAAACGCGCATCCTCGCTAACGCGGAAACGGAAGTCTTGAATCTGTGCCGGGGGTAGATTCCCAACTGCTGCGTACTCAAAACACGCGCCGCCCACGGCGCCCACCGAGACCCCACCTTCATGACCTACGACACCATCATCGTCGGCGCCGGTTCGGCCGGCTGTGTACTGGCCAACCGTCTCACCGCCGACGGAAAGCGCAACGTGCTGTTGCTCGAAGCAGGCCCGCGCGATACCAACCGGTGGATCCATATTCCTTTGGGCTACGGCAAGCTGTTCACCGACAAGAGCGTGAACTGGAGCTACGAGTCCGAACCCGAGCCTACCTGCAACAACCGCCGCATCTTCACCCCGCGTGGCAAGGTGCTGGGCGGGTCTTCCTCGATCAACGGCCTGGTGTACATCCGCGGGCAGAAGGAAGATTTCGACGATTGGGGCGTGCCGGGCTGGGACTTCGACGGCCTGCTGCCTTACTTCATCAAGGCCGAAGACCAGAGCCGCGGCGCCAGCAAGTACCACGGTGCCGGCGGACCATTCGCCGTATCCGACCTGCCGGACCGCCATGAGATGTGCGACGCCTTCATCGAGGCGGCGGCGGCCAGCGGCATTCCTAGGAATGACGACTTCAACGGCGCTTCGCAGGAAGGCGCCGGTTATTTCCAGGCCAACACGCGCAACGGCCGGCGCATTTCCACTGCGGTGGGCTATCTGCGCCCGGCCGAGAAGCGCGCCAACCTGAAGGTGGAGGTGGAGGCGCTCGCCACCCGCGTGCTGTTTGAAGGCAAGCGCGCCACCGGGGTGGAGTACCGGCAAGGCGGGGTGCTGAAGACGGCGCTGGCGCGCGAGGTGATTCTTTCCGGCGGCTCGTTTAATTCGCCGCAGTTGCTGCAACTCTCCGGCGTCGGGCCGGCGCTGCTACTGCAACAGCACGGCATTGGCGTGGTGCACGAATCGCCCGATGTGGGCGAGTGCATGCAGGACCATTTCTACGTGCGCACCTTCTGGCGCTGCACCCGGCCCATTACGTTGAACGACGACATGGCCAGCATCTGGCGCCAGGCGAAGATCGGCCTGCAATACCTGTTGCAAAAGCGCGGGCCGCTCACGGTGAGCGCGGGCTACGCGGCGGCGTTCACCAAAACGAGGCCGGAACTGACGCGGCCGGACGCGCAGTTTTACTTCATCAATTTTTCGGTGGCCAAGCGCGGTGGCATTCTCGACCCGTTCTCCGGCTTCACCTGCTCGATGTCGCAGTTGCGCGTCGAATCGCGTGGCCATGTGCGCATCAAGTCGGCCGACCCTTCCGCAGCGCCGGCCATCCAGTACAACTATCTGGCCACCGAAAACGACCGCCGCACCATGGTCGATGGCTTGAAGAAGCTGCGCAAGCTGGTCAACACCGCGCCCTTTGACCGCTACGTGGCCGAGGAGCGTACGCCGGGCAAGGATGTGAACAGCGACGACGAATGGCTGGACTTCTGCCGCGCCACCGGCGAGACGGTGTACCACCCCACCTCCACCTGCCGCATGGGTACCGACGCGCGCTCGGTAGTGGACGAACAACTGCGGGTGCGCGGCGTCGAAGGCCTGCGCGTCATCGACGCCTCGATCATGCCGGCGGTGGTGTCGGGCAACACCAATGCGGCGGTGGTGGCGATCGCGGAAAAGGCGGCGGACCTGATTTGCGCTGCGTGACGTTCAAGGCGGCGTGAAGCGTATTTGGTAAAAATACGCTTCACTATATGAAGCGTAAATAGCTACAATACGCTTCATGACCCACTGGATCTGGCAATCCGCCACCTGGCCCGACTTTCGTCATGACGCGCAAGCACTGGCGCCGGCGCTTGCGGCCGCGCGCCGCGCGCAGGGCGAAATTCTCGGCCTGCTGCACGCATTGGGCGGCGACCATTCGCGCGATGTGGAAGCGCGCATCTGGGAAGCCGAGTCGCTCGCCACGACTGCCATCGAAGGCGAGCACCTCGACCTTGCGAGCCTGCGCTCTTCGATCGCACGTCGGCTGGGTATCGCCACCACTCCGCAGATGCCGGCGCGCATGGTCGACGGCCTGCTCGACATGCAGGAGGACGCCGCCACCCACTGGAGCAAGCCGCTTACCCTGAAGCGCCTGTGCGGCTGGCATGCGGCGCTGTTTCCAAACGGCTACTCGGGCCTGCATCCGGTGGCGCCCGGAAAGCTGCGCGCTGCGCCCGAGGCCATGCAAATCGTCAGCGGGCCGATGCACAATCCAAAGGTGCATTACGTCGCGCCGCCGGCGCAGCGGTTGCCGGCCGAGGTCAGGTGCTTCCTCGATTGGTTCAATGGCGAAAGCCATGCGCAGGATGGCCTCCTGCGAGCCGGTATCGCGCACCTGTGGTTCGAGATCATCCATCCCTTCGAAGACGGCAACGGCCGCATCGGCCGGGCGATTGTCGACCTTGCCCTGGCGCAGGACCTGCAGGGGCATCCGCGCATTTACAGCCTCGCCGCGGAACTGGCCGGTGCGCGCGGCCGCTATTACGAGGAATTGCAACTGGCCAGCCGTGATGGTGCCGACATCGATCGCTGGCTGGTTTGGTTTTGCCATACCTTCGTTGAAGCCAGCCTGCGTTCGAAGTCCGTCGTGCTCTCCGCGCTGGCCAAGGCGCGCTTCTGGGCCGGCCATGCCGGTACGCCTGTCACCGAAGCGCAGGCCAAGGTGCTCAACCGGCTTATCGACGCTGGGCCACGTGGCTTCGAAGGCGACCTCACCACACGCAAGTACGTGGCCCTGACCGGGCTGTCGCGGGCAACCGCCTATCGCGACCTTGCCGCCCTGGCCGCGGCGGGGCTACTGGCCAGCTATGGTCAGGGCAAAGCGACGCGTTACCACATCAACCTGCAGGGCTGGGGACCACCGCCCTGAGGGGCGCGCAGGTGCGTGTCGCGCGCCGGGTCACCTACGGTTTGCGGTACCAGGCGGCGTCGCGCTTCGCGTGAAACGACGCCAGCCCTTCTGCTGCTTCGGCCGACTGCCGCCCGGCCGCATGCTCGGCGACGATGGCGGCGAAGTGGCTGCGGTGCACTTCCGACCAGGCCTGGCGCAGCACGCCGGCCTTGGTGACGGCGTTGGCGCGCGGCGCGTTCTTCATGAGCGCATCCACCACCTTGGCGCCGGCGGCTTCCAGTTCTGCCAGCGGCACCACCTCATGCACCAGGCCGATACGCCTGGCTTCTTCGGCGCCGAAGCGCTCGCCGGTTTGCGCATAGCGGCGCAGGTGGCGCACACCGATGGCGTCGGTGAGTTGCGGGAAGATGATGGTGGCCGCCATGCCCCAGCGGGTTTCGGCAATCGCGAACATCGCATTGTCGGCGGCGATCACCACGTCGCACGACGCGGCGATGCCGGTACCGCCACCGAAGCAGCCGCCCTGGATCAGGGCCACGGTGGGCAGCGGCAGGGTGTTCAAATCCCACATGGCGCGCGCGGTGCGTTCGGACGCATCCAGATTGGCCGCTGCGCCCTGCACGCGTACCGAATCGAGCCAGCCCAAATCGGCGCCGGCCTGGAAATGCCGGCCGTTGCCGGCCAGTACCACCACGCGTGCGTCGCCGCTCGCACGCACCTGGGCACAGCCGGCGATGAGCGCGTCGAGCATGTCGCCGTTGTAGGCGTTGTTGACCTTGGGGCGGTTGAGGGTGATGCGTACGACGCCGCGTGCGTCGGAGCTGATGGTGGCCGGTGGCTGTGACATGCGTGGATTATGCCGCCTTTTATATCGGGACTACGGCATCAGGATCGATGGCATTGTCATTTCCACAGTCGCGCATCGAATTCGAAAGGTCTGGCCTTGCCCAGGCGCAGCTTGCGAAAATCCGCATGCAGGGGATTGAGCAGCAGGTTCGATTCGGTGGGAATGAACGCCGACGGCACCCGCAGGACCGCGCTGCTGCCGACGCGTAACCAGTCGGTGCCGATGCGCGTGGTCGCTGCGATGGGCGGTTCGCTGCGCCAGCCACGCGGCAGGCGCGCCGCGGCTCGTGCCTCGACGGCAACCTCGTCAGGCACGACGATCTCGAACATCACCCAGCGGACGCCCGCATGCGCGCGGCCGAGGTGTACGAATACCTCAAGCGCCGCCAGCGCCAGTGAAGATGCCGCATACACCACACGCTGCCCCTTGCCGTGCCAGCGTCCCGCACCATGCAGGCCGCCTGCGCCGGAAAGCGCGTCGTGCCGGTGGCGGGCCTTGGCGATGCGCCAGGCCGTTATCACGCCAGGAAGCCGTACTCGATGCGCCCAAGCAGGTTTTCAACCTCGCGCGACCCCGCCTCGGTGGCGAGAAGATCGACCGGCGTACGGCCGCCCAGGCCATGCTGTGCTTCATGCAGCCAGACACGCGCCTGCTGCCGGTCTTCGAGCACCTGTTCGGCCAGCGCCAGAACGCTGGCGACGCGATAAAGCCGGTCGCTCACGCCGTGGCCCAAGCGCGTGCCCTGGCTGATGGCGCGTTCCATGGTTTTGATGCTGACGTCCAGAAGCGTCGCGATCTCAGCCGAGCTGAAGCCGGTCGCCTTTTTCAGACCCAGCAGTGCGCTGGCGGGAAAGCCGCGCCTGATGGCAGAGTCGACCTTGAGCGGATCGCTGGAACGGCTGCGGCCGGCGAGGCCCAGATAAGACAGTGCGGCAGCGCTCATTGTCGCCCCTTGGAGAATGTGGCTGCCGAAGAATTCGCCCAGTGACTCTAAAAATGTCTGTCGATGATACGACAAATGACGGCGCCGCGTCGTGGCCGGCCTACAGCGCGGGAATGTCCAGCGGCGTCAACGGCGCCTTGTGCAGCATCACGATCTCGTTGTCGCCATCCTTCCACGCCGGGTAGCGGCTGCGCACCAGCGGGTCGTGGCCGGGCACCAGGTGGTCGGGCGTGTCGGCCAGCTTCACGAGCTTGCGAAAGCCTTCGAGCATGTCGCCCACATGGAAGATGATGGGGAACGGCGACTCCTTGTGCAGGTTGGCGTAGTAGTGCGCGGCGTCGGAAGCCAGCACCACCCAGCCGCGCTCGGTGTGCACCCGCACGCCCTGCAGGCCGGCGGTGTGCCCGCCGACGTACACCAGCTGTATGCCGGGGGCGAAATCGGCGTCGCCCTCGTAGAAATCGACGCGCTGGTCGTACACCCCGCGCACGATGTGCACCACGTCGTCCACATCGTAGGCGTGGCGCAAGACGTCGTACTTCATGTACTTGCCGGTGGCGTACTGCAGCTCCTTTTCCTGCAGGTGCAGCCGCGCGTTGGGCAGCAGGTGCACGTTGCCGGCGTGGTCGTAGTGCAGGTGGGTGACGATCACGTCACCCACGTCGCCGGCGGCGATGCCGAGTTTGGCGATGGCGTCGATCGGCGAGCACAGGAACTGCCGGTTGCGCCGCACCGAGGCTTCTTTCGAAAACCCGGTGTCGACCATGATGGTGCGCCCGGCGCCGCGGATGACCCACACGAAGTAATCGATCGGGTAGGGGCCGTCGTGCGGGTCGAAGGCCATGAAGGCTTCCTGGCGCTTGCGCGCCATGGTGGCATAGCGCAGGGCGTAGATTTCGTACTCGGGTATGGGGGTTTGCATGGTCGGCTTCAGTCCGCGGTCAGGGTTGGTCATGCTGATCAATCAGGCCTTGTTCAATCCCAGCGATCGTGAAATCACTTCCTTCATGATTTCGTTGGTGCCGCCGTAGATGCGCTGCACGCGCGCATCGACATAGGCTTTGGCGATCGGGTACTCCATCATGAAACCGTAACCGCCGTGCAGCTGCAGGCATTCGTCGATGATGCGGTTTTCGATATCGCTGGCGTACAGCTTGGCCATGCTGGCGGTCGCCGTGTCGAGCTTGTTTTCCAGCAGCAACTCCATGCAGCGATCGACAAACACGCGGCCCACCTGGCACTGGGTGGCCGCTTCGGCCAGCTTGAAGCGGGTGTTCTGGAAGCTCGATACGGGCGTGCCGAAGGCCTTGCGGTTGTTCACGTAATCGATGGTCCACTTGATCGCCGCCTCGGTCTTGGCCATGGCGCCGATGGCAATCTGCATGCGCTCCCAGGGCAACTCCTGCATCAGGTAGATGAATCCGTTGTTTTCTTCGCCCAGCAGGTTTTCGGCCGGCACCTCGACGTTGTCGAAAAACAGCTCCGAGGTGTCTTGCCCCTTCAGCCCCATTTTCTTTAAGCGCTTGCCCTTGGTGAAGCCTGGCATGCTGGTATCGACGATGATCAGGCTGGTGCCCTTGGCGCCCTTGTTGGGGTCGGTCTTGGCGACCACGATCACCAGGTCGCAGTTCCAGCCGTTGGTGATGAAGGTCTTCGAGCCGTTGACGATGTACTTGTCGCCGCTCTTGACGGCGGTGGTCTTGATCGACTGCAGGTCGGAGCCCGCGCCGGGCTCGCTCATGGCGATTGCGCCGATCAGTTCACCCTTTGCCATCCTGGGCAGGTATTTGCGCTTCAGCGCTGCGCTGCCATAGCGGTTGAGGTAGGGCGCCACGATTTCCGAATGCAGCCCGAAGCCGATCGATGAACTGTTGGCGAAGGCCTGCTCTTCCATCAGCACCACGCTGTAGAGTCGGTCGGCGGCGGCGCCGCCATATTCCTCGGGCATGCTCACGCACAAAAAACCGTTGGTACCGGCCTTCTGCCACACGTCACGGTCGACATAGCCCTGCTCCTGCCAGTGGTCTTCATGCGGCATGACTTCCTCGGCCATGAAGCGGCGCACCGAATCGCGAAAGGTTTCGTGGTCGGCGTTGAAGAGTGTGCGCGGGATCATGGGTTTGCCTCCTTGCAACAGTGGTCCCCGCGCAGGCGGGGACCCAGGGGATTTGTGGGACGAACTCTGGATTGCCGCTTGCGCGGGAATCACAGCAAACGGCACTGGCGCGAGTTTAAGCTGCCTGCAGGTCGACCGCGCGCGCCAACAAGCTCTTGTCCTGGCGCATCTTGAATTTCTCGACGCGATGGGTCGGCGTATGCGGCAGCGCATCGACGAAGCACACATAGCGCGGCACCTTGATGGCCGTCAGGCGCTCGCGGCACCAGTCGGCGATTTCCTGCGCGCTGGCCTGCATGCCTTCGCGCAGCACCACCGCGGTGAGTATCTCGTCTTCACCCAGATCGGAAGGCACCGGAATGGCGGCGGCTTCGAGCACCGAAGGGTGGTTGCCGATGATGCGGTCGAGCTCGGCGCCCGAGATGTTCTCGCCGCGCTTCCTGATGATGTCTTTCTTGCGCGCCACGAACCAGTGATAGCCGTCGGCATCGCGCCAGGCCAGGTCGCCGCTCATGAACCAGCCGTCGCGGAAGGCGCTCCTGGTCTGCTCCGGGTCGTTGAAATAGCCGCGCATGATGATCGGGGTCTTGAGCGCCAGCTCGCCGATGCTGCCGTCGGGCACCTGGTTGCCGTCGTCATCGACGATTTTGAGCTCGGTCAACTTGAAGCCGGGGTTCGGATGCAGGCTGGGCTTGCCCATCGAGCCGACCCGGCGCTCGCCGGCGAAGGGGTTGTTGAGCGCACCGGGAATCTCCGACATGCCGAAGCCCTCGATCACGTGCGGCATGTTGAAATCGTCGCGGAACACGCGATAGGTCTCGGCGTCGAAAGGGGCGCCGAACATCTTGCGCAAGCGATGCCCGGGCATGTATTCGCTGCGCGGCCGGCGCATCAGGATGCCGCTGGCAGCCGCAATGGTGTTGACCTCGGTGGCGCCGCTTTCGTGCGCCACCTTCCAGAAGGTCGAGGCCGAGAAGCGCGGTTCGAGGATCAGCGTGGCGCCGGCGGCGATCGAGCCGGCCAGGGAATAGAAGATCGCGTTGATGTGAAACATCGGCAGCACGCACAGCAGGCGCTCGTCCGGTTGCAGGTGCATGCGTTGCACAAAGCCTTCGCCGGCCACCACCACGTTTTTCTGGCTGTGCATCACACCCTTGGGAAAGCCGGTGGTGCCCGAGGTATAGACCAGGATGCAGGTGCTGTCCGGTGTCGCCGCGGACGGCGGCGGCGCGCCAGGGTTGGCCGCAGCGCTGCTGCTTGCACCTGGGACTTCGCGCAGCAGCGGCGTTGCGCCCGGCCCGGCCTGATTCAGTGCGAACCAGGGCGCCGGCACCATCTCGGCGCAGGCGCTGCGGGCGACGCTCAGCGCTTCGGGTGCGGCGATCACGCCGCGCACACCGGCATGGGTGAACACGTAACGCACTTCGGCGACGCCGTAATCGGCATTCACCGACACCATGATCGCGCCCAGGTGGGCAAGCGCGAAAAGAGTGAATATCGTGCTCGGGTGGTTGGTCGAGATGACGCCAACCCGATCGCCGCGGCCGATGCCGCGCGCGGCCAGTGCGTGCGCGCTGGCGCGGGCTTCGCGCAGCACATCCGCATACGTGTATGAGCGGCCCTGGAAGACGATCAGTTCCTTGTGGGGCAGCGCCTGGGCGCGGGTTTGCAGCAACGACATCAGCGTGTCGTCGTGTGGCGCGAAGCGCGAAATCACTTCGAGTGGTGTCAAGCTGCCGGGGTCGGGGGGGATGGTGAATGCTTGAGTGTTCATTCGACGAGGTGGCTTTGCAGATGTGGCAGCGCCTGCAGGGCGCCGGGAGTCGGGCCGGTGATCGCCTCGTCTGTTCGAGCCGATCGCGTGGCGCTTCTTGAAGCAGCAGCGCGCCCAAGTCTAGCGGAAGGCCGAGCGCAAGAAGTGTCGACTTCGACTGCACCAAACCGGCATGCGCGCTTGGACCGGAAAGGTCTTCCAAGCAGACGCGCCTACCCGTCTCCGGCTCGGGGGTACTCCCCGATCAGACCAGGAAGCCGGGCGGCGTCGGCAGGCCCAGTACGTTCTGCCCGTACATCGGCGCCTGCACATCCCAGGTCAGCGCGATATGCGAGGCGGCGGCGCTGAGGTCGCGGAACTGGCGCTGCAGGGGGCTGTTGGTGGCAAGCCCGCCGGCACCGCTCATCGACATCACGTTGTCCATCGCCTGCTTGGCCAGGCGCACGCCGTAGGCGAGGTTGCGTTTCCAGCGCAGTTTGTCTGCCACCGGTGAAGCCTGGCCAGCGTTGGTTTGCGCGATCATCTGCGTGAGGTCGGCGCGAAACTGGGTCTCGAAGTAATCCACCGCAGCCATGGTCTCGGCCAGGCGCATTTGCAACGGCGCCAGGTCGGCCAGGCGAGCGCCGGTGTAGGTGCCGGCGCGGCGCCTGAGTGAAGCCACCATGGCGTCGGCTGCGGCACGCGCCAAGCCCAGCGGCACCATGCCGAGCGCGAAGCCGAAGGTGGCGAAGGTCGGCAGGCGGTACAAGGGCGCCAGGTGTACTTTGCCGCCCGGCACATCGAAGCCGGCGGCGAACACTTCGGCCGCCAGGGTGCGGTGCGCGGGCACGAAGGCATCGTCGACGACAACGTTGTGGCTGCCGGTGCCTGCCAGGCCGTAGGCATGCCAATCGTCCAGGCTCCTGAATTCGGGCCGTGGCACCAGCAGGAAGCGCCGCTCCGCTGCGCCTGCGCGCTCGACCATTGCGCCCACCAGCATCCAGGCGGCCGCATCCACGCCGCTGGCGAACGGCCACTTGCCGCTGACCCGGTAGCCGCCGTCGACGGGGATCGCCTTGCCGCAGGGAAAGGCCAGCCCGGTGGCGGCGACCGCCCCCGCGTCGGCGTCCCAGACGTCATGCTGCGCCTGCAGTTCGAACTGGCCGATGTTCCAGGAGTGAGTGGCGAGGTTGAGCCACACCCAGGCGGTGGAGGCGCAGGACTTGCACATTTCCAGCACCACTTCGAGCAGCACGTCAGCACCGAGTTCGGAGCCGCCGAACATGCGCGGCTGCATCATGCGCATCAGGCCCGAGGCATACAGTAGGGCGATGGTCTCGTCGGGGCAACGGCGCTGCGCTTCGCACTCGGCGGCGCGTGCCGCCAGCGCAGGGCCGAGCGCGCGCGCCGCAGCGATGGCCTGGTCCGCGCCGAGAACCGGGGAGTCGGGATATTTCATGCTGCATGCCGGGCACTGCGCAACGCCAGGCGATGCCATCCTGCGCACCGCCTGCCGCCAGGCCGGCGGCGCTTAATCGATCTTGTACTCGGCCGGGAAGGTGTAGCCCAGCTTCTTCAGATTGGCGATGTAGGCGCGAAACACCTGCGTGCCGGGCTCGCCGCGCTTGTTGGCGTCCTTGGCCATGTCGTTGGGCAGTGTGGCGATCGCCTTGGCCCACTTGGCCCGTTCCGACGGCGGCAGGTCGGTCACGGTGACACCGGCTGCCTTGAGCTTGTCCAGCGCTTCGATGTCGGCCTTTTGCTGCATTTGCGCGTTGATCACGTCGTACTCGCGACCAACGGCGACAAACACGTCCTGCACCGGCTTGGGCAGTTTTTTCCAGGTGTCGAGATTGACGGTCAAGCCGATCGCGGCCGGTGCGCCGAGGCCCGCGTTGAGGTAAAACTTGCCGACCTCGTGCAGCTTGAAGCCGAAGTAGGGGCCGGGGAAGATGACGAAGCCCTGGTACACGCCGCTCTGCATGGCGTTGTAGCCTTCGTTCAGGTTGGTCTGCACGCCCACCACCCCGGTGTTGCGAAACCAGTTGAGATTGGGGCCGGCGGCGCCGACCTTCTTGCCCTTCAGATCCTCGAAGGTCTTGACCTCGAAGCGCGCGCCGATGCCGTAATCGCCGTTCTGGCCGATGCCCAGGTGCTTCTGGTTGTATTTCTTTTCGAATACCTGGTAGAGCCACGGCGTTGCGTCATAGGTGGCTCGCACTGCCTTGACCGCCAGAACGTGGTCAGAGGGCTGAAACGGAAAGTAGAACGGAAAATTGTTGGTGAACAGGGTCGCGCTGTGAAACGGAAAATTGACCACGCCGACGTCGAGCAGGCCTGATTTGGTTGCTTCGAGCACTTCCGGCAGCTTCGCAACCGAGCCGCCCCAACTGGCGGTCCACTCGATCTTGTGGCCGAGTTTTTCAAGGCGCTTGTTGACCTCCGGCATGAAGAAATCCTGCACCGCCGTGACGTGCGCGATACCCGTCACCGGATGGCCGGCGCCGATGCGCAGCTTGTAGGTCTCGGCTGCGGCACTGCCTGCACAGGCGAGCGCGACTGCGCTGAGCAGCGCGCGCATGGCGGGCGTTTTTTGCGAAAGCATGGAACATTTCATCTTCGTCTCCTCTTTAGAAACCGTGCGCCTAGAAGTGCGTCGGCAGGAATGTTGCAATAACGGGGAAGTAGTAGATGACGAATACCTCCCCAACCAGGAACACCCAATAGGGCGTGGAACCGCGGAAAATCTGCCTGAGCGTGACGTCGCGGTCTGGCACGCAGGCCTTGACGGTGTAGACCGCCAGACCGAACGGTGGGGTCAGGATGCCGGCCTCGATCGCCAGAATGCCCATGATCGCGAAGGCGATCGGGTCGATACCCAGCTTGGTTGCGACCGGCGAAAAGATCGGCACTGTGAGCAGGATGATCGATACCGAATCGATGAACATGCCGAGCATGAACCACACCACCACCATGCAGGCAATGATCGCCAGCGGCGAAAGCCCCAGGCCAAGGATTAATTCCTG
>CAYYFR010000168.1:0-12751 GCA_964470865.1 uncultured Burkholderiales bacterium | reverse complement strand
CTAGCAGCCGGCCTGTGTTGCGCGACTCAGTAGCGGCGGGGTCCCTCGACAACGCGAGACGCCGCAGTCGTGTTTGCCGGTCGCAAGGGTGGCGTGCCCCCTTCTTGAATTGCCGCCTACCGCGTAACGCGGGTGGGGCCAGTGCCGGACAGCAGCCGAACCCGTTCACCTGGCCGAAAAGTCTCGTCGGCTTCCTGGGTGATTGCGCGCAGTTCGCCATTGTCCAGCTTGACCGTGATCTCGAGACCCGGTTTGCGCGTGAACGCTCCTTCCGCCGCCCGCCCGGCAAGCCCGCCCGCAACTGCGCCGAGCACAGTGCCGACAATCGATCCGCGGCCACCACCGACATTGGCACCCGCTATGCCGCCAACGATGCCGCCGGTGGCCGCGCCGACGCCACCTTGCTGGGGTTCGATGGTGACCTGGCGCACGCTTTCGACCACGCCCATGCGCACGGTTTGCTCGCGTTGCGCCTGGCCCGGCGTGTAAACGCTGCCCGAACTCGACCGGCCGGCGCAGCCTGCCATGCCAACGATAGCGGCAAGCAATGTGAGCGCTACGGTCTTGCGTGAAATGATTGACAGCGGGATGTTCATACCGACCTCTCCGAATGTGCGTTGCAGGTGGGCCTCACCAAAGGCGCGCTCCGAAAGACTGCGCATACAAATCGCCGATTTCCGCCCTGCTCATGCGATGATTTTGCGCACCGCGTTGAGCAATCTTCATGCTTCCCATGATGCTTGCCAGGCGCCCGGACTCGACCCATGGCAGCCCGTTGGCGATGCCGAACAACAAGCCGGCCCGGTAGGCGTCACCACAACCGGTGGGATCGACAACATCTGCTGCCTTAACGCTTGGGATGTCGAAGCGTTGACCGTCGGCATAAATGAACGAGCCTTCGGCGCCTCGGGTCACCACCAGGCCCTTGACGTGTTTCGCGAGTGATTCAATGGTGCTTCCGGTCTTCTCCTGAATCAACTTGGCTTCGTAATCATTGACCGCCAGGTAGTCCGCCATGCTGATGAAATCCATCAATTGCTCGCCTCCGAACATCGGCAGGCCCTGTCCGGGATCAAAAATGAACGGCACCCCGGCTTCAGCGAACTCACGCGCATGCATGAGCATGCCATCACGGCCGTCCGGTGCCACGATGCCAAGCTTTACGTCGTCAGCATCTTTGACGTGATTGACCTGCGAAAAGTTCATTGCGCCCGGATGAAACGCCGTGATCTGGTTGTCGTCGAGATCGGTTGTGATGAACGCCTGTGCGGTAAAGGTTTCCGGAACAACAGCGACGTGGCTCGTGGAAAGGCCAAGGTTCTTCAGTCGTTCGAAATAGGGGTCCGAGTCCACCCCTGCCGCGGCCATGATCAGCGGTTCGTCGTCCGGGCGCGCCGCAAGCATCTTCATGTTGTAGGCGATATTGCCGGCGCAGCCGCCGAATTCGCGGCGCATCTCGGGCACCAGGAAGGCGACATTCAAGATGTGCACCTGATCGGGCAGGATGTGATCCTTGAAGCGACCTTCGAAGACCATGATGTTGTCAAAGGCCATCGACCCGCAAATCAATACCGACATGGGATTCCCTTTACCGGTGGCTGCAGCCGACGCGGTTGCCTGCCAAGCCCCGTATTGTACGTGCAGGCTTAGGGATAAAAAGCGTACAAGCGATAGCCATTCGCCTTGAGTTTTCCCGGGTCGACAAAGATCCGCAGCTGCAGCTCACTGCCGGCACCGATGCCCGCGCTTGAATTGCCCGGCGCGTAGTCCGGGGCTTTGAGTACGCGCCTGGACAAAGGCATGTCCAGCGCATCAGTCAAGGTGATCTCGAGTAACGGCAGGCTCTGAGCGAACGCCGCGCGGTTACGCAACACCGCGGAAAGAACCAACAAGCTGCTGTTGGCCGGGTCCGCCTGCAAGTCGGACGACTCGATGCTGATCGCCTGCGCGTCCGTGGGCGGCTCGATCCTGCAGCCAAGTTCAGCGCAAGCAGCCTCCAGCAAGGGCTTGCTCTGCGGATACAGGGCAGCAAGCTGGTCGCGATAGAACCAGGCACCCTGAGCGCACAAGGCGAGAAACGCAAAGACTGCGCCGGCCAGACTCCACCACCTAAAGCCAAGCGCCGCCTCCACCGGATTTAACAGAACTGAAGAAGTCGGGAGCTCGGCGGACACCCGGCTGGTGTCTGCGACCTCCTGCTCTGGTGGCGTCGGCGCACCGAACAGATCATATGAACCTGCAACACCATCCGCGGCCGTCGGCGCATCTGCATTGCCAGGCTCTTCAGAAGCATTGGCTGCCGCTGGATGGGGCAGCAAATGGTCAAGCGCATTGAAGACCGTGCTGCACTTGCCGCAGCGAACCATTCCCTGACGCGACACCAGTTGCTCGGTGGTGATGCGAAATGCGGTATGGCACGCAACACAGCGCGTCAGCATGGTCATCTGTTGAGAAGCGCAAAATTCATGACAAAGGCAAGCCTACGGCGAGGCTGTCATGATCCTCGGAGCGATCGATAGATAGTGTTTTCACGTAAACGTCAGGCTTCATGCCCTCTAGCGCGCGACCCGGTGCTCACCGAATTCAACAACGCCGACCGGGCGAATTTACCAGTCACGCGGCGGCCACCCCGGTCAGGCATGTCCAGCCATCGTCACGGCCGCAGCTTTGAAGCGCGATCAGCGGCGCATAGGCGGCGACAACCTCGTGCTCCTGTGATTCCAGAATACCAGAAAGGGTCAGCCGCCCGCCCGGCGCGAGATGGCCCACGAGGGCGGGCGCGAGCAGCTTTAGGGGGTTGGTCAGGATGTTGGCGATCACGACGTCGGCTCTGAGCGCCGCGCATTGGTCGACGTCCCGGACTTCCACGGTGCAAGCGTTGGCTTTCGCATTGTCGCGCGCCGTTATCAGCGCTTGTGCATCGATGTCGGTTGCGCAAACCGTGCTCGCACCCAGGCGAGCGGCAGCGATTGCCAATATTCCCGAGCCGCAGCCATAGTCGAGAACCGAGCGACCGGCAAGCGTCTGGCCATCCAGCCATTGCAGGCAAAGGCGTGTTGTGGGGTGGCTGCCGGTGCCAAATGCCAGTCCGGGGTCAAGGCGAATCACCAGTGCGTTCGGGTCGGGGGCCGCATGCCAGCTCGGAACAATCCAGAGCCGCTGCGAAATTCGGATCGGTTCGAACTGCGACTGGGTCTTGGTTACCCAATCCTGGTCGGCCACTTCATGCAAGCCAAACGACGGCGGTTCGATACCGCAATCGTCTGCAGCGGCGGCCAACCGTGCGCCCGCATCACACTGCGCGTCGAACAGGGCGACCAATCGATTGCGCTGCCAGATGCGGCCGGCGAAGCTGCCGGGCTCACCGAAAATCGGACGCTCATGGTCACTTCCGGCATCGGCGTCTTCGACACTGACCGAGAGTGCGCCATGGTTGATCAATGCGTCACTCAAGACCTCCGCGACACCTTCGTCACACGTACAGCGCAGTTCAAGCCATGGCATGAGTGGCGCTTATGCTGCGGCGTATGTGGGGGCTGGCGCTTCTCTGGCGATGCCGGGTTGCGCACTGTCCATCGCGCAAGGTCGTGCGCGTGTTCGCGGCAGTTCGTCAGACTCAGGCATTTTTCAGTCCGGCCAGTTTCTTTTCGAGGTAGTGGATGTTGGTGCCGCCGGCGATGAAGTGGGTGTCGTCCATCAGTTGCCGATGCAAGGGCAGGTTGGTCTGAATGCCTTCGACGATCATTTCCGACAAGGCAATGCGCATCCGCGCCAGGGCTTGCCCGCGGTCACCGCCGTAGGTGATGACCTTGCCGATCATCGAATCATAGTTCGGCGGTACGAAGTAATTGCTGTAGGCATGGGAATCCACCCGCACACCGGGGCCGCCCGGCGGGTGGTACGAGGTGATGCGTCCCGGAGAGGGGGTGAAATTGAAGGGATCTTCGGCATTGATCCGGCATTCGATGGCGTGGCCCTTGAGCTGGACATCGCGCTGGCGAAACGACAGGCGCTCGCCGGCGGCCACCTTGATCTGTTGCTGCACCAGGTCGATGCCGGTGATCATTTCGGTTACCGGATGTTCGACCTGGATCCGTGTATTCATTTCGATGAAGTAGAACTCGCCATCCTCGAACAGGAACTCGAACGTGCCGGCACCGCGATAGCCGATCTTGCGGCAGGCGTCGGCGCAGCGTTCGCCGATGCGGTCGATCAGGCGCCGCGCAATTCCCGGCGCCGGCGCTTCTTCGATGATTTTCTGGTGGCGCCTTTGCATCGAGCAGTCGCGCTCGCCCAGCCAGACGGCGTTGCGAAACCCATCTGCCAGAACCTGGATCTCGATATGGCGCGGGTTCTCGAGAAATTTCTCCATGTACACCGTCGGATTGCCGAATGCGGCTTGCGCTTCACCGCGCGTCATGTTGACCGCGTTGATCAGGGCGGCCTCGGTATTGACCACGCGCATGCCGCGCCCGCCACCGCCGCCCGAGGCCTTGATGATGACCGGATACTTGATCTCGCGGGCGATCTTGACGATCTCCTTGGGGTCATCCGGCAATGCGCCGGCGGAGCCGGGAACGGTGGGCACACCGGTCTTGATCATCGCCTGCTTCGCGGAAACCTTGTCTCCCATCAAACGAATGGTTTCGGCGCGCGGGCCGATAAACGTGAATCCGCTTTTTTCCACCCGCTCGGCGAAATCCGCGTTTTCGCTCAAAAACCCGTAGCCTGGATGAATCGCTTCGGCATCGGTCACCTCAGCTGCGCTGATGATCGCCGCCATGTTCAGATAGCTCTGCGGGCTTGGCGCCGGACCGATGCAAACCGATTCGTCGGCCAGCTTCACATACTTAGCATGTGAGTCGGCTTCGGAATGAGCAACGACCGTGCGGATACCCATCTCGCGGCAGGCACGCTGGATGCGCAACGCGATCTCACCGCGATTGGCGATCAGGATCTTGCCAAACATCGAAGTTCCCCTTGGTAAGGCTGGTCAGTCGATGATGAACAGGATTTGGCCGTATTCTACCGGCTGACCGTTCTCGACCAGTACTTCGCGGATCACGCCGGCCCTTTCGGCCTGCATCTCGTTCATCAGCTTCATCGCCTCGATGATGCACAACACATCGCCTTCCTTGACCACGCTGCCGACATCCACATAAGCCTTGGCGCCAGGAGAACCTGATCGATAAAAGGTGCCGACCATCGGAGCCTTCACTGGAAAACCCGGTGGCTCGACTGCTGGCTGCGTCATGGCATCTTGTGCTGCGGTTGGCGCAGCAATCTGCGGCACTTGAGGAGCGTGGGGCGCAAGCATGTAGGCTTGTGCCGGTGGCGGCGCGTGGGATTTGACGATGCGGACTTTTTCCTCTCCCTCCGTCACTTCAAGCTCACTGATTCCAGAGCTCTCAACGAGTTCGATTAAGGTCTTAAGTTTTCTTAAATCCATCGATAAACCCCTTAATTGTCGTTAAAAGACATACTTCATCAAGCACCCCAAATGTCTACTTAGGCGGTCCAACGAGTGTGATTCGAAAGGCTCATGGCGCGTGGAAAGAAGCGGGATTTCGAATCGATAGGCCCTCGACGCGCCATTTTAACCGAGACTCAAGTCTTGCTGGCGGCCTTGGCCGCGACAACCAAATCTTCGTAACTGGCTCTTCCCAGTCGGACCATCACGGATTTGCCGTCCGCGTCAATCACCAAGGTGAAAGGTAATCCTCCGACTTGATTGCCGAGTGCCTTGAGCATGTCCAGGGACTCCGCCCCACCTTCAAGCAAGGTATAGGTGATTCCGATTTTTTCGGCAAAAGCACGCATATTGGCTGCATTATCGATGCCGATACCAACAACTTTGATTCGATCCCTCATCTCTCCGGTGGCCAGCCGCTGAAAATCCGGCATTTCTTCCTTGCACGGGCCGCACCAGGTGGCCCAAAAGTTCACAACCAGCGGTTTGCCTCTGAGCGACGCCATGCTTACCTTGTTGCCGCGCAAGTCGGTCAGTTCGGCGGCCCAAAGCGGATCGAGAGATACCGATGGGTTGGCCTGGAGGCGCATCCATCCAAGCCACGCGCCGATGGCCAAGGCGGCCAATCCTGCCAACAGAAGCGGGGAGTTCCGTTTCAACCACAGCATCGAATCATTGCCTTGCGCAAGTGTGAGGGCCAGCAATTGACATTTCCGGCATTGCTTTGGCGGTGCGGCGAAAGTTCGCGCCATGGTGTGTCGCGCCGGAGCGGTGCCTGCATTGCGCACCAGGGTCGGAATCAGCGGATCGCGGCCAGAAAACGTCGCGTCGTTGTTTCATTCTCTTCGGCCTGTGCAAGGGCCAAAACCTGTGCTGCGGTTCCATGTTCGGCGTGTCCCGACGTTCCCGGTTTCATGGCGTGGCGTTCCTCTGTTGCGGCGAACACCGCGAGCCGCACCCGGTATTCATCGCGATTGAATTCGAGCGATGGAACGCGAGTCTGCAAGGCCTTGATGAAATGCGCTCGCATGCCAGTCGAGTAGGCGAGGCTGCGGTTGAGAAGCCCCAGCTCCAGTGCCTTCAAATCGTCGGTAAACAAATCGATATCGATCGCGGCTGCGCGCGTTGCCGTGCCGTTCCACGCAGCTCCGGCAAGGTAAGGGCGATAGGATGCGAGTTCGCGCATGACTTCCAGTGCCACTCGTCGCATCTCAAGCAGGCGCTGGCGCTGTTCATCATTCTGGAAGAGCGCCTGATAGGCGCGCAACTCCTGCTCGATTTCCAGATTGTCGGGAAGGCCATCGCTATCGGTATAGCCCAGGTGACGGGCGGCTTTGCGCTTGGCGGCACCAAAATCCGCCAGCCCGTCCTCGGCGATCAGACGCGCGGCTTGTGCGGCGATGGCGCGGCGCGCAAGTGCGGTGCTTTTCGGACGTTTGGCCATACAGTGATTCTACCGTGGGTACGCCTGGGCCTCGGATAAAATCCGGCCCATGCATATACATGTTCTCGGGGTTTGCGGCACCTTCATGGGGGGCGTCGCAGCGTTGGCGCGAGCCGCAGGCATGCGCGTCACCGGTTGTGATGCCAACGTTTATCCGCCAATGAGTACACAACTCGAAGCACTGGGCAT
Organism: uncultured Burkholderiales bacterium; assembly: GCA_964470865.1. Taxonomy (GTDB): domain Bacteria; phylum Pseudomonadota; class Gammaproteobacteria; order Burkholderiales; family JAEUOS01; genus JAEUOS01. Next base: position 5,648 of record CAYYFR010000168.1, on the reverse strand, counting down.
CGAATTGATTCCCGGGTTTGCGCCTGACCAGGTATCGCTTCAACCCGACCTGTTTGTGATTGGTAATGTGGTTTCGCGTGGCAACCCCTTGATGGAGGAAATCCTTGATCGCGGCCTGCCGTATACCTCGGGCCCGCAATGGGTGGGGGCGCACATTCTGGCAGGACGTCACGTACTGGCTGTCGCGGGCACGCATGGCAAGACCACCACGGCGTCGATGCTGGGCTGGATTCTCGAGGCAGCCGGGCGGGCTCCAGGGTTCTTAATTGGCGGGATTCCTGAGAATTTTGGTGTTTCGGCACGCGCTGCGGGCAATTCATCCGTTTTTGTAATCGAAGCCGATGAATACGATACGGCTTTCTTTGACAAGCGCAGCAAGTTCGTGCATTACCGCCCAAGGACTGCGGTACTCAACAACCTTGAGTTCGACCATGCTGACATCTTCGGCGATTTAGGCGCTATCGAGACACAATTTCATCACCTGGTGCGTACCGTGCCGCGTAGTGGCAGGCTTTTGGTGAATGTCGGCGAGGCCAGCCTGAAGCGGGTGATTGAGCGCGGTTGCTGGAGCGAAATCGAGTATTTTGGCGGCCCGATGGGGTGGGAGGCCGCCGCTATGGCAACCGACGGCTCCTTTGAGATCGCCTTTGCGGGGCGCCCGTATGGTCGCGTACAGTGGGATTTGCTTGGTGAACATAACCGCATGAACGCGCTCGCAGCGATTGCCGCAGCCCGCCACGTAGGGGTCGAGCCTGCCCAGGCAATTGCGGCACTGCGCGGGTTTCGCAGCGTCAAGCGGCGCATGGAGGTCCGCGGGCAGGTGGCGGCAGTCACGGTATACGACGACTTCGCCCACCATCCGACGGCGATCGCAACCACCATCGCCGGTTTGCGCGCGCGCGTCGGCGCGGCACGCATTCTCGCGGTACTTGAACCACGTTCAAACACCATGAAGCTTGGCGTCATGAAAGCCGCTCTTCCGCACAGTCTGAGTCAGGCAGATCTGGTGTTCGGATACGGCGCGCTTGAAGGCAAGGACTCGCTTGGCTGGGACTTGGCTGCGGCTCTGGCCCCGCTAGGCCAAAAGGCGTTGACCTACACGGATGTCGACACGCTGGCAGCCGCGGTGGTGCGTGCAACCCGCCCGGGCGACCATGTGCTGGTCATGAGCAACGGCAGTTTTGGGGATATCCATCGCAAAATTCTTGATCGACTTGCATGATCGTCTACCTGCACGGGTTTCGTTCGTCGCCGCAATCGTCCAAGGCACGGCTCATCGGCGAGCGCATGCGGACAATCGGCCACGCTGACCAATACCACTGCCCGCAACTTTCGGAACGGCCGTCAACGGCGATGGCCTGCTTGCTGGAATTGACTCGGCAGGTGAGTCCTGCGCATTTGACCTTGATCGGCAGTTCCCTGGGCGGCTTTTATGCCATCTGGCTGGCTGAGCGCTTGGGCTGTCGCGCCGTGTTGCTCAACCCTGCCCTGCGCGCGCATGAAAAGCTCCGGCGCCACGTCGGCACCCAAACCGCATACCACGATGAAGCGTCCAGTTTCGAGTTTCGCGCCGCCTATCTGGAAGAACTGCGCGCGCTGTATGTGGAGACCATCTCGCGGCCGGAACGTTATTTCCTGGTGGCAGCCACAGGCGACGAGGTACTTGACTGGCGCGAGATGGTGGCAGCGTTGCCCGGCGCACGGCATAAAGTGATCGAAGGCAGCGACCATGGCCTGTCCGACTTCGCCGGCATGCTTGACGAGGTAATGGCGTTCGCGGCGGTGACAGCGCCGGCGTCTCGCTGACGCGCCCCCTGGCAGTCTGTCCGCCAAGGCGCCCGGCTCGGCAGTCGCGATATTGCAACGCAGCAATCGTGTTCACGATGTGCTAGAGTCGCGCGGTTTTTTGCCAATTGGAGAAGAAATGCGGCTCAAGAACAAAGTGGCCATCATCACCGGTGCGGCCAACGGCATCGGACATGCCACAGCCAAGCGTTTTGTTGAAGAAGGCGCCCGGGTTGTGATCGCCGACTTGCGGCGCGAGCAGATCGACACAGCCGTCCTTGAGACCGGCGCGGCATGGGGGGCCGTGGCCGATGTGACTCAGCGCGCGAGCGTCGATGCGCTGGTGGCTGGCGTAAAGGACAAATTCGGCCGCATCGACGTGCTGGTCAACAACGCCGGGATCACCAAGGATGCGCGGCTGGTGAAAATGACCGAGGTCGAGTTCGATGCGGTGATTGATGTCAACCTAAAGGGCGTGTTCAACTGCTCGCAGGCGGTGGTCGAGACGATGATCGCGCAAGGCAGCGGCGTGATCCTCAACGCATCTTCGGTGGTGGGCATCTATGGGAACTTTGGCCAGACCAATTATTCCGCCACCAAGTTTGGCGTGATCGGGTTCACCAAGACCTGGTTTCGCGAACTTGGTCCGAAAGGTATCCGCGTCAACGCTGTGGCACCCGGCTTCATCGCCACCACGATCCTGAAGACCATTCCCGAGAACGTGCTCAAGCAGATCGAAGGTCGGGTTGCGCTCGGACGTCTTGGCAAGCCGGAGGAAATTGCGAGCGTCTACGCTTTCCTGGCCAGCGACGATGCCAGCTACATCAACGGCGCCGTGATCGAGGTATCAGGCGGCTTGACGGTCTAGAACCGCAGGCTGGCGGCGCAGGCGCTCCGGCCGGCCCCGCCTTAGTCCACCTGCGCGCCGGAGGCCTTGACCACCTTGGCCCAGCGTTCGATCTCGTCCTTGAAAAAGGCACTTGCCTGTTCCGGTGAGTTCACCACGATCTCGAAGCCCTGATCGGTAAAGCGTTGTGCCAGGTCGGCGGCGCGAAAGCCGCGCGCCAAATCGGCCTGCAGTTTGTTGATGATGTCTTTTGGGGTGCCTTTTGGAGCGGCGAGCGCCTGCCATGAAGTAACGTCGAAACCCGCCAGGCCCGATTCGATCATGGTCGGTACATTGGGAAACTGCGGCATGCGCTGCGCCGAAGTCACCGCCAGCGCCTTCATCTTGCCGGCGCGGATGTAGGGCACCACGGTACCGAAATTCTGGAACGATGCTTCGATGACGCCGGCCATGATGTCGATTTGCGCCGCCGCGCCGCCGCGGTAGGGGATATGCACGCCAAAAGTCTTGGTTTGCAGCTTGAAAAGTTCGGCGGAAAGATGGTCGGATGAGCCCGAGCCCGACGAGCCATAGGAAATCCTGCCCGGGTTCTTGCGCGCGTACTCGATCAATTCCTTGACGCTGTTGGGCGCGAAAGCCGGCGGCGTGATCAGCACGTTGGGTGTGCGTACCGCGACGGTGATCGGCTCCAGATCCTTGAGCGAGTCGTACTTCGGGTTCTTGTACAGGCTCATGTTGATCGCGAAGGTGCCGATCGACCCGACCATGATGGTATAGCCGTCGGGCGGCGACTTGGCCACCGCCTCGGCTGCGATCGAGCCGTTGGCGCCAGGGCGGTTTTCCACCAGCGTGGTGTAGCCGGCTTCGGTCAGCTTCTGCGCCGCCGCGCGGGCTACGATGTCGCTGGTGCCGCCGGCGACGAAGGGCACCAGGATGCGCACCGGCTTGTTCGGGTATGGCTGGGCTTGCGCCAGGCTTGCGCCGATGGTGCCGGCCAGGATTGCGATCAGTAAGCGAGTCATACCGGTCTCCAATGGCCGCGCTTTTTTTAGATGCGGGCGTTGTTTTAAAGAGGACATATTATCCACCACGAAAGCGATCGAGTTTGCGCCGGTCTTTTTTGGTGGGGCGGGCGACGATAGCATCGGCAGGTTCGGCAAAGCGGCGGCGTTTCTCGCCTTCAAGCGCGCGGGCCTCGCGGCTTCCCGCGCTTTCCTCATACAGGGTCTGTGCGATGGCAGCGCTGCCGCGTTGTTCCGCCAACAGGCGCACCGTCACCGTGTACTCAGCGCCGGCGGTGCGGATACGCAACACATCCCCTGGCCGTATCTCCTTGGCTGGTTTGACCCTCTCATCTAGCAGGCGCGCGTGCCCGGCGTCGACCGCGGCGGTGGCCAATGTGCGGGTCTTGAAAAAGCGCGCGGCCCATAGCCACTTGTCAATGCGCACACTGACCATGCTCAGCTCCCTGCTGGCGGCGCCAGATTGCTTCGCGCGCCCGCAAAGACAGTCACGGCGCTGCGCTGCCGACTAGAACGCGGCGACGCCACCGTCGGAGCGCGGGTCGAAGCCGCCCTCGAAATTACCGTTCGGATGGCGGATCACGCAACCGGCGTGGCCCAGAGTCTCGTCATAGTCGGGGTACATCTCCACATCATGACCACGACGCTTGAGTTCCTCGACAGTCGCCGCGGGAAAACGCCCTTCGAGCTTCAGGGTGTCGGAGGTCTGGCCCCAGGTACGGCCCAGCAGCCAGCGCGGCGCGGCGATCGCATCCTGCGGATTCATGCCGTAAACCATGCTGCGGGTGAACACTGCTGATTGGCTTTGCGGCTGACCGTCCCCGCCCATGTTGCCGTACACCATGACGCGGCCATCACCCAGCAGCGCCAGGGCGGGATTGAGGGTGTGAAACGGTTTCTTGCCGGGCTCAAGCGTATTGATGTGCCTGGCGTCGAGCGAAAACGAGGCACCGCGGTTCTGCCAGTTGATGCCGGTTTTCTTGAGCACGACGCCGGAACCGAACTCGTGATAAATCGATTGAATCAGCGAAACGGCATTGCCCTGCCCGTCGATGACGCCCATCCAGATGGTGTCCGCCGGCCCCTTGCCGGCACCCCATGGTGCGGCTTTCATCATGTCGATCCTGGCCGCCTCGGCGTCGAGGCCGGCTGCAGCCAGCAGCGTCTGTGGGTCGGGGGCGCCGTTCTTCTTCATGACACCTGGATCGGTGATGTACTTGTCACGGATCAGGAAAGCGCGCTTGGTGGCTTCCACCGCCACATGCACGTAGTCGGCACTCAAATGGTCGAAGCGTTCGATCCCGAGACGGTCCATCTGCCCCAGGATCAAGAGTGAAACCAGGCCTTGTGTCGGCGGCGGCATGTTGTAGACGCGCCCGAGCGAATGCTTGAGTTCCAGCGGTATGCGCTTGAGCGCGCGATGGGCTTGAAGATCGGCGAGGGTGACCGGGCTTTGCGCCGCCTGCAGGTCGCTCGCAATCGCGCGCGCGAGATCGCCCTTGTAATAATCGTCAAGGCCGGCACGCGCCAACTGCTCCAGGGTCGCACCCATACGTGGCTGCCTGAACACCGCGCCGGTGGCCGGCACCGCGCCATCGACCAGGAAGGTATCGGCGAAACCATGAATGTCCTTGAGTTCGGCCAGCTTCTTGCTGGTATTCATGTGCTGTGAATAGGTCGTCGGAATACCCACTTTGGCATAATGAATCGCGTCTTCCAGCAGGCGCGCAAGCGGCAGGCGGCCAGCCAGTTTTTCCACCGAGTGGGCATAGGCAAAATGCCAGCCCGACATGGTGGCTGCCACCGTGATGGCCGCCGAGCCGCCCCGAAACGGGATCGCGCTCTTGCCGGCATAGTCGCCGCGCGCCACGCCGGCGGCGGCCGCGCCACAGGCATCGATACCGACCACGCCGTCACTTGGCGTGCGCAGCAGCCAGAAACTGTCACCGCCAATGCCGTTCATGTGCGGATAGACCACCGCGATGGTGGCAGTG
>CAYYFR010000167.1:0-12873 GCA_964470865.1 uncultured Burkholderiales bacterium | reverse complement strand
ATGATCCTGATGATCGACAACTACGACTCCTTCACCTACAACCTGGTGCAGTACATGGGCGAGCTCGGTGCCCAGGTGCGGGTGGTGCTGAACGACGAGATGAGCGTGGCTGCGATCGCCGCGCTCAAGCCGGAAAAGATCGTGATCTCGCCCGGCCCCTGCTCGCCCAACGAGGCTGGGGTGTCGCTGGAGGTGATTCGCAGCTTCGCCGGCAAGCTGCCGATTTTGGGCGTGTGCCTGGGTCACCAGGCAATCGGCCAGGCCTTCGGCGGCAAGGTGGTGCATGCCAGGCAATTGATGCATGGCAAGACCTCACCTGTAACGCATATCGATAGCGGCGTGTTTGCCGGCTTGCCCACGCCCTTCACCGCGACGCGCTATCACTCGCTGGCAGTCGAGCGCGACACCTTGCCGGCTGAACTCGAAGTCACCGCCTGGACCGATGATGGCGAGATCATGGGCCTGAAACACCGCACGCTGGCCATCGAAGGGGTGCAATTTCATCCCGAATCGATACTCACCGAGCACGGCCATCGCATGCTCAGGAATTTCCTGCAACGCCAATAGACCAAAGGACTACCATGCCCGCCATCACCCCGCAGGAAGCCCTGCAACGTACCATCGAACACCGCGAGATCTTTCACGACGAAATGCTGGCCCTGATGCGCATGATCATGAAGGGCGAGATCTCGCCGGTCATGTCGGCGGCGATCATCACCGGCATGCGCGTGAAAAAGGAGACCACTGGCGAAATCGCCGCCGCAGCGCAGGTCATGCGTGAATTCGCCAGCAAGGTGCATGTGCCCGCGACCGCGCATTTCGTCGACATCGTCGGCACCGGCGGCGATGGCTCGCACACCTTCAACATTTCCACCGCATCGATGTTCGTGGCCGCCGCCGCCGGCGCGACGGTGGCCAAGCACGGCAACCGGGGCGTCTCCTCGAAGTCGGGCAGTGCCGATGTGCTCGAGGCGCTGGGCGTCAACATCATGCTCGATCCGCAGCAGATCGCCGAGAGCATCGCCGCCACCGGCATCGGCTTCATGTTCGCTCCCAATCACCACCCGGCGATGAAGAATGTCGGGCCGGTGCGCCGCGAGCTTGGGGTGCGCACCATATTCAACATTCTCGGGCCGCTGACCAATCCGGCCGGTGCGCCCAACATCCTGATGGGCGTGTTCCACTCCGATCTGGTCGGCATCCAGGCGCGTGTTCTGCAGCTATTGGGGGCCACCCATGCCTTGATCGTCTACGGCAAGGATGGCATCGACGAAGTGTCGCTGGGCGCCGCCACCATGATCGGCGAGCTGAAGAACGGCGAGGTCACCGAGTACGAAATTCACCCCGAGGATTTCGGCTTGTCGATGATGTCCAATCGCAGCATCAAGGTCAACGACGCCGCCGAATCCAAGGCCATGTTGCTCGAGGCGCTGGAGAACCGCGAAGGCACCGCGCGCGAGATCGTGATTCTCAACGCCGGCACGGCGCTCTATGCGGCCAATGTCGCGGCCTCGATCGCCGATGGTATTGGTCTCGCGCGTGAAACGGTGGCCAGTGGCGCGGCGCGCAAGAAGCTCGATGACTTCGTGCAGTTCACCAAGAAGTTTTCGACCTGATCGGGGCGGCCGCATGTCCGACATTCTCAAGAAAATCCTCGCCACCAAGGAGCGTGAAGTGGCGGCCGCGCGCGCGCGCGTCGATGACGCGGCGATTCGCGCGCAGGCCGGGGCGGCGCGGCCGCTACGTGACTTCGCCGGCGCGCTGCGTGCCAGGATCGCCGGCGGCCATGCTGCAGTGATCGCCGAGGTGAAGAAAGCCAGCCCGTCGCGCGGCGTGCTGCGCGAGCACTTCGTGCCGGCCGCGATCGCGCGCGACTACGCTGCGCACGGCGCGGCCTGCCTTTCGGTGCTGACCGATGCCGAGTATTTCCGCGGCTCGCTCGATGATCTGGTCATGGCGCGTGCGGCCTGCGATCTGCCGTGCCTGCGCAAGGATTTCATGATCGACGAGTATCAGGTGCATGAAGCACGCGCCGCCGGCGCTGATTGCATCCTGCTGATTGTTGCCGCACTCGACCCCGCGCAGCTGGCGGCCCTGGAGGCAAGCGCCATGGCGCTTGGCATGGCGGTGCTGGTTGAAGTGCATGATGCGGCCGAGCTGGAGATCGCGTTACGCCTGAAGACGCCGCTCCTGGGCATCAACAACCGCAACCTGCGCACCTTCGAGACCAGCCTTTCGAACACGCTCGACTTGTTGCCGCGCATTCCGGCTGGCAAGCTGGTGATCACCGAGTCCGGCATCCTCGAGGTTGACGATGTGCGCCGCATGCGCTCGCATGCGGTCAACGCGTTTCTGGTGGGCGAGGCGTTCATGCGCGCGCCCAGCCCGGGGGCGGAGCTGGCGCGCCTGTTCGCCTGAAGCCGGCGTTGCGCGCAACGCGACCTGGCGACCTCAGGTCGCAAGCCAGGCGCGCCGCAGGCGTGCCGCGCTGCCACCCAAGCGCGCTTCGGCCTTGAGTTCGACGGTGATCTCGGCGCGGCCCAGGCGTATTTCGCGTTCGATCAGTTCATCGCGGCGGAAAGCATGAACCATAACCGTGCTGCCGACCGGGCGCCGTTCCAGCAGGGTCTCGAGCGAACTCTTGTCGACCCTGATTCCATTGACAGCGATCAGCACATCGCCGGCGGAAAGGCCGGCCATCTGCGCACCGCCACCGTCCAACACGTGGGTGAGCTTCACGCCGGCGGGCGCGGCCACAAGGCGGGCGCCCAAGGCCGGCTTGGCGCCGGCATCGACGCGCAGTTCGACGCCGACCGTCGCCAGCAGCTTCTTGAGCGGCAGTTCGTCGGTGCCATCGATGGCGGCGTCGAAAAAGCGCTTGATCCGCCCTGCGAGTGCCGGTGCTGCCGCTATCGCGGCCTGGCGCACGCCGTCCTCCGGCACGCCGCGGCCGGCACCGTCGAATGGCGCGCCGTAGTCGCGCCACAGCGCAAGCATGACGTCGTCCAGCGACTTGCGACCGCCGCTGCCGCTGCGTAAAAGCAGGTCCAGGCACAGGCCCACCAGCGCACCTTTGGTGTAGTAGCTGACCACCGCGTTGGGCGCATTCTCGTCCTGGCGGTAATACTTGGTCCAGGCGTCGAAGCTTGAATCGCCGAGCGATTGCTTCATGCGACCACTGCCGCGCAGCACGCCCTGCGCCGTCTTGGCCAGCAGGCTCAAGAAAGACGCTTCGTCGATCACGCCTGAACGCACCAGGAACAGGTCGTCGTAATAGGAGGTGAAGCCCTCGAAGGCCCACAACAGGCGCGTGTAGTTCTCCTGCGTCAGGTCGTAGGGCGCGAAGGCGGCGGGCTTGATGCGCTTGACATTCCAGGTGTGGAAGTACTCGTGGCTGCACAGCCCGAGAAAGGTGCGATAGCCCTCGGGCATGCCGCGCATGCCGGCATGCGGCAGGTCGTTGCGCGCGCAGATCAGCGCGGTCGAGGCGCGGTGTTCAAGCCCGCCATAGCCGTCACCCACCGCCATCACCTGGAACACATAGCGCGCGAAAGGCACGTCCGCGGGCCCGGCGTTGCGGCCGTGGAAAAAGCGTATCTGCCGCTCGCAGATCTTCTTCAGGTCGGCGGTCAGGCGCCGGGTGTCGCAGTCGTGGCGGCCGCTGATCGCCACTTCGTGCGCCACACCACAGGCACGAAAGGCGATCAGGGTGAAGCGGCCCATCTCGACCGGATGATCGATCAACTCGTCGTAGCTGGCGGCGCGATACAGGCCGAAGGCGTGCAAGCGCGTGCCGCGCATGCGCGGCAGCGTGGTGGCCACGCGCCAGTCGGCATGGGCACGACCCCGGGGCGGCAGGATCTCGACTTCATGCGCCGAGTCCTCGAAGCCGGCCACGCGCAGGAATACGCTGGTGCCATTGAAAAATCCGTGCGACTCATCCAGGTGCGCGGCACGTACCGAAAGCTCCCAGGCGTAGATGTCGCACGTGACGGTGAGCGGCCCCTTGCAGGGCGCTGCGGCCCAACTGTGTTTGTCGAGTTTTTCCAGCGCCACCGGCCCGCTGCGGTCGCAGGCCTTGATGCGCACGATGTTGCGCGCGAATTCGCGAATCATGTAGCTGCCGGGAATCCACACCGGCAGCGAGAGCCGCTGGCCCAGTGCCGCCGGCTGCGCGATGGTCAGCGTCACCTCGAACAGGTGGGCCTGCGGATTGATCGGGATGATGCGGTAGCGCAGCGCAGGGGCGGGTTTCATCGGGTCATCAAGGCTTCGGGTCGGGAGTGGTCGGCGGCAGGTCGTCGCGGGTATCGATATCGCGCACCACACCCGGATCATCGCATTCGATCAGTTGCATAAGGCCGGGATTGGCGCGCACGATGTGGCGTGCGCCAGCGTCACCTTCGAGCCCCAGCAGTGGTTCGCGGAAGTGTGCGCCAATCCCTACCGGATGGCCGCGCTCGCCCTGGTAGCCGGCAGCGACCAGGGCGGCACCGGCGCCCACCGCACCCGCGATGCGGGCGTGGGTGGCGGGTCGGATGAAGGGCATGTCGGCCAGGGCGACAACCCAGCCATCGGCATCGGCGCTGGCCGCCACACCGGCGGCCAGGCTGGCGCCCATGCCTTCGTTGGCGCGCGCGCATTCGACCACGCGCAGGCCCATGGCTTCGAGCAGGGGCTTGAGCGGGCTCGCGGTTCTCACCACCGCGACGCCACGCGGAAACGTTGCGGCGAATGAGCGTGCCGCGCGCAGTGCGATCGGCTCGCCGTCCAGCGGGTGCAGCAGCTTGTTGCCGTTGAAGCGCTGCGAGGAGCCGGCGGCAAGCAGGATGCCGGTGACGACACTGGTCATGCCTTGCCAGCGCCCCGCAGGTCGGGCCTGGCCCGGTGTGGCCGCGCCACGAAGGTCAGGCGCGCGACGGTCTGAGCGCCAGGCGGAGCGAACCAGACATCAGGTGGCACAGGCTTCGAAGTTGCCGGCGGCCTTGTCCGATACACGGTCAAGCGGGAAGCGGTTTTTCACCGCGGTGACTTCGGCGAGGATGGAAATCGCAATTTCCGGCGGCGTGCGGCTGCCGATACGCAGGCCTATCGGTCCGTGCAGGCGCTCGATCTCGGCGTCTGACAGGTCGAATTCCTTCAGGCGCAGCTTGCGCTTGGCGGTATTCACGCGCGAGCCGAGTGCACCGATGTAGAAGGCCGGCGACTTGAGTGCCTCAAGCAGCGCCATGTCGTCCAGCTTCGGGTCATGGGTCACGGCAACCACCGCGCAGTGCGCGTCGAGGTTCAGTTGCAGCACCACGTCGTCGGGCATGCCGGTCACCAGTTCGGCATTCGGCACATTCCAGTCGGCGCGATATTCCTCGCGCGGGTCGCACACGATCACCTGGTAGTCCAGCGCCTGCGCCATCTCGGCCAGGTAGCGCGACAATTGCCCGGCGCCGATGATCAGCATGCGCCACAAGGGGCCGTAGATCACCTTGAGCGTGTTGCCGTCGAACGCGGTCTTGTCGGCACGCGAGGCGCCGGTGATGCTGACCGCGCCGGTATCCAGATCGATGGTGCGCATGGCCAGCTCGTGGCGCGCGGCACGCGCCAGGATGTCTTCAACCCAGGCGGTGTCGGTGACCGGCTCCTGCACCAGCTTCAAGGCGCCGCCGCACGGCAGGCCGAAGCGTGCCGCTTCCTCGGTGGTGACGCCGTAGCTGACGATTTCCGGCCGGGTCGCCAGGAGCGGCGCGTTGCGGCAGCGCTCGATCAGGTCGTCCTCGACACAGCCACCGGAGACCGATCCCACGATCTGACCGTCGCCGCGAATCGCCAGCAGGGCGCCCGGCGGGCGCGGCGCGCTGCCCCAGGTTTCAACCACGGTGACCAGGTTGACGGTGTGCCCGGCCTGGCGCCAGGCGAGGACGGATTTGAGTACGTTGAGGTCGACGCTGTCCATGATGCTTCCTTGCTGATGGAGTTGCGATTGTACGTCTACACGGCAGTGATCCAACTCGCCGGCGCTGTGGTTTGGCGGCTGCCGTTCAAGCCAATGGAGACCGGAATCCTTGCCCACCCGTGCCTGCGCACGCGTCGTGGCATTCCTGCCCGGATTGGCCGCAGCGCCAAATGGCCTGGTTCGACGGTGCGGACAAACCCGATACCGGCCATGCCTTCGCACCTATGCTTACAATCTCCAAGTCCCGCCGCTAATCCCGCGGTTCAGTCCAATTCAGTCCAGCAGCGTCGATCCACCGCGATGATTTCCTGCCTCGCATCTTGCCGCTCCGCCGCGCGGCGGATAAGTGGTATTCGTCAGGCGCTCGAAAAACTTGCCGCGGCGTGCTTGCGGCAGCTATCATAAAGTGATAGCATTCTCAGCGTGAACTCGAAGCAAAGGAAGACACTCGCAGCGATCTTCGCTCTACCAACCTCGGCCTCAATTGTCTTTGCAGACATTGAGGCCATGTTGAAGGGTCTCGGAGGAATTATCAAGGAGCGGGAAGGTTCTCGCATCAAGGTTGAACTCACTGGTGAACAGTGGCGAGCGCATCGCCCTCACCCAGGGCGGGAAGCCAAACGTTATCAAGTTGAAGAAGTACGGGAACTTCTGTCCCGGCTGGGAGTTAAGCCATGAATACCATGTCGCATAAAGGCTATACCGCACGCGTCGAGTATGACGAGCGGGACAATATTCTCGTTGCTCGTCTACTAGGTATTCGGAGCATCATCAGCTTTCACGCCGACACCGTAAGCGAACTCCGACTTGAGTTTGAGAAGGCAGTCGAAGACTATTTGGCGGAATGCAGGGAAGAAGGCGTAAAGCCTGAAAGACCAGCCTCTGGAAAACTTCTTCTGCGCGTTACCCCGGAGATTCACGGTCGGGCACTGGTAGCTGCTCAAGCGGCTGGCAAAAGCCTGAATCAATGGGCTACTGAAGTACTTCAGAGTGCTGTGCACCCGGGCGGCTAACGACCAAGGTTAGATCGTGCGAAGGCACGATTTCAACCGATGACGCGGGTGTTCGACGCCTCCGCCATACTGGCGGCGCCTTTCGAGGAGCCCGGCACCGATCGCGTAGTCGAGCTTTGGGCCGAGGGTGAAAACCTGCTTTTAACGGTGAACTACTCTGCAGTGGTGGCCAGGCTGGCAGAGCGCGGTCCGCGCCCGCTGATCGAAACCGGCATGTGCGGGTTCAGCGCTCCAGCCTGGTGATCTTCGAGCCCTCGAAGGTCAGGTTGTACATCAGGCCCTTGTTGGAGAAGATGAAGCCGATGATCGGCTCCTTGATCGTGTTGGTGTCGATCTCGCCGCCGGCGCCAAGCGTGGCCAGCGCCACGCTGCCGTCAACGCCGGCCTTCCAGCCTTTGCTTTTGCGAAAAGCTTCCAACGCTTTCGGGTTCATGAACAGGATCACCTGCGACTTGATCTGCGCACCCAGCTGAAAGCCGATCGAGGCCGAGGCGGTGTTGTAGTAGGCGATCGGCTTGCCCTTGACCACCAGCGCGCCTTCGCCATATTCGCCACCGATGCCGATCCCTGCCTTGATCACCTCGGGAAACACCAGCATGCCGCTGGCCTTTTGCGCCAGGCCTTTGCCGGCGCTGGTCTGCTTGTAGAAATTTTCGATCGCTTCCTGCACCTTGGCGTCGATTTCCTCCTTCGAGGCCGCGCTCGCGGCCGTGCTAAGAAACAAACCGCTACACGCCAGGATCAATCCGGCAATCAGGGTTTTGGTGTGCATGGTGTGGCCTCCTTGTTCGACACGAATGCGCAGTGTAGCGGGGCGCGGCAATCGGAGTGGCCGCCGCTGGCCAAGGATTGCGCTCGGCGGCGACGGTGGTGCCCCTTACCCAAGCTTGGCAACATTGGCTTCCCAATGGCGGCCGTCGAATTCGAAGACCGCGGGTGCGGCAAGCGCCAGGTCGAAATCATCGAGCGTGCGCACATTCACGGTGAAGAGTTCCGGGGCCGAGCGCGGATGGGTGAATGTATGGATACCGCAAGTGCCACAGAAGTAGTGGCTGGCGATGCCGGTACCGAACTTGTAGTTCTCGAGCTTGTCAGCGCCGGCGATCAGGCGAAAGCGCTCCGGCGGCACCCGATGATGCAGGATGCCCTTCTTGGAGCAGATCGAGCAATTGCATTGCGTGACCTTGTCGATCACCGACTCGATCTCGAATTTCACTGCGCCGCAATGGCAGCTTCCGGTATAGCGTGGCATGGTGATGAACGATCCTCTCGGTTGAATCTGCGGGATGCCATGCAAGCGGCGGGTTCCTGCAGCGTGGGGGCCGGGCAATTAAGGTCTGTCGAAGCCGCGGGCCTCAATTGACGCTGCGTTCCCGCCCCTGCCAGTAACGCTCGCGCAGCACCTTTTTGTCGGGCTTTCCCAGCCCGGTCAGCGGCAGGCTGTCGACAAAGTCGATGCTCTTGGGCGCATACACCGCGCCCTTGGCATGGCGCACGCGCGCGGTCAGCTCTTCGCTGCTGGCCGCCATGCCGGCGCGCAGCACCACGATCGCCTTGACCGCCTCGCCCCATTTCGGATCGGGCACGCCGATCACGCCGGCGGCGGCCACCGCCGGGTGCGCGGTCAGCACATCCTCGATCTCGGCGGGGTAAACATTGAAGCCGCCGCTGATGATCATGTCCTTGCTGCGGCCGACGATGTACAGGTAGCCGTCGGCATCGCGGCGCGCCAGATCACCGGTGTAGAGCCAGCCGTGGCGCAGCGCCCGCGCGGTTTCCGCAGGCTTGTTCCAGTAACCCTGCATCACCAGCGGCCCGCGCACGCAGATTTCGCCCACTTCGCCGGTGGGCACGTCAAGTCCGGCATCGTCGAGCAGGCGCACCTGGCTGTTGTAGATCGGCAGGCCGCAGGATGCCAGGCGTTGCGGATGATGCTCTGGATCATGGTCGCGCTTGCGCAGCGCCGTGACGGCGTTGGGCGCCTCGGACTGGCCGTAGAGCTGCATGAATACCGGCCCGAACACGCGCATGCCTTCGATCAGGCGCGCCGGCGCCATCGGCGCGGCACCGTAGATGATCAGTTCCAGCGAGGCCAGATCGGCGTCGCATACGCCCGGGTGATCGAGCAGCACGTAGATCATGGTCGGCACCAGGAAGGTGGCGCTGATGCGGTGCTCCGCGACCAGGTCGAAAAAGCGTTGCGCCTCGAAGGCCTTGGCCATCACGTAGGTGCCGGAGCGCAGCAGCACGGCCATGATCATGGCGCCGGCCCCGTGGGTGATCGGCGTCATCGCCAAAAAGCGGATCTCGTGCGGCCAATCCCACTCGGACAGTTCGGCCATCACCATGCTCACATGGGTGCGATGGGTGTGCACCACGCCTTTGGGCTTGCCGGTGGTGCCGCCGGTGTAGATCAGCACGCAAATGTCGTCAGCCGTGGTGTTGGCGCTAAGCGGTGCGGCGACCTGCTGTTGCGCCAGCGCCAGGATGTCGTCGGCGATGGCGTTGGGCCCGAGGCCGTAAAGCGTTTTGATGCCGGGCACGCGCGCAGCCAGCGCCTGGGCCCGACCTTCGAACATGAGGGGGTCGAAAAACAGCGTGCTCACGCCCGAATCCTCCAGCAGGTAGGCGTGGTCGTCCGCAGACGCCAGCGGATGCATCCAGGTGTTGCGCAGGCCCATCACGTAGGCGGCGGCGGTGATCAGGAATGCCTCGATACGGTTGGGTGACAAGGCCGCCACCGCATCACCGTGGCGCAGGCCGCGCGCGCTCAGTGCCTGCACCAGGCGCGACAGCAGGTGGCCCATCTGACGATAGGTCAGGGTCTGATCTTCGCAGACGAAAGCAACGCGGTCGCCGCCGCGTTCAATGGCGCGTAGCAGCAGGTCGCCCATGCTGCATTCGGTGTGGAGGGCGTTTTGCATGGCAGGCAATTTCGACATTCGTGCTGGGGTTCAAAAGGGGTTGGTGACGATGCCGCCGTCCACCCGCAGCGCCGCGCCATTGGTGGCGCTGGACGCCGGCGAGCAAACATAGCAGATCAGGTTGGCCACTTCCTCCGGTTGGGCGTAGCGCTGCAGCAGCGAAGCCGGTCGGCGCTCGGTGAAGGTGCGTCGGGCTAATTCGTCGGGCGTGGTGCCCATGCTTCTGGCGCGCGCTTCCATGCGCGCCGGCATCGCCTCTACCCAGGTCGGGCCGGGCAGCACCGAATTGACCGTCACGTTGCTGCCACGGGTCATCTCGGCGGCGCCGCGCGCGATCACCAGTTGCGCGGCTTTCGAGAAGCCGTAGTGCACCATTTCCTTGGGAATGTAGATGCCCGATTCGCTGGAGACAAATACCACGCGGCCCCAGTCGCGGGTTTCGAGCATCGCCTTCAGGTAGTGGCGGGTGAGGCGCACGCCGCTCATCACGTTGACTTCGAACATGCGCTCCCAGTCGGTGTCTTCGAGCTCGAAAAACGGCTTGGGCTCGTAAACGCCGAGGTTGTTGACCAGGATATCGACCGCCGGGAACTGCCTGATCAGTTGCGCGCAGCCGGCGGCGCTGCCCAGGTCGAGCGGAGCGGTATGCAGGCGCGCGACCGGTACCTCGCCACGGATGCGTGCCAGCGCTTCGGTCACCGCGCCGGCCTGGCGGCCGTTGACGATCACCTCGGCGCCCATGCGCGCCAGGCCAATGGCGCTGGCCAGGCCGATGCCGCGGGTGGAGCCGGTTACCAGGGCCAGCTTGCCGCTGAGATCGAGATTCATGGGGGGTGAAGCCTTTCAATGTGAAGCGCTGTTGCCAGGCGCGGGTTGCGTCGGATAGCGGCGAGTTTGAGCATACACCGCCCTTCTCCTGCTAGGCTTGGGGCCATGTTCAAGTATCTGCAATCGCGCGTGCGCGGCACCGCCACCACCGGTCCTGCCGCGCCGCCGGAAGGCCTGCTGGCGTTTTACTGGCATTTTGTGCGCCAGACCAAAAGATGGTATGCGGCGATGTTCGTCACCAGCCTCGTGGTGGCGCTGATCGATACGCTGATCCCCTTGTTCATCGGCGCGTTGGTGTCCCTGATGCAGGCGGCCGACCGCAAGGCGGCCCTGGCGGCGCAGGCGCCGCTGCTCACCGGCATGCTGGTGGCGGTGTTGATCGTGCGGCCGCTGGTGCTGCTGGTGGATGTGGCAATCCGCCAGAACGCGCTGATTCCCGGGGTCACCAGCCTGATCCGCTGGCAAAGCCACTGGCACGTGATCCGCCAGGGCCTGGCGTTTTTCCAGAACGATTTCGCCGGGCGCATCGCCAACCGCGTGATGCAGACCGCCATGGCGCTGCGCGAGTCGGTGATGTCGGCAATTCGCGCGGTCTGGTACATCGCGGTGTACGGCATCAGCGCCCTGGTGCTGATGGCGATGGTCGACTGGCGCCTGGCGGTGCCCACGCTGGTGTGGTTCGCCGGCTACGCGGCGTTTCTGCGCTATTTCGTGCCGCGCATGCGCGACTTGTCCAAGGCCAGCTCCGAGGTGCGTTCGCTGGTGATGGCGCGGGTGGTCGACAGTTACACCAACATCCTTACCGTCAAGCTGTTCGCCCGCTTGAAAGACGAGGATAGCTATGTGAGCGAAGTGATCGACCAGCACCAGGCAGCGGTGGGTGCGCACATGAAGCTGATCTCGCAGTTCATGTTTTGCCTTTCGGTGATGAACGCGATCCTGCTCACCGGCACGGCGGCGATCGGCATCTGGTTGTGGTCGCAAGGTGTGGTCGAAGCCGGCATCGTGGCCACCGCCCTGCCGCTGGCCTGGCAGATCGCCAACGCGGCCGGCTGGGTCAGTTGGGAGGTGGCCGGCATTTTCGAGAACATAGGTGTGGTGCAGGAGGGCATGCAGACCATTGCCGTGCCGCAGACCGGGCAGGATCGGCCTGGCGTTATGCAACTGGAAGTGTCGCGCGGCGAGATCCGCTTCGAGGATGTGAGCTTTTCCTACGGCCGCGCCGATGGCACCAAAGTACTGGATCGCCTGAGTTTCTCCATCCGGCCCGGCGAGCGCGTGGGGCTGGTGGGGCGCTCGGGTGCCGGCAAGTCGACTCTGGTCAACCTTTTGCTGCGTTTCTACGAGGTCGAGCAGGGGCGCATCCTGATCGACGGCCAGGACATCGCGCGCGTCACCCAGGAAAGCCTGCGCGCGGCCATCGGCATGGTGACCCAGGACACCTCGCTATTGCACCGCTCGATCGCCGCCAACATCCGCTATGGGCGGCCGGCGGCGACAGCATCGCAGGTCGAAGCCGCGGCGCGCACCGCGCAGGCGCACGAATTCATTCTGGGCTTGCAGGACTGGAAGGAACGCACCGGCTACGAAGCCCATGTGGGCGAGCGTGGCGTCAAACTCTCCGGCGGCCAGCGCCAGCGCATTGCGATTGCCCGCGTGGTGCTCAAGGACGCGCCGATCCTGGTGCTCGACGAAGCCACCTCCGCGCTCGACAGCGAAGTCGAGATCGCGATCCAGGAGCAACTGCACGGCCTGATGCAGGGCAAGACCGTGATCGCCATCGCGCACCGGCTCTCGACCATCGCCCGCATGGACCGCCTGATCGTGCTCGATGCGGGGCGCATTGTCGAAGCGGGCTCGCATGCGGAATTGCTGCAACTGGATGGACATTACGCCAAGCTGTGGCGCCATCAGTCCGGCGGTTTCTTGGCGCCCGATGTGGCGGTGCTCGATACCGCGATCGAGCCGCAGGAAGACTTGTCGCGCGACCAGCCGCACCCCGAGCCGCTGGTCGAGGCGGGCATCGACGACGCACCCCTGCCCCGGCTCACCTGACGCGGAAGCCCCTGCTAACCTTGCGCCGATGCAAAAACCTGATGCCCTGATCATCGGCGCCGGCCACAACGGCCTGACCGCTGCCTGCTACCTGGCCCGCGCTGGC
>CAYYFR010000166.1:0-12882 GCA_964470865.1 uncultured Burkholderiales bacterium | reverse complement strand
CGGCCATCCGGGGCCGTTTTGAGCACGCTGCGCCGCAGTGCGGCGGCGCCGCCGCCCTCGGTATCGCGCAAGGCGCTGTTGGTGGGCGGCAGCGACCTGGCATTTCGCCGTGCGGTTGACGACCTGGTGCGGCTGGCGGCGCGCCTGCAGGAAGTGCGCGGCGGGCTGGCGGCCTGCATCGGCATCACCCCGCCGCAGTACAACATCGTCATGCACCTGGCGCGCCATGCACCGGCCGCGGGCCTGCGCCTGGGCGCGCTGGCCGAAGCGCTCGGCGTCAGCCTTTCGTTCGTGGTGGCCGAGGTACGACGCCTGCAGGTGAAGGGCCTGGTCGCCACGCGCCGCGACCCCAGCGACGGCCGCGCCATGCTGGCGCGCTTGAGCGCCGCCGGCAGGCGCGCACTGGCGCGCGCCGCGCCGCGGATGCAGCGCGTCAATGATCGCCTGTTCGCGGCACTTTCACGCGCCGAGCTGCTGGAGCTGGGGCGCCTCGCCGCAGCCGTGCAAGGCCACAGCGAGGCCGCGTTGGCGGAATTGCGCGCGCAGCCTGGCCCGAAATAATTGGTGAAGTAACTTCACCTTTACAAAGTTTTTCTTCCGGTGCATGATCACGCTTTTGCAGTGGCACGGCGCACCACATCGCCGCGCCGCCAGCCCACTTTCGACGGAGAAACATTGATGGGCATCATCAAGAACGGCGACGAGCACCTGAAAAGCATTCGCGATGCGCGCACCATCCTGATCGAAGGCAGGCGCGTCAGTGATGTCGCCGCGCATCCGGCATTCCGCCAGTCGGCGCAGACCGTGGCCAGCCTGTACGACTATCAGGCCGCCAACCCGGAGTTGATGACCTTCGACATCGGCGGCGGGCGGCGCGCCAATCGCGCCTGGCAATTGCCGCGCAGTTATGCCGAACTGGTCGAGCGTCGCAAGGCACTCACGGCCTGGAGCGAACAGCATGTGGGTTTCATGGGCCGCTCGCCCGATCATGTGGCTTCCTGCATATCAGCCATGGCGATGCGCGCCGATGTGTTCGAGGCACATGGCAAGGGCCGCGGCCAGGCGGTGCTCGACTACTACCGCCATGCGCGCGACAACGATCTGTACCTGGCCTACGTGATCATCGATCCGCAGGCCGACCGGTCGAAAGCCACCGGCGAGCAGGCAGACCCCTTCGTCACCGCGGCGATCTGCGATGAAGATGCCGGGGGCATCACCATCAAGGGCGCAAAGATGCTCGGTACCTCGGCGGTGTTCGCCAACGAGTTGCTGGTGGCCTCGCTGCGGCCGCTGCGCGACGGCGACGACGGCTATGCATTCACCGCGATGGTGCCGATCGGCGCGCCCGGCGTGAAGCTGCTGTCGCGCCGCTCCTACGAGCAGGGCGCGGTGTCGAAGTTCGACTATCCACTTTCTTCGGCTTATGACGAAAACGATTCGATCGTCTATTTCGACGAGGTCAAGGTGTCGTGGGAGCGGGTATTCGTGCACCGCAACCCGGCCATGTCGTTCGCGCAGTTTCACACCGCACCGGCGCATGTGTACCAGAACTACCAGGCGCAGATTCGCCTGGCGGTGAAGTTGCGCTACCTGACCGGGCTGGCGCGGCGCATTTGCGAAACCATCGGCACCGTGGATTTTCCGCAAGTGCGCGAGAACCTGGGCCTGTTGGCGGCGCAGGCCGGCATGATCGACGGCCTGGTGCACGCCATGGAAGCCAAGGGGCGCATGGAGGGCGGCAGCGGCCCGCTTGACCAGGGCGAGTTCTTCATCCCCGACCGCGCCATGCTCTACAGCGCCAATGTGCTGGCGCAGCGCCTGTACCCGCAGGTGATCGAGATGATCCGCGACCTGGCCGGCGGCGGCATGATCATGCTGCCTTCCTCCGCCCAGGATTTCAACAATCCGGAAATCGCCGCGCTGATCGGCAAGACCCAGCATTCGCCGGTGACCGACGCCCGCGGCCGGGTCAAGATGTTCAAGCTGGCCTGGGACAGCGTCGGCTCCGAATTCGCCTCGCGCCACACGCAATACGAAATGTTCTACAGCGGCCCGAAAATGTTCACCGCCGGGCACCAGTACCGCACCTACGACTGGAGCGACGCCACCCGTCTGGTCGACAGCCTGCTGGAAACCTACGACCTGCCGGCCGGCGCCACCGCGCGCCAGGCCGCCTGAACCCGGAGCCATTCATCGATGCAAGCCATCAAGACCTTCCCTGTTGGAACCTTGACTGCCGGCCCCTTGAGCGCCGCTCCCGGCAGCGTGGTGCGCGGCCAGATGGACCTGGTCGAATTGGCCGATGCTACGCCCGTGCGTTTTCCGGTCGTGCTGGTCAACGGCGCCAAACCGGGCCCGCGCCTGTACCTGGGCGCTGCGATCCACGGTGACGAAGTCAATGGCATCGCCATCCTGGCCAAGGTGATTGCAGCCATTGACCCGGCGCAATTGGCCGGCAGCATCGTCTGTGTGCCGGTGCAGCACCCGCTGGCGTTCTACGCCGATCATCGCTTCCCGCTCTCGCAGTTCATGAAATCGCCGCTCGACCAGGCGCCGATCGACGCCTGGACCGTCTTCCCCGGCGACGTCAAAGGCAACCTGGCGCAGATCGTCGCCGGCAAGTTGTTTGGCCTGATGCGCGAATGCTCCTGTGCGATCGACATCCACACGCCCACGCGCGGCGGGCGCTACGTGCCGATCGCCATCCTGCCCTCGATGAACCTGGGCGCCGCGGCCGAGCGCGCGCTGTGGCTGGCAGAGCAATGCGCCACCGGCTTCATCGTGCGCGGCGAGCGCGGCATGTATGTCAGCCGCGGCATAGCCTGCGTCGAAGCCACCGCCGTCGGCGTGCCGGCCTTCACCTTCGAAATCGGCGAAGGCGGGCGGCTGGAGCAAAGCGTGACCGACGCGGGTGCGCGCTGCATCACCAACGCGCTGATCGGGCTTGGCATGATCGAGGGCCAGCGCAAGCTGCCGCCAGTGGCTCACATGATGAGTGACTTTCTGGGCCTGCGCGCCAGCAAGGGCGGGTTGTTGCGCACCGAGGTTGAACTTGGCGCGGTGGTGGAACGCAACCAGCTGTTGGCGACGATTGTCGATATCTGGGGCGATACGGTCGAGACCATTCGCGCGCCGGTGGCAGGGGTGTTTGTGCGGTCGACTACGTTGTCGAATGTGGCGACCGGGGAGCGGGCGGCGACGTTGGGGCTGCTTTGACGCCTGACTGAATTGAGCATGGCGCCCTCCTTATGCGTTACTGAAATCTCGCGAGGACCGGGACGGTCATGCCAACTTGTTGAACTCGATGTGGCAAGCCCAGGCGCTGCGACACCAGGGAGCCGCTCGCGCGCCACTAGCGTGGAAATTCGGGCAAGATGATCGCTTTGCACCGGTTTGTTTCATCCACATATCTCGTTTGATCACAATCGCTCCCTGGGCACGCGTGATTGAACTGCTGCGAGGGCATCAGCATGAACGCGGTACCGGTAATCGACATTTCCCCTTTCCTGGCCGGTGACGCGGCGGCACGGCAGCGCGTTGCGCGCGAGTTGGCGGCTGCGGCCGAGCAGATCGGCTTTTTTTCCATCACCGGCCACGGCGTGCCGAATGCCACGATGGACGCGCTTTACGAATCGGCGCATGCGTTTTTCGACCTGCCGCTTGCGCAAAAGCAGCAGGTGGCGCCGCCTGCGCCGACCTATCCACGCGGCTACAAGGGCCTCGGGTTCGAAGCACTTGCCGCCGGCAATCAGTTGGACACGCCGCCGGATCTCAAGGAGTACTGGCACTTCGGGCGCGAGGTGATTCCAGACCAGCCGCATTACACCGGGCCGCAGGGACGCAACTATTTTCATCGCAACATCTGGCCCGCGAGGCCGGCGGGTTTTGCCGCCGCGGCCGATGCCTACTATCGGGCGATGGATGACCTTTCGGTGGTGTTGTGCCGGATCTCCGCGCTGGCGCTGGGCTTGCCCGAACACTGGTTTGCCGACAAGATCGACCGCCACGTCACCGCTGCGCGCATCAACTATTACCCGCGCCAGGACAATCCGCCGGCCGCGGGCCAACTGCGCGCCGGTGCCCATACCGACTACGGCATGCTGACCATCCTCTCGGGAGAATCCGCGCCCGGCCTGCAGGTACTAACCCGCTCCGGCCAGTGGGTCGATGTGGCCACCGACAAGTATCGCTTCGTGTGCAACATCGGCGACCTCCTGATGCGCTGGACCAATGACCGCTGGGTCTCGAACACGCACCGCGTGCTGAACCCGCCGGTCGAAACGGCGCGCGCCGCAAGCCGCATGTCGATCGCGTTCTTCCACCACCCCAACTACGACGCGAAGATCGAATGCATTCCCGGCTGTGCCGGCGACGCCGCGCCACGCTATGAAGCGGTGCTCTCGGGTGAGTTTCGCGATTACAAGTACAACGTGACGCGCTCTCAAAATGCGGCATGAGCGCGCCCGAGCGGCCGCCGGGAGGGCGCGCTCATCCTTCCTTGGGGAGGATGTCACGCAGTGACAGGGGAGTAGTTCAGTGAGCGCGCCCGACCTGATCCTGCACAACGCTCGCATCCACACGCTGGAACCGGTCAATCGTACCGTGGCAGCGCTGGCGGTAAGCGGCGAAGTGATCGCCGCCGTTGGCGACAGCGCGGACATCCTGCAATCGCGCGCGCCGCACACCTGCGTCATCGACCTGGCGGGTGCCACCGTGGTGCCGGGCTTTTACGACGCCCATCCACACCTCGATCGCATGGGACTGCGCGACCTGTGCGGGGTGGCGATCGCCCACTGCGATTCGGTGGCCGGGATCTGCGCGGCAGTGCGCGAGGCTGCCGCGCACACCCCGCCTGGCGAGTGGATCGTCACCCTGCCGATGGGTGCGCCGCCCGATCGCTATGTGTTCC
This sequence comes from uncultured Burkholderiales bacterium, assembly GCA_964470865.1. GTDB lineage: Bacteria > Pseudomonadota > Gammaproteobacteria > Burkholderiales > JAEUOS01 > JAEUOS01. The sequence goes on along the minus strand of CAYYFR010000166.1, from coordinate 7,973 downwards.
GGCCCGCGCAATTGCGCGAGGGGCGCTTCCCCGACCGCCATGACCTCGACGATGCCGCCCCCGACAATCCGGTGTTCATTCGCGCGCCCTGGGGCTGGTGGAGCCGCTTGCCGTTGCCGGCGGTGACCAACAGCCGCGCCCTGGCCACCGCCGGCATCACGCGCGACACGCCGGCCCCGTACAAGATCGAGATCGCTCGCGACGCCGATGGCGAGCCCACCGGCGTGTTCCTCGAACACAATCGCGCGCCGGTGCTCGAATACACCCTGTTCGCCTGTGTGCCGCGCTTCACCTACGAAGACCGCTATGCCGGCCTGCGCCACGCGGTGCGCGCCACCAGCGCCGCCGGCGTCACTGCGGCCTTCGAGGGCCACGGCGTCACACCGCAGATGATGGATGCCTATCGACGCCTGGAAGCCGCCGGCGAACTGACGCTGCGCATGCGCCTACCCTTGAGTGTGCCCAGTGCATCGTTCGGCGATCGCAAGATCGCGCAGTTGCTGGCGCACTGGGCGCCGCGCCTTGGGCGCAGCGGCGGCTCGGCCGGCACCCAGGGCCTGCTGCGCGAAGAGGCCATCTGCCTGGATGTCGCCGACCCCGAAACAGCGCGCATCATCGGCCGCGGCTACCCCTATGAGCATTGGGCCGGCCATTTCTACCAGGCCCTGCCGCATCAGCGCCTGGTGGCGCTGGGGCTGGCGGCGGCCCGTCTTGGCATCCGCGTCTGCACCCTCGTGTGCTACGAACTCGAACGGGTGCTCTGCGCGTTTGAAGAAATCAACGCCCAGGTGCCGATTCATGACAAACGTTGGGTGGCGGTGCATGTGACCGAGGCCACGCCTGACCAGATCCGCCGCATCAAGGCGCTCGGCCTGGTGGCGACGGTGACGCCCGGTTTCATGTTCATGGCCGGCGACCGCTTCAACCTGCAGGCGCTTGGAGCGCGCGGCACACCGATCCGGCAATTGCTTGACGCCCAAGTGCCGGTGGCCTTGTCCACCGACGGCGTGCCGCATTCGATGCTGTTCGCGTTATGGGAAGCGCTGGCGCGCTGGGATGACGACGCCAAGCAGCAACTGGGGCCGAGCAACCTTACGCGCGAGGAGGCGCTGCGCCTGGCTACGGTGGCCGGCCATTTTCTTACCGGGGACGAAGCCACACGCGGGCCGCTGGCGCCCGGCATGGCGGCAGATTTCGCGGTGCTGGACGACGATCCGCTGGCCTGCGACCTTATGCGGATGCGCGACATCGCGGTGTTGCGTACCTATGTGGCCGGGCGTGCGGTGCACGGCCCCATGCCCTGAAGGCACCCGCCGGGTGCACAGTTGCTAGAATCGACGCTTCCCGAGATGGATCACCCGCCGGAGTTCGAATGCATCGGCTGACCTCTGTTGCACCGTTGGAGCGTGGCTCACGCCGCCAAGCCTGATGCTGTTGAGCGCCGATCAGGTGGCCGGATTTCGTCGCGAAGGCGTGCTCTTCCCGCAGCGCGCACTAAACGCCGATGATGCACTGCGCCGCGCCACGGCGTTACAAGGCTTCGCGCAGGCGCGCGGTGCGCCACTGACCGGCCTGTTGCGCTTCAAGGCACACCTGCGCTTTCGCGCGCTCGAGGAAATCGCGCGTCACCCTGCCATTCTCGACGCGGTCGAGTCATTGATCGGACCCGACATTCTGGTATTCACCTCGACCGTATGGGCCAAGGCACCCGGGGATCGACGTTATGTATCCTGGCACCAGGACTCCGCCTATTTCGGGCTCGACCCGCACGCAGAGGTCACCGCCTGGGTCGCGCTCACCGACAGCCGGCACGACAACGGCTGCCTGCGCGTGATCCCGCGAAGTCATCTTGAGGCGGACTACCGGCATGCCGAGACCGGCGACGCCGACAATCTGCTGATTCGCGGCCAGTCTATCCGCGGCCTGGATGAAAACCGCGCACTGGATGTGGAACTGCAGCCGGGCGAATTTTCGCTGCACACCGAGCGCACCGTGCACGGCTCGCTGGCCAACACATCGGGCAGACCGCGCATTGGCTATGCGATCTTTTTCGTTCCGACCCACGTGCGCTCGACCCTCGGCCGCCGCAGCGCCCTGCTGGTGCGTGGCAGCGACCGCTTCGGCTATTGGGATGCGGACCCGCAGCCGGCCGGCGACGACGACCCGGCGATCGAGACTTTCATGCGCCAAGCCTTCGACCGCTACCGCGATCAGGAAGCCGCGCCGGCGGCTTGATCACCGTGCCTGACGACCATGATGGCGGGACCGCGTCCTGCCCGCAGGCAATGCATGCCAAACCGCCCCGTGCGCCGGCCATGACCGCCGACTCTATGCAAATGGCGCATGAAGCGGCCTCACCACGGCAATTCAGGCTTAAATCGGCATGGTTGTTGCTTTTTCTTCAGTGGTAGGCCGATCGATTTGGCGAATCTAAGCGCCGGCCGCCATCGCGCATGCCCGGTGACCGCAATTGAACACCAAACACCCCCTTCGGACCGCACAACATGAAAGCCATTGAAAAGCTTGCCGACTGGATCGACGCGATGAATTCCTTCATCGGCCGCACCCTCGCGTGGGTGATGTTACCGGTGGTGGCGATCTCGTTTTCCGTGGTGATGATGCGCTACGTGATCGGCAAGGGTTATCCGTGGCTGCAGGAATCGTATATCTGGCTGCACGGCGCCGCCGTGCTCTTGTGCGCGGCCTGGGTGTTGAAAGAAGGTGGGCACGTGCGGGTCGACCTGCTGTACAAAAAATGGACTGCCAGGGGCAAGGCGCGCGCCGACCTGTTCGGCGTGTTGGTGTTTCTCTATCCGATGATGGGCTTCCTGTTCTGGTGGAGCCTGCCTGGCGTGCAACGCTCGTGGCGTCTGTTGGAGCGCTCGCAAACCAACGACGGCCTGCAGTTCGTCTACCTGATGAAAACGGTGATTCCGGTGTTTTGCGTGCTGGTGATGATTCAAGGCCTTTCGATGGCGATTCGCGCCTTGCTGGTGCTTGCGCGCGCGGAGAAGGTCAATGGATAGCCATGTAATCGGCGAGATTCTCGCCGTCTGCATGTTCGCAGGCCTGATCGGTTTCATGCTGCTGGGCTTTCCGGTGGCCTTCGCGCTCGGTGGCGCATCGCTGGCATTCGCCGGCATCGGCATCCTGTTCGGTGCCTTCGATACGCCACTGCTGGCCGGCGCCTTTGGCCGTACCTACGACGCCATCACCAACGATGTGCTGATCTCGATCCCGCTGTTCGTCTTCATGGGCACGGTACTGGAACGCTCGAAGATCGCCGAAGAACTTCTCACCACCATGGGCCAGGCCTTCGGCAAGCTGCCCGGCGGCCTGGGTTACTCGGTGGTGATCGTAGGCACCCTGCTGGCCGCCTCCACCGGCATCGTCGGCGCCACGGTGGTCACCATGGGCCTGATTTCCTATCCGGCGATGATGCGCGCGCGCTATCACCAGCCGCTGGCGGCCGGCATCATCACCGCCTCCGGCACCCTGGCGCAGCTGATTCCACCCTCGACGGTGCTGATCCTGATAGGCACCTTCATGCAGGGCGCCAATGTGCAGGTGCAGGCCGCCAAGGGCAATTACGCCGCCGACCCGGTGACGGTGGTCGAGATTTTCGTGGCCGCGATCATTCCCGGGCTGCTCCTGGCCGCTAGCTACCTGGCATGGGTGATCTATATCGCCTGGCGCCATCCAGAGCGGGTGCCGCCGCTGGACATCAGCATCGAGGAGCGCCGCACCTTCAAGATGCGCATCGTCAAGGTGATGATTCCGCCGTTGCTCCTGATCGTCGCGGTGCTGGGCTCGATCCTCACCGGTTTCGCCACCGCCACCGAGTCGGCCACGGTCGGCGCAGTTGGCGCACTGGTGCTGGCCGCATTCAATCGAATGATCAATATCGACATGTTGCGCTATGCCTGCCGTGCCACCATGAGCATGAGCGGCATGATCTTCCTGATCCTCATCGGCGCTTCCATCTTTTCGCTGGTGTTTCGCGGCCTCGGTGGCGAAAAGCTGGCCGATGATGTGTTCTCGCAATTGCCGGGCGGCGCCGCCAGCGCCACTTTTGTCGTGCTTGCGCTGATGTTCCTGCTGGGCTTTTTCATCGACACTTTCGAGATCATTTTCATCATCGTGCCGATCTTCGCGCCGGTGTTGTTGAAGCTGGGTGTCGATCCCCTTTGGCTGGCGGTGATGATGGGTGTGGTGCTGCAGACGAGTTATCTCACCCCCCCCTTTGGCTACGCGATTTTCTACTTGCAGGGTACCGCACGCGACCTGCCGGTGCAGCAGATTTACCGCGGCGTGGTGCCGTTCATCGCCTTGCAGGTGCTGTTCATGTTCGTCTTTTGGTTCTTTCCGAAGCTCGCCACCTGGCTACCCGCCAAGTTGTTCTGATTTCAAGGCAGTTCCTTTTCTCGCAGTACTTCTCATCACGGAGGCTTCACCATGGATAGACGCAAAGCCCTGCAACTCACCGGCACCGGAGGGCTCGGTGCCATACTCGCCAGCGGCATGGCGCCCGCTTTCTCGCAGGGCAAGAAGGAATGGCGCATGCAGCAAACCTGGGGCAAGACCGCTCCGGGCCTGGCGCGTGGCGGCAACGTGTTCGCCGAGTTCGTGACCAAGGCCACCGGTGGGTCACTGACGATCCGCGAATTCAGCGCCGGCGAAATCGTGCCGCCGTTCCAGACCATGGATGCAGTGGCCAACGGCACCTTCCAGATGGGTTACGGCTATGTAACCTACTGGGCCGGGCAGATTCCGGCAATGAACTATCTGGGCACCCTGCCCTTCGGCTTGACCGCCCAGGAGCACAACGCCTGGTTCTCGCACGGTGGCGGCAACGAACTGGCCGAAAAGCTCTACGGCAAGCTGGGCGTGAAATTCTTCTCCGCAGGCAACAACCCGATCCAGCCCGCCGGCTGGTACAACAAGGAGATCAAGGCCATGAGCGATTACAAGGGCCTGAAAATGCGCATCGGCGGGCTCGGCGGCAAGGTGCTGCAGGCAATGGGCGGAACGCCGGTGTCGATGCCGCTGGGCGAGGTGCCGCAGGCGATGCAGTCCGGCGCGATCGACGCCATCGAGTTCGTCGGTCCAGTGGCCGACCTGGCGGTGGGCCTGCACAAGGTGGCGAAGTTCTACTACTGGCCGGGCTGGCTGGAGCCGTCGGGCCCATACGATATTTTCGTCAACGAAAAAGCCTGGGCCACCCTGAGCGCGAGCGAACAGGAAATCATCCGCGTTGGCGCCAAGTATGCTTCGCTCGAACTGCTCAGCAACTCCTGGGCGCGCAACGCGGTAGCGTTCAACCAGATGGTCGGGGAACTCAAGGTGCAGGTGCGGCAGATTCCCGACGATGCCCTGCGCCAGATGGCCGAAGTGTCATGGAAAGTGATCGAGGCCGACGCCAAGGATGCCGACTCCAAGGAAGTGCTGGCCTCGGTGATGAAGTTCCGGCGCGATATCCTGCCCTACATGCGCCTGTCGGAATACGACTTCATGCGGGTGCGCAATCTGGTCAAGTTCGGCTGAACACGGCAGTATCATGAGGTCGGCTGCGGCACTCGCTGCAGCCGATTTTTCATCTGAAGCGGCATTCGATCGCCGCCCATCGGGAGGCTCCACCATGCCAAAACCGCTATACGAGCCGAAGAGCGGGTCGCCGCTCTCGGTCAATCCAAAGGTCTACGGCCCGATTGCCAGCCAGACCGCCGGCCGCAAGCTCGAATCGAGCTTCGTGGTGCCGATCCGCTCCGGCCGCTCCTGGACCATGCGTGCCGGCCAGGTGTGCCGCCTGGTGCTTGTCGAAGGGCCGCAGGTAGTCGATCTGAACCTCTGGCAGCAGTCCAACCCGCGCGAGAAATTCTGGGCCTCGCGCACCAAGCAACTGCATGGCGCGCACATGCATGTGGGCGATCGTTTCTGGTCGGTGCTGCCGTTCCTGCGGCCGATGGCAACCGTGACCGCCGATACCGTGAACTACGGTTTCGATGCAGACGGCGCCGGCTGCCACGACCTTTTGGGCACGCGCTGCGACCCTTACATCCACAAGCTTTTGACCGGCGAGGAATTGGACGTTTGCTGCCATTCCAACCTGGTGCGCGCGATCGCCCCGCATCACCTGGGTGAGTATGACGTTCATGATGTGTTGAACGTGTTCCAGGTGACCGGGCTCACCAGGGAACATAACCAGTATTTCGTCAAACCTTGCCCCGGCAAGAAGGGCGACTTCTTCGAATTTTTCGCCGAGATCGATCTCCTGTGCGCGATTTCGACCTGCCCGCACGGCGACATGTCGGTGCCGATCTGGGGGCCGAATGCCACCGATCCGTTGAAAGTTTGTCGGCCGCTGGGCGTAGAGGTTTACGCTATCGATCCGGCATTGCTGCGCGATTGGAAATCGCCCGCGACATCGGACTATGCGGGTGTGCACGGATTGGTGGCAGCGTAACTGCGGTTGGCAGTCGCCAGGAGATTGAGGATTTCGAGATGAGTGAAGAACACGGCAAGCCCGGCCAGGGCATCGGTGCCCGCGTCCCGCGCAAGGAAGATTCGCGCCATCTGCATGGGCGCGGCCAGTACGTGTCCGACATGCTGTTGCCCGGGCAGATGGAGGTGGCGTTCCTGCGCAGCCCGGTGGCGCATGGCCGCATTCGCGGCATTCGCAAGCCGGCCGGCTCCGAGGGCCGGGTGTTCGTGCGTGAAGATCTGGTCGAAGCCAGCGACATCGCCTCCCCTTCGTCGCTGCCGACCTACAAGCTGTCGTCGCAACCACCGCTGGCGCACGGCAAGGTGCGCTTTGTCGGCGAACCGGTGGTGATGTGCGTGGCCAGGACCCGCGCCGAAGCCGAGGACCTGTCCGAGCTGGTGGAACTCGACATCGAGGAATTGCCGGTACTGGTGGATGCGGATGCCGCGCGGCTCGAAAAGTCGGTGCGCGTGCATGATGAATGGGACGACAACCTGTTCCTTACCCTCTCGGTCGACAACGATTTCGAGACGCTGTCGAAAAAAGCCAGCGTGGTGGTCAAGCGCGATGTCGAACTGTCGCGCCAGGCGATGGTGCCGATGGAAGGCAAGGCCGTGGTGGCGCACTGGGACGAGCGCGCCGACATGCTGGTGATGTATTACTCGACCCAGACCCCGCACATCGTGCGCACCGGCATCGCGCAGTTTTTGGGGCTCGATGAAGGCCAGGTACGGATCATCGCGCCGGATGTCGGCGGCGGCTTCGGCTACAAGGTGATCGTGCATCCGGAAGAACTGGCGGTGGCCTGGCTGGCGATGAAATACCGCAAGCCGTTTCGCTGGATCGAAGACCGCCGCGAGCATCTGGTGTCCGGTGCCAACGCACGCCAGCATCGCTATCGGCTCACCGCTTACGCCGATGACAAAGGGCGCTTGCTGGCGCTGGATGCGGAGATCACCATCGACGGTGGTGCGTACTCGAATTGGCCGTTCACCATTGGCCTGGAGCCGGGCCAGGCGATCAGCAATCTGCCGGGGCCCTACGATTTTCGCGGCTATCGTTGCACCACTTATTGCGTGGCGACCAACAAGCCGGGATTCATGCCTTATCGCGGCGTGGCGCGTACCGGCGTGTGCTTCGCGATGGAATTGCTGATCGACGCGATCGCCCGCGCCGTCGACATGGATCCGTATGAAGTGCGCATGAAAAACCTGGTGCGCCCGGAGCAGATGCCCTACGACAACGTTGTCAAGAAACACTACGACAGCGGCAACTACCCCGGCGCACTGGCGCTGGCGCGCGAAAAATTCGATGCCGACAAATGGCTGGCACGACAAAAAAGCGGCGAGGCCGACTCCCGCAAGATCGGCATCGGCTTCGCCAGCTATTGCGAGCAGTCGGCGCACGGCACCAGCGTGTTCGCCTCATGGGGCCTGCCGCTGGTGCCCGGCTACGACCAGGCCGCAGTCAAGTTGACACCTGATGGCGGGCT
>CAYYFR010000165.1:11408-13079 GCA_964470865.1 uncultured Burkholderiales bacterium | reverse complement strand
GCGTGGAGTCGGGTGATGACCGGGCGACTCTTGCAAGGACATACGCGATTTGCCTACTGAGGATGCGAGCATGAAGACTGTGAAAGTTGATCGGAAAATCCGGCTGAGCATTGCCGCCGCCGTTGTCGGGACGCTCGGATTTACGTCCGTGGCACAGGCGCAAAGCCAGTTCTCGGTTTTCTCCCGGATTTACGGCAACTCGTATGCGACTACGCAAACCACCGTCAGCGATGCGGTCAGCGAAAGCATTCTGGACGACGCCTCCGGCACGAATTACTACAGTTCCTTCTATTTGGAAGACAGGAAGTACTCGGTACTGGGCAATCCGCCGGTGTCGCCCGTATCCAGCGTGACTCTCGACCCGTCGCAGCAGGCATTCCGGCAGCGCGGCGACCCCGTCGGCAGCACCAGCGCCATGTGGACCGCTTCATCCGAGACCACCTACGGCATCAACAAGGTGGCGGCCAGCATCACCGGGGCCAAGGTGTCGGCCGCTTCCTTCGATGTTTCCGACGGCGTAACGCGGATCCAGTATTCGGCCAATCCGTACCGCTACGTCTATGGCGAGTCGTCGTGGCAGGATTTGTTTTTTGTCACGCCGCAGAATCCGGCCGATCTGGGCACCCCAACGACGGCGCAGTTCACCGTCAGCATCGACGGCAACTTCACCAAGGATACCGGTAGTTTCAGTTATTACATCAGCAATTTCGACGGCTCGCAGAGCTTCAGCAACAGTAGCGGGGACCATGGCAGCGGCGCCTCCACCGGCGATACGGTCTCGTTTGGACCGACCTTCAGCACATATACGTTCAACCTGAATTACGGCCAGGCTTTTCTGGTGACCGCGACCCTCACCGGTTCGGTATACGACGAAGAGGGTTCGGTCGACCTGATGCACACCGCGAAAGTCACCGATATCACCATTCCGACCAATTCCGCGATCACATTCCTGTCCGGTGCTGCGGGCGGCGCCTACGGCGCGATCTCGGGCGGCCAGTTCGGGCAATATGGCTCGGGTGGTGGCGGCGGTGGCGGCGGTCCGATCCTGCCGGCGATTCCCGAACCAGGGGCCTACGGCATGATGCTCGCGGGCTTGGCGCTGATCGGCGCGGTGATCGGCCGCAGACGCGGGGCGCGCGCGGCCTGAGGCCAAGATGTCAGGAACACGAAAAAGGCGTCCTGCGGGGCGCCTTTTTCTTTTCGGGCAAGCCTTTCTTGGCGCTGCCTTCTTCATCATCGCCTTCGTCCTCGTTGCTGCCCCAGTCGGCCAGGCGCTTCTCCAGCTTGGCGGAGAGCTTGGCGAAATAGGTGAACAGCTCGTCGCCGAATTCTTCGTAAAGCTTGGTGCGCAGATCTTCATCGCCGGAAGTGAAACGCAGCGTCTCGATGGCTTTTAGCGTGAGCTGGCTATGCTGACGCAGCGAGCGCTCAACCGTGAGCCTCTCAGGTCATTCTTCGAATACCCGACGATTGCCCCTGCGCTTTCACAAAGATAAGAAATTCAACGCCACTTTTGCAGTATCCCGTGCGTTTCAGTCATGATCAATCCGGGAATTTGTGTCGGAGGAACCTTGAAACCCGCCTCTGCATGCCCGTTGTCAGTGCCTCTGGCCACCTGGGTGGCGGAAGTTTGCCGCTCGGGTGGCGTAGCGGACCCTTGACGCGGCGTAG
>CAYYFR010000165.1:0-11308 GCA_964470865.1 uncultured Burkholderiales bacterium | reverse complement strand
CCCGACGAGCGTTGACCGCATCTTCTCCCTGTGCCGCTCGAATGCGCGAAACGCGCGTACCATCTGATCATTTTGCGGGCTGCTGTGCCCGCAGTTGGCGGCACCGCTCCCGCACCCTTGAAGGATTGCCATGCTTCCCGTCATAGACTCGCACCACCACATCTGGCGCCAGGCCGATCTGCCCTGGCTCAACGGTCCCATGCAGCCGCGCGTGTTCGGCCCGCACGAGGCGCTTCGCCGCGATTATCTTGTTGAAGAGTTCGTCGCCGACCTCGCCGGCAGCGGCGTCGTGCAGTCGGTCTACGTGCAGGCCAACTGGGCCAGGGAGCAGGCGGTGGAAGAGGTGGCGTGGGTGCAGTCGGTGGCCGACCGTCACGGCTGGCCACACGGTATCGTCGGGTATGCCGACTTGCTGTCCGCCAACGTCGAAGAAACCCTGACGCGCCAGGCAACGCACCCGCTGATGCGCGGGGTGCGCATGCAATTGCACTGGCACGAGAACGATCTGTACCGTTTTGCCTCATCGCCAGACCTCGCATCAAGCCCGCAGCTGCGCCGCAACATCCGCGCGCTCGCGCACCACGGCATGAGCTTCGACCTGCAGGTGTTCACCAGCCAAATGGCCGGCGCGGCGGCGCTCGCGGCGGCCAACCGCGACATCACGTTCATCCTGCAGCACGCCGGCATGCTCGAGGATATGTCGCCCGAGGGCATCGCAGCGTGGCGCGAGGGCCTTCGGCGCCTGGCGGCCGAACCCAACGTGGTGTGCAAATTGTCGGCTTTCGGCACCTTCCTGCACCGCAACGACTCCGACCACATTGCCTTCATGGTGCGCGAGACGGTCGAGATCTTCGGCGCCGAACGCTGCATGTTTGGCAGCAATTTCCCCATCGAGAAGCTCTGGACCACTTACGCCGAGATCGTCGCGGCCCATCGCAAGGCCGTCGCCGGCCTCACACCCGAGATGCAGCAACAAGTTCTGCACGACACCGCAGCACGGGTGTATCGGCTGGAAATCTCGCGCGCAATGGCGTCGCCTGCCGCTTGACGCGCGACCTTAATGCTCTAGCGGGCCTTGCGGTCGCCCCTTAACTTTTCCAGCCGGTTTTGCGGCGGTATCCGCAGGTCATCGAACTGCGCCGCGCGGTGCAGCATCTGCAGCTTGCGCTCGGCGACAGGACGAATGTTCACGAAGCGCCTGACGGACGACCCGGCAAACAGCGACTGCGTAGCCCGGCATTTGAAGGAGACGATCATTGAATGGGCGCTTAACGGGAAACATTATACGAAACCCGTTATGTTTAGTCATCAATGCACCGCCTCCTGCAACCCCGCGTCACTGTTCTTCGGACAATCTACGCGGCAGAACACCAAGTGCGTAATCATCAACCCGGTCGGAGCGCGCGACCGCACCGTCGCCGGCATGATCCTCAAGGAATCGCTCGGCCTGGGGCTGGTCGGCTACAGCGTCGGCAAGCTTGCCGCCACCGGGTGAGGAACGCCCGCTGTAGGTGGTTGTCGGGCAGATGCCGTGGCGACCAAGCTCAGGTTGCTGGTTTTGCGCAGGGTTGAGTCTCGTGATTGTGCGCGACATTGCGCAAGCGCACAGCAGAGATGGGCGCTTGCGCAACCCGCCAGAAGGTGGACTGGAAGCGGTTCTTACGCTGTCGCGAATCTAGCCGCCTGCCGGACGTGACAGAGATGAAGCGATTTCTTGCCGCGCACCGCCCGGCTGCCAGAGCGCCGCCTTCACCCGTGCCCCGTCGATGGCGCGGATTTCGAGGAAGCGCAGGTTCTCGCCCGCTTATTCCGCCGGAACCGCCACGGGACGCGCGACGAACTCGTACTCTATCGAAGCGGCTCGTTCCGCGATGGCCGGTGCGACAGGCGCCAGCAATGCGGCGATCAGCAACAGGATTCGGATAATCATGGCTTGCTTTCGTGCGGTGGGTAAGCTCTTGCGGAGGAACGCCGATGGGGCGACGGCTCAAGCGATGGTCCGCGCCTGGCGCACGCTCGCAATGAGTGACGAACGCATCAGGAAAGCCTTCTGTCGCACCGGGTCGGCCTCCAGCGCGCGCAATTCGTCCATGCGTTGCCGGCGCGCCGCCGGATCCTTTTCTTCCAGGCGTTTCTTGTTGTTGATGGTCTGTTCCTGGATGAACTCGATGTTGAGGCTGCGGCGCCGGCGCTCGTAGCGATCGAGGTCGAAATCGGCGGCACCGGCGCGCGCGGCCTCCAGCGTGGCCACCAGTTCCATGGCGTCGTGGATGCCGCAGTTGAGGCCCAGTCCGCCGATCGGGTTGTTGAGGTGCGAGGCATCGCCGGCGATGAACACCCGGCCGACGCGGAACTTCGCGGCGACGCGCTGGTGCACGTTATAGATGTTCCGGTGCACCACGTCTTCCAGACGGCAGGCGGGGTCGATGCCGGTCAGGCGCGCGCGCACCGCGTCGTCGGCCAGCGCCTGTTCGTCGCTTTCGCTTTCGCGGGTGGGGAACACGGCGCGCCAGCGGCCGCGCATGTCGTCGCCCGCCACCTTGAAAAGGTTGGCCCAGGCTTCGGATCCGGCCAGGTAGTTGCGGAAGCAGAAGCCTCTGGACTTCTCGAAATCATGCAGGGTGGTTAGCACTGTGAAGCGCTCTGCGAAGGTGTAGCCCTCGAAGGCGATGTCGAGGAACTTGCGCACCGTGCTGCGCCCACCGTCGGCGCCGATCAGGTAGTCGGCCGCGAGCACGGCCGCCTCCCCATCCTGCTCGACCGTGACGCAGACGCCGCTGTCGTTCTGGCTCACCGCTGCCACCCTGGCGTTGAAGCGGAACGTGGCATCCGGATAGTCCGCCAGCCTGGCAATGCCCATGCGCGCCAGCTTGTGCTGCTCGGTCTGCACCACGTACGGATACGCGGTTTCATCGCGCAACAGGTCATGGTCGAACTGCGCCACGCGGATTTGCGTGTCACGATCCCAGAACTGGAAGTAGCGCGCCACCAGTCCCTGCGCGACGAACTCGTCGATCAGGCCCACCTGGGCGATGAATTCCAGCGTTGAAGGATGGGTGGTGGCGGCGCGCGGGTTTTCGTCGATCACCCTTTCAGCTTCCAGCAAAGTCACTTTGAAGCCTTTTTGCGCACAAGCCAGCGCGGCGATCACGCCAACCGGCCCGGCACCGGCGACGAGCACGTGAGTTGGCTTTGCCATCAGTGTGCCGCTCCCGAGTAGTCCTGCATCACGCTGCAGTGCGCGACCCGCACCTTGCGGATGGGGGCGGGGGTGTTGCGGCTCTTGCCGACAAAGCGGGGCACGCCGTCGGTGACGACGGCGGCGACGGCGGCGATGTCGCCGTTGCGCAGCGCGTCCAGCGCCTCGCGCTTGCTGCCGCCGATGCAGGCGTCAACGACCAGCACGTCGGCATCGCGCCCTGCTTCCAGCAACCCCGAGTTGAGGCCATAAACCTTGGCGTTGTTGCCGGTGGCAGCGGCGATGGCCCACTCGACCGGCATCTTGGTCAGGCTGGCCAGGTGGGTGATGGTGTACATCATGCCCAGCGGCATGATGCCGCTGCCGGTGGGCGTATCGGTGGCGATCAGGAAGCGGTCGAACTGGTCCGCCGCGCGCACCATGTCGGCCAGCATCAGCAGCGTGCGCAGGTTGCCGGCGGTGCAGACCTGCAATGCGATCTGGCTCTCGTGCAGGATGCGTGGGAAGTCCTCGTCAGGCATCGCCACCGGCCCACCATTCACATGGAACGACACGTGCGGCTGCATCGCAATCAGGTGGTCGGCCCAGATGCCGGACGAGCCGGGAATCGACGCGCCGCCAGTGTGGACCGTCGTGATCATGCCGTGCTTGCGGGCCCAGCCGACCATCTCGGCGTACTCGAACGGCGACTTGACCGCGCCAAAACCGGCCTTGGCCAGCCACACCCCTTTGGCGGCGATCTCGGCGAAGTCGCTCTCCTTCAGACCGGGCTCCAGGATGATGGAACCGGCGTGCACCTTCATGCCGCCGGGCCGGTAGTCCAGGAAGCACTTCATCGCCGCGACGGCCAGCGCCTTGACGCCTTCCGGGTCCTTCGGGCGGCCGGGCACGTGCACCTCGGAGGCACTGATCGCGGTGGTGGTGCCGCCATGCACGTAGCTCTCGAGAAAGCCGACGGTCTTCTGACGCGGCGTGTAGTCGCCGAAGGTGTTGTGCACCTGCGAGTCGATCATCCCCGGCATCGCGGTGGCACCGTCGGCGTCGATGACGACGTCGCAGGCGGCCACGGCGTCGGCCGAGGCGGATCCGACCGAGACGATTTTGCCATCGGCCATGACGATGCTGTCGCCGGAGGCAAACGGCGCGCGCCAGTCTCCGGTGACGATTCTGCCCAGATTCACGATCGCGGTTTTCATCTCAGCCCTCTCTTTCAAACCAGCCCGTCTTCACCCTTGACATCTTCGGCCCGCAAGCCGCCCACCCGCGCGTTGAGGCGCCCGCGGCTGGCCAGGCAAAAGATCAGCACGATCTCGTTGGGCGCCGGGGTGTCGTGGAAGGTCAGGCTCATGCCGTCGTAGTGGGAACGTACATAGATGGCGTCCTTGTGGTTCATCGGCACGTCGATCGGCATGCCCGGCCCGGCCACCTTGGTCATCGACGACACCCACGCACGGCCTCCGCCTATGGCGCGGCGGATCGGTTCGGCGAAATCGCTGGTCAGTAGCGCGTTGGCGTGTTCCTGCTCGCCGTTGACGCCGACGATGCCGGCCTTGCCGTAGCTCTGCACCTTGTGCTGGCCCATGGCCTTGACCGCCAACTTGCCCATCAGCTCACCTATGCCCACGCTGGCGGCGACATAGGGCTGCAGATCGGCGACATAGCGCCCGGCGAACGGGTTTTCCACCACCACGGCCACCGCCACCTTGACCAGGGGCGAAGCGGCCTCCTTGCCGGCGTCGTCGATTTCACGCGAATCCGTAACTGTCATGGTCCTGCGAATCCTGAGTTTCATGCTTGCTCCCCGATTGGACGGTGTCGCCGGTTGCGAACACATCTTGACATAACAGACAATCCGACTTTAAGATTGTCGGACGATAAAGTCAAGGGGAGGCGAAAAAATGTCCAACGCGCTGCAAGGGGGTTCGATCCTTTTCTCCGAAATGACGCCGGACCCGGCCTGGGAAGGTGAATTCAATGTTTGGTACGACACCGAGCACATTCCGCTGCGCATGGGCGTGGCAGGTTTCGCCAGTTCGCAGCGCTACAAGTCGGTGAAGGACGGCAGCTATCTGGCCGTCTATGAATTGGAAACGCTGGACGTACTCAAAAGCCCGGCCTACGGCCAGGTGAAAAACCAGCCCTCGCCCGTGACAAAGCGCATGCTCGACGGCGTGGCCGGCTTCACCCGCTACCTGGGCGAGCAGATCGGCGAACAACGCGCCGCTCACGCGGGCGCCGCGCCGCTCGATGCCGCCTTCCTGTACGCGGTGTTTTTCAATGTGCCGGCGGAGCGCCACCAGGATTTCAACGATTGGTACGAACAGGACCACGTGCCTATCCTGCTCGAAAGCCGCGACTGGCTGATGTGCCGGCGCTTCCTCATCCGCGACGGCGCCCCCGGTAACTGGAGTCATCTGGCCCTTCATTACCTGAACGATGCTGGCGCGCTGGAGTCGCCGGAGCGCGCGCGGGCACGCGCCACGCCCTGGCGCGCCAGGCTCGCCGTCGAACCCTGGTTCAGCGGCCACTATCTGGTGTTTTCGCGCCACATGCCACGCCAGGCCGGACGCGCGGGCACCCGCGCCGGCGCGTAGCGGGGGCTACCATGGACCTGAAGATCAAGGTACAGACCGTGCAGAGCCAGACGGTTGAAAAATTGCGCGAGGCCATCATCGGCGGCATGTTCAGGCCCGGCCAGAAGCTGGTGGAAGCCAGTCTGTGCGAGCAGATTGGGGTGAGCCGCAGTTCGGTGCGCGAGGCGTTGCGCCAGCTAGAGGCGGAAAAGCTGATCCGCTCCGTCCCCAACAAGGGGCCGTTTATCGCCGACATCGACCTCGAGGAGGCCGAGCAGATCTATCACGTTCGCGCCATGCTCGAAGGCGAGGCCTGCTATCTGTACGCCTCGCGTGCCGACGAAAAAGCCCTCCAGAGCATGCGCGACGCGCTCGACGACTTCGACCGCGCGGTCAAGACCGGCGACGCGGTCGAACGCCTCGGTTCGACCGCGCGCTTCTACGACGTGATCCTCGCCGGCTGCGGCAACCGCGTCATCGCCGAGCTACTGCAGGCACTGCTCGCCCGCATCAATTTCCTGCGCGCCCGCTCGATGGCGACCAGCGGCCGAGCCCGCTACAGCGCGCTCGAACTGCGGCAGATCCTGGTCGCCATCGAGGCGCGCGACGCGCGCTCGGCGCGCGCTGCGGCGGTCGCCCATGTCGGCCGCGCTTGCGAAGCCGCGCGCAAAACCTTCGGTGCCAGCGACGCCGCATGAACCTTTTTCCCAACCGCCGCAATTTGAATGAAAGCGCCCAGACCATGAACGGATTTGCCCGCATCTGCTCCCTGCTCCTGCTGACCGCGTCGCTATGCCCGGCAACCGCGCCCGCACAGGCCTGGCCAGCGAAACCCATTCGTCTGGTCGTTCCCTTCGCCGCCGGCGGCAACACCGACAGCATCGCGCGCATCAGCGCCGAATTCCTCGGCAAACAGATAGGCCAGGTGGTGATCGTCGAAAACAAGCCCGGCGCCAACGGCGCGTTGGCGGCCGAGGCGGTGGCGCGCGCGCCGGCCGACGGCTACACCCTGTTCATGGCCACCGCCCCGCAGATGGCCGTGCTGCCGCACCTGACCAAGACGCCTTATGACCCGGTCAAGGACTTCGAACCGGTGACCATCGTGGCCAGCAACGTGTTCGCGATGGCGGTCGGCAGCGGCGTCGCTGCCAAGACACTGGACGAGTTCGCGGCGCTGGTACGCGCGCAAGCCGGCAAGATGCCTTATGCCTCCGCCGGCAGCGGCAGCGTCAGCCACCTTTCGATGGCGTCCTTCCTGACGCGCGCCAAGCTCGACATGGTGCACGTGAGCTACAAGGGTGGCGCGCCGGCGCTCGCGGACGTGCTGGCCGGACATGTGCCGGTGTACTTCGCCAACGTCGCCGAGGTGTTGCCGCATCTCACCGGCGGCAAGATCCGCGTGCTGGCGGTGTCGGGCGCGCAACGCG
Source organism: uncultured Burkholderiales bacterium (assembly GCA_964470865.1). Classification (GTDB taxonomy): domain Bacteria; phylum Pseudomonadota; class Gammaproteobacteria; order Burkholderiales; family JAEUOS01; genus JAEUOS01. The sequence goes on along the minus strand of CAYYFR010000165.1, from coordinate 4,109 downwards.
TGCCGCAGCTTCCGGGTGTGCCCACCATCGCCGAATCGGGCTATCCGGGCTTCCAGACAAATACCTGGAACGCGATCGCGGCGCCGGCCAGGACGCCCAAGGCGGTGGTCGACCGCATCGCCGAGGCCATGGCTATCGCGGCCAAAGATGCGGATTTCGTCAAGCGCATGAACGCCATCGGTGTACAGGTGGTGTGCAACAAGCCGGCGGAATTCGCGGCGCAACTGCGCGAGGATTTCACGGCCTGGGGACAGGCCGTCAAGTTGTCGGGGGCGAAACTGGAGTGAGCTTGCGCGGGGAGCGGCATAAGCTTTTGACGCAAAGTCATTGCTGCGGGCCGCGTCATGCTGGTATCGCTGTTGCTTCATCTTTGGGACTGATCCATCGCGACCAGACAACATCATGCGTTCCATGCTCAACAAACTGCTCCCTGGCTTTATCAAGCTGTATGTCCTGTGAGTCGCTGCGAGTCTGGTGGCACCCGTGGCCGCCCAGGATTTTCCCGGCACCACCCCGGTCACCATCGTCATGCCCGTCCCGGCAGGTTCGGCGGTGGACATAGTCGGGCGCCTGTTGCAGGACTCGATGCAGAAAGCCCTGGGCACCAATCTGGTTTAAGAATGCCGCCCGGGCGCGGCCGGCAACGTTGCCTCGGAATACGTGGCACGGGCCAAGCCGGACGGCCATGGCGTCCTGTTCGACACCGCCGCCACCCATCGGGTGAACGCGGCGCTGTACAAGGCCCTTCAACGGGGAAGCCGACTTCACACCGATTGCGCGCATCGTCAACGTGTCCAATGTGCTGACCATCAACCCGGCGCTGGTCGACGTGAAGTCGATTAAGGAACTCACCGACCTGGTGCGCGCCAACCCCTGCAAGCACAACTACGCCCATACCCGGTTCGGCCGGCGGATCGTGAGGGTGGTCGCCGCCTCGATGCGAAAGATTTCGCTGGCGATGTCGATCTCCTCCGGCGCCACATCATGCGGCACGGTGTCATCGGCATTGGCGGGCGAACCCAGCAACTGACCGGCGTCTGGCTTGAAATACCAGCTCTCGTTGGCGCCGATGGTCGCCGGCCAGCCGCTGATGTCCATTCCGGCCGGCGGGGTGAAAGGTGAAGCCGTAGTCGACGAGACAATGAACGGCCCCGGTTTGTAATCTTGGCAGGTGGAGGCCGAGCCGATGCCGGTGACGAAGAGTTCCTGCGCCGAGCCGATTTTCTTCCCGACATCTGCCCGCTCAGCGTTGGCCCATACGCCTCCCGGGCCGACGGACTCTGAGAGCCGCACCAGCCCTTGCTCTCCCGCTACCGCTCGTTGCACAAGTACGAGTGGGTCGAGGCGCGTCAGCACACCATCAACATTGGCATAGCGGTGACACGCGCCGCTGGGACACGCGCTGATGTTGCACAGCACCGGGCAGGCGTTGCGGATGATCTGCCTGCGCCCGCCTTGTCCGCCGCTGCAGGCTTATGCCCGTTGTCGGATCAGCGTGGGTCGTACTCATGAGAGATCATTCAACTTTTCGCGCGTGAGATCACAGTCCTGCAATATCTTGGCAAGCAAACCGGTGCCGATGGTCTCGCCTGCATGTACCGGCGCGATGGCCACTCGGCCATCCGGAACCTTGAAACCCGCCTCTGCATGCCCATTGTCCGTGCCTCTGGCCACCTGGGCGGCGGAAGTTTGCCGCTTGGGTGGCCAGAGGCACGAGTCGCCCCCGACGATGACTGCGGCGTGCCGCAGCACCATTGCGGATTGGCGCACGCGGCTGCGCGCCGGGCGTGCGAATAGACTTGGCCGTTCCCGAAGGAGCCTGGCATGAGCCGCAAGACCATCGAAACCCTGTACGCCGCCTTCGCGCGACTCGACAGCGACGCCATGGCTGCCTGCTACGCGGAAAACGCGCGCTTTGATGATGCAGCCTTCTCGCTTTCCGGTCGCCGCGAGATCGGCGGCATGTGGCGCATGCTGTGCGAAGCGGTCAAGGCCAAGGGGCGCGATGTGTGGAAGCTCGAGGTCAGCGCGATCACCGACAGAAGCGCGCATTGGGAACCGCATTACCGCTTTTCCGCCAGCGGGCGCATGGTGCACAACATCATCGATGCGCAGTTCGAGTTCGATGGCGCCGGCCTGATCGTGCGCCACCAGGACAGCTTCGATTTCTGGCGCTGGTCGCGCCAGGCGCTGGGCCTGCCCGGCTGGTTGCTCGGCTGGACCCCGTTCCTGCGCGGCAAGGTGCGCGCGCAGGCCGGCGCCAGCCTCAAGGCGTTTCTGGCACGTTCCTGAGCGCGCCGGCGCTTCAGGCGGTCGAGGCTCGACGTCGATCAAGCGGCGCCGCCGCGATTTGGCCGGTGAGCGACAATTGCCGTCCGATCCCGCTGCGTCGCGCTCCATGTCCATCCAGCTTGCACCGCTGCCCTTGCCATCCGCCGTCCGCTCGCGCGTGATCGGCGGAATCAATGCCATGAGCATGCATGTGCTGGAAGCCGGCCACGAATCCCCCGGCCGTCCCTGCGTGCTGCTGCTGCACGGCTTTCCGGAACTCGCCTACAGCTGGCGCCGCGTCATGCCGGCGCTGGCCGCCGCCGGCTATCACGTGATCGCAGCGGACCAGCGCGGCTTCGGCCGCACCACCGGCTGGAGCGCCGACTACCAGACCGACCTGCGGCCGTTTTCCATGCCGGCCCTGGCGCGTGATGCGCTGGCCCTGCTGCACGCCTTGGGCATACGCGCGGTGACAGCGGTGGTCGGCCACGATTTCGGCTCCTCGGTGGCAGCCTGGTGCGCGCTGACACGACCCGACGTGTTTCGCTCCGTGGTGCTGATGAGCGCGCCGTTCGCCGGGCCGCCGGGCCTGCCGTTCGGCAGTGCCGACAACGCCCTGGTGGCTGATCCGGCGCTACTGCAGGCCACCCGCACGCAACAACTGCTGGATGATCTGGCGCGCCTGCCGCGGCCGCGCAAGCACTACCAGTGGTACTACTCCACAGCGGCGGCCAATGCCGACATGCGGCATGCGCCGCAGGGCCTGGCGGCTTTCCTGCGCGCCTACTATCACGTCAAGAGCGCCGACTGGAAAGAGAACCGGCCAACCCGACTTGCCGGCGCGGCTGCCGCCGACTATGCGCAATTGCCGACCTATTACGTGATGGATGCCGCCTGCGACATGGCGGCAACCGTGGCGCCGCATATGCCGACGCCCGAAATGATTGCCGCTTGCACCTGGCTGCCGGAGGCCGAGCTGGCGGTGTATGTGGCGGAGTACGCGCGCAGCGGTTTCCAGGGCGGTCTCAACTGGTATCACTCACGGGTGAGCGGGCAGTTCACTGGCGACATGCAGCTCTATGCCGGGCGCCGCATCGAAGTGCCGGCGCAGTTCATCGCCGGCGCCAGCGACTGGGGCATCTACCAGAAGCCCGGCGATTTCGAAGCCATGCAGACCGGCGTGTGCGCCCGATTCGCAGGCGTGCACCTGATCGAGGGCGCCGGACATTGGGTGCAGCAGGAACAGCCGCAAGCGGTGAACACGCTGTTGCTCGATTTCCTCAAGCGCCACGCCCACTGAGCCCGCTGCCGCTGCGCCAAGCCGCTGATGAACCTGTATCCGCACCTGCTGCGCCCGCTGCTGTTTCGCATGGACGCGGAACGCGCCCACGGCCTGGCGCTTGGCGCGGGCAGGCTTGCCGGCACCAGCGCAGCCGGCCGCGCCATGTTGCGCCGCCTCTACGCTTATGCGCATCCGGTGCTGCACACCGAGGTAGCCGGTCTGGCGTTTCCAAACCCGGTGGGTTTACCGGCCGGTTTCGACAAAAACGCTGTCGCGCCGCAGGCACTGGCCGCAATCGGCTTCGGCATGCTCGACTTGGGCTCGGTTTCGCTGTTGCCTTCCAGCGGCAATCCGCAGCGCCCGCGCCTGTTCCGCTTGCCTGCCGACAACGGCATCATGGTGTTCTACGGCGTGCCCAATGACGGCGCGGCCGTGGTTGCGAGGCGTCTGGCCGGGCTGCGCCTGCCGGTGCCGCTGGGGATAAGCCTGGTCGAAACCAACACGGGGGTGCCGGCCAGTGTCGATGCGGTGATTGCCGAACTGGTCGCGGCCGCGC
>CAYYFR010000164.1:0-13273 GCA_964470865.1 uncultured Burkholderiales bacterium | reverse complement strand
CGGATAGAGCACCGGCCTTCTAAGCCGGGGGTTGTGGGTTCGAGTCCCGCCGGGCAGGCCAGTTTTACGGGAGTGCGGTAATGCCGTGCTTCCGCGGTGGTGGCTGTAGCTCAGCGGTAGAGTCCCGGATTGTGATTCCGGTTGTCGTGGGTTCGAACCCCATCAGCCACCCCAAATTTCTTTGTCGATTTCCAGCCTGCTTGTCCGTGCTTGATTGCCCACAATTTCGCGGCACCGGCGTGACGCAGCCTTCCAGCAGTCCATGTCCCGATGAGTGAGCTGGATAGTTCAACCAGCGCTGGTGTGGTCACACTGCTGCTGCGTCGGCCCGACAAGGCGAACGCGCTTTCTTCCTCTTTGGTTGAAGACTTGCACAGCGCGCTGGATCAGGCTCTGCGGCATGAACCCGGCTTGCTGGTGTTACGCGGCGATGGCAGGAATTTCTGCGCCGGTTTCGACTTCACTGGATTTGAAGACTTGCCTGTCGCGGAACTCGCCTGGCGTTTCGTGCGCATCGAGCAACTCCTGCAGCGACTTGCCCATGCGCCGTGTGCGACTTTGGCTTTGGCGCATGGCGGTTGCTTTGGCGCAGGTGCTGACCTGGTGGTGGCGTGCGGCACACGCCTTGCAACGCCGGATGCGCGCTTTCGCATGCCGGGTTGGCGCTTTGGGCTGGCGCTTGGCACCCGTCGCCTGGCACGTTGTGTGGGGGCCGCCAATGCCCTGCACATACTGGAAACGGCCGCCGTGCTGGATGCCGTCGCCGCACGCGAATTGGCGCTGATTCATGAAATCGGCGGGGCCGATGACTGGCAAGCCCGTATCGCCTCGCTGCGCGCGACCTCATGTGGGCTCGACGCGGGGTCGCGTGCGCAGCTTGCGCAGATTCTGGCAGTGGACACACGAGCAGCAGACATGGCGAGCCTGATCGAGTCCCTCACCGCTGGCGACCTGCAGGCGCGAATTCGCGCGTTTCGCGCGACGCCATAGCGTGGTCGCCTGGCGGCAGCACATCTGCTGTTTGACCGCATTGCCCTTGCCGCCGTATAATGAAAAGCTTTTTTCATACCTTCTGATCGAACCCTTTGATGACATTGGCACGCCGAAAACTGGTCGCGGGCAACTGGAAAATGAACGCTGGCCGCGCGTTCAACCAGGAACTGCTGGCGCAGCTCGGCGTCGCTTTGTCGGGGTTTGATGGAGCAGATGTCGCAGTGTGCGTGCCGGCCCCCTATCTCGCGCAGGTAGGGCAACTGGTGGCCGGCTCGCCGCTGGCGCTCGGCGCGCAGACCTTGAGCGAGCACACGTCCGGCGCCTATACCGGCGAAGTATCGGCGGCGATGTTGCTGGAATTCGAATGCCGCTACGTGATCGTCGGTCATTCCGAGCGTCGCGCGCTGTTCGGCGAAACCAATGCGCTGGTCGCCGCCAAATACACGGCCGCAGACAAGGCTGGACTTGTGCCGATCGCATGTGTGGGTGAAACCTGGCCGGAGCGCGAGGCGGGGGCAACCGAGGCGGTCATCGCGGCACAGCTCGATGCCGTGCTCGAGGTCGCCGCTGGCGAGAGCCTTGCCAAGGCAGTGTTTGCATATGAGCCGGTATGGGCCATCGGTACCGGCAAGACCGCTACTCCCGAGCAGGCGCAGGCAGTGCATGCCTTTATTCGTTCGAGGATCGCCTTCCGTGATCCTGTGGCCGCTGCCGGCATGCGCATTCTCTACGGCGGCTCGGTGAGTGCCGGCAATGCCACCGCGCTTTTTGCTTGCCCGGATATCGACGGCGGGCTGGTGGGCGGTGCATCGCTCAAGGCCGCCGACTTCGCCGCCATATGCAAGGCCGCTGTCATTTAGGACTCGTCATGAACACTGCTTTCAACATTATTCTTGCCGTTCACGTCATCGCGGCCATTGGCGTAATTATTCTTGTGCTGCTCCAGCATGGCAAGGGCGCCGACATGGGCGCGGCGTTCGGCGGCGGCTCTGCCGGCAGCCTGTTCGGCGCAACTGGCAGCGCCAACTTTCTGTCGCGCGTGACTGCGGTTCTCGCCACGGTTTTTTTCCTGACCAGCCTGTCGATGACCTACATCGCCACCAACAAACCCAAAGGTGGAGGTGGTGGTGTGATGGATGCCGTAAGTGGTGCGCCCAAGGTGCCGGTGGCGCCGGCGGTGCCAGGAGTACCATCGCCGGCGGCGATTCCGGGACAGTCAGGTGCAGGCGGAGCGACGCCTGCGCCGGCTGCGGCAGTTCCTGCTGCGCCAACTGCGCCCATGACACCTGGGGCGGCTGGCGAGGCGCCGAAAAGTACGCAGATTCCGAAGTAAAGGCAGTACAATCTCGTGGTTTTCAGCATGCCGACGTGGTGGAATTGGTAGACACGCTGTCTTGAGGGGGCAGTGCCGAAAGGCGTGTGAGTTCGAGTCTCATCGTCGGCACCAACGCAGTAATTCCCCGGGTCCTCGACCGGGGCGCTAGTCGAGCAATCAATGAATCTCGAAAACTATTTCCCGATACTCCTGTTCATCGCAGTAGGGATTGGCGTCGGTGTTGTGCCGCTGTTGCTTGGCAGCGTTCTCGGGCCGAATCGCCCCGATAGCGAAAAGCTCTCGCCCTACGAATGCGGCTTCGAGGCGTTCGAGGATGCGCGCATGAAGTTTGACGTGCGCTACTATCTCGTGGCCATCCTTTTTATCCTGTTCGATCTGGAAACAGCGTTGCTGTTTCCCTGGGCTGCGGTGGCACGTGAACTGGGCCCGCAGGTATTCGTGGTGATCCTGATTTTCCTGCTCGAGCTGGTACTCGGATTCGTGTACTTGTGGAAGAAAGGCGCTCTCGATTGGGAGTAGCACCGGAGTGAAAAAGCGATGAGTATCGAAGGGGTGATGTCGGAGGGGTTCGTGACCACGACCGCCGACAAGCTGATCAACTGGACCCGCACCGGGTCACTGTGGCCCATGACATTCGGCCTGGCGTGTTGTGCTGTCGAAATGATGCACGCAGGCGCCGCGCGCTACGATCTCGATCGCTTCGGCATCGTATTCCGTCCCAGCCCGCGGCAGTCGGACGTGATGATCGTGGCGGGAACGCTGTGCAACAAGATGGCACCGGCGCTGCGCAAGGTATATGACCAGATGGCCGAGCCGCGCTGGGTGATTTCGATGGGCTCCTGCGCCAACGGTGGCGGGTATTACCACTACTCCTACTCCGTGGTGCGCGGCTGCGACCGCATCGTTCCGGTCGACGTTTATGTGCCAGGCTGTCCGCCCACGGCGGAAGCGTTGCTGTACGGCATCATACAGTTGCAGAACAAGATCCGCCGCACCAACACAATCGCGCGCTGATTCCCGCGCATTCTCGATCCTCTCCATGACCCGGCTGGAATCGCTTCAGGCAACCCTGCAGACTGCGCTTGGTCAGCGTGCGTCCTCCACGACCTTGGCGCTCGGCGAAGTGACGATCGTGGTCAGTCCTGCCGACTATCTCGAGAGCGCGCGCATCCTGCGCGATGATCCGGCACTGCGCTTCGGCGAATGCCTTGACCTGTGCGGCGTCGACTATTCGACGTATGGCGATGGCGCATGGCAGGGTGCTCGCTTCGCGACCGTGCTGCACCTTCTCTCCATCGAGCATAACTGGCGCGTAAGGGTCCGCGTTTTTTGCACAGATGACGACTTCCCGGTGCTGGCTTCGGTGTGTACGGTCTGGAACTCGGCGGGATGGTACGAGCGCGAGGCCTTCGATCTGTTCGGCATCATGTATGAAGGGCACAGCGACCTGCGCCGCATCCTGACCGACTATGGTTTCATCGGCCACCCGTTCCGCAAGGATTTTCCGATTTCGGGTTATGTGGAAATGCGCTATGACGCGGAGCAGAAACGCGTGATCTACCAACCAGTGTCGATCGAGCCGCGCGAGATCGTGCCGCGCATCATTCGCGAAGATGGTTACGCGGGATCGAAGAAGTAAGGCATGGCCGAGATCAAGAACTACACCCTCAACTTCGGGCCGCAACATCCGGCGGCCCACGGCGTATTGCGCCTGGTCCTCGAACTCGATGGCGAAGTGGTGCAACGCGCCGACCCGCACATCGGCCTTTTGCATCGAGCGACCGAGAAGCTGGCCGAGCAGAAAACGTACATACAGTCGGTGCCGTACATGGATCGTCTCGACTATGTGTCGATGATGGTCAACGAGCATGCCTACGTGATGTCGATCGAGAAACTGATCGGGGTGGATGTACCATTGCGCGCGCAATACATCCGCGTGATGTTCGACGAGATCACACGGGTGCTCAACCATCTTTTGTGGCTGGGAGCCCATGCGCTCGACGTCGGAGCGATGACGGTGTTTCTCTACGCGTTTCGCGAGCGTGAGGATCTTATGGATTGCTATGAAGCGGTATCGGGCGCGCGTCTGCACGCCGCCTATTACCGCCCGGGCGGGGTGTACCGAGACCTGCCGGACGTGATGCCGCAATATCGCAGCAACAAGGCGCGCAGTGATTCAGCTGTCAAGGTCATGAATGAAAACCGTCAGGGGTCCTTGCTGGATTTCATCGAGGATTTCACCAATCGCTTTCCGCGCTACATCGACGAGTATGAAACCCTGTTGACCGACAACCGGATCTGGAAGCAGCGCCTGGTCGATGTCGGCATCGTCACGCCGGAACGGGCGCAGGCGATGGGCTTTACCGGCCCCATGTTGCGCGGCTCTGGCGTCGAGTGGGACTTGCGCAAGAAGCAGCCCTACGAAGTCTATGATCTGCTCGATTTCGACATTCCGGTCGGTACCAACGGCGATTGTTACGACCGCTATCTGGTGCGTGTGCAGGAACTGCGCGAGTCCAACAAGATCATCCGTCAATGCGTGGAGTGGCTGCGCAACAACCCCGGGCCGGTGATGACGTCCAATTACAAAGTCGCACCCCCTTCGCGCGTGGCGATGAAGACCAACATGGAAGAGCTGATCCATCATTTCAAGCTTTTCACCGAAGGTTTTCACGTGCCGGTGGGCGAGGCCTACTGCGCGGTGGAGCATCCCAAGGGCGAATTCGGTGTGTACCTCGTGTCAGACGGCGCCAACAAGCCGTATCGCCTGAAAATCCGCGCGCCGGGATTTGCCCATCTGCAGGCCTTAGACGAGATGTCGCGCGGGCACATGCTGGCCGATGTGGTGACGATCATCGGCACCCAGGACATCGTGTTCGGTGAAATCGATCGATAGGCGCGCCATTTCATGTTGAGTCCGGACGCATACAGGAAGATCGATCGTGAGTTGACCAAGTACCCGGTCGACCAGAAGCAATCCGCCGTGATGGCGGCGCTGGCGATCGCGCAGGACGAAAAGGGTTGGCTCGCGCCCGAGACCATGGAGGCGGTCGCCGCCTGTCTTGGAATGCCCGCGGTGGCGGTGCAGGAGGTGGCGACCTTCTACAACATGTACAACCTCAAGCCCCTGGGCAAGTACAAGGTGACGGTCTGCACCAATCTGCCTTGTGCCCTGTCCGGCGGCGAGCGCGCCGCCGAATACGTGAAGGGAAAGCTCGGCATCGGGTTCCGCGAGACCACGGCCGACGGCCGCATCACGCTGATGGAAGGCGAGTGCATGGGTGCCTGCGGCGACGCGCCGGTGATGCTGGTGAACAACAAGCGCATGTGCAGCTTTATGTCCAACGAGCGCATCGACGCTTTGCTGGAGGAGTTGAAGTGACCTGCCTGCATGACCGCCATATCAATCCGCTGATCCTGGCCGGCCTCGACGGCAAGAACTGGCGTCTCCGGGATTACGAGCGGCGCGGTGGCTACGAAGCGCTGAAGAAAATCCTCTCGACCGGCATCAAGCCCGAGGATGTGGTCGCGGAACTCAAGAAGTCCGCGCTGCGCGGTCGCGGCGGCGCCGGGTTTCCGACCGGACTCAAATGGAGTTTCATGCCGCGCGGCTTCCCGGGCGCGAAATACGTGGTGTGCAATTCCGACGAAGGCGAACCGGGCACATTCAAGGATCGCGACATCCACCGCTACAACCCGCATATCCTGATCGAGGGAATGATCATCGCCGGCTTCGCGATGGGTGTTCCGGTGGGCTACAACTACATCCACGGCGAGATCTGGGCCGAATACGAGCGCTTTGAAGAGGCGCTCGACGAAGCTCGCGCAGCCGGCTATCTGGGGCAGCGCATTCTTGGCACCGAATTCTCGTTCGAACTCCATGGCCACCATGGCTACGGTGCCTACATCTGCGGTGAGGAAACGGCGTTGCTGGAGTCGCTCGAAGGCAAGAAGGGGCAGCCGCGCTTCAAGCCGCCGTTTCCCGCGAGCTACGGCTTGTACGGCAAACCCACCACCATCAACAACACCGAAACGTTCGCCGCCGTGCCCTGGATCATCCGCAACGGGGGCGAGAAATTCCTTGAGTTGGGCAGGCCCAACAATGGCGGCACCAAGATATTCTCGATTTCAGGCGACGTCGAAAAGCCCGCCAACTACGAGATCCCGCTCGGCACGCCTTTCGCAAAGCTGCTCGAACTGGCCGGCGGCATGCGCGGCGGGAAAAAAATCAAGGCGGTCATTCCGGGCGGTTCGTCCATGCCGGTGCTGACCGGCGAAGTCATGATGGAAACAGACATGGACTACGATTCAATCGCCAAGGCCGGGTCCATGCTGGGGTCGGGCGCGGTCATCGTGATGGACGAAACGCGCTGCATGGTCAAGTCGCTGTTGCGGCTGGCCTACTTCTACTTCGAGGAGTCCTGCGGGCAGTGCACACCCTGTCGCGAGGGCACCGGCTGGCTCTATCGCGTCATCCATCGCATCGAGCATGGCCAGGGCCGTCCCGAAGACCTCGACTTGCTCAATTCGGTGGCCGACAACATCCAGGGCCGCACGATCTGCGCGCTCGGTGATGCGGCGGCGATGCCGGTGCGGGCTTTCATCAAGAATTACCGTGCCGAATTCGAATACCACATCGAGCACAAGCACTGCCTTGTGGCGAGTTACGTCTAAGAGGTGGCCAAATGGGACTCGTGCGCGCGGACATCAAATTGGCTCAACCCATGAGTCGAAAGCGGGCGATCGTCGTCAACGCACTGGTGGATTCCGGCGCGGTATTCCTTGTCATTCCTGAACATGTCCGCCTTCAGCTCGATCTGGAAGTACATGACAGGGTGGAGGTCACCCTGGCCGACGGGAATCGCAACCTGGTACCGCAATGCGGACCGATTCGGATAGATTTCGAGAATCGGCATTGCCACACCGATGCCCTGGTGATGGGCGATGAAGTGCTGCTGGGCGCGATTCCGATGGAGGCGATGGATTTGGTTGTAATGCCCCGCGAACGGCGTTTGGCGGTCAACCCGAACAGCCCGAACTATGCATCCGCGATTGTCAAGCGCGTGCCCATTTGGGTGAAGAAGGGGTGCCCATGACGACTCCGAAGATGGTGACCAAGACTTTTCCGCGCAAGAAGGGTGAGCTGGAAATTGTTGAAGTCGTCCCTGAATTTGATTGGGAAGTTTTCAAAGGGCTACCGCTGGCGCGGGAATTTTGCCGTAAGCAATACGCAGCGGTGCTTAACGAATTGGCTGTTGAGATCCATCTTGGGAAGAATGGAACATCCAGAAATCATCTCAAGTCCATGCGATCGGTCTTGGCGCGCAAGCACATCGCAAAAGATTCCGACAAGCTGGATTGGCTAAACAATCGTGATTGGTCGAGGCTGAAAGGGCAGCATCGCGATCCAGATGCGGCGCAGAGGATTATTCGTGGCTACGCAATGGAAATGCATGCGCACGGGGATGCAAGGCATTTAAGCGCGGATCAACGAGGAAAAATGGCTGATTTGGTTGCGCTGTTGGCTGACCCGTCCGACGATATCTTGGCCGACTGGTTGTTCGAGAAATTCACGAACGACGACGACGACATGATTTCGGAACTCTAGTCACCATGATTGAACTCGAAATCGACGGAAAAAAGGTAGAAGTGCTTGAAGGCAGCATGGTGATGGACGCCGCCAACAAACTAGGCACCTATATTCCCCACTTTTGCTATCACAAGAAACTTTCGATCGCGGCGAATTGCCGCATGTGCCTGGTGGAGGTCGAAAAGGCGCCGAAACCCTTGCCCGCCTGTGCGACCCCGGTCACCCAGGGCATGAAGGTGTTCACCGCCTCGGAACAGGCGCACAAGGCGCAGGCGGGCGTGATGGAGTTTCTCCTGATCAACCATCCGCTCGACTGTCCGATCTGTGATCAGGGCGGCGAGTGCCAGTTGCAGGACTTGGCTGTGGGCTATGGCGGTTCCGCATCGCGCTACCAGGAAGAGAAGCGCGTGGTGTTCCACAAGGGCGTGGGCCCCCTGGTTTCGATGGAGGAAATGACCCGCTGCATTCACTGCACGCGTTGTGTGCGTTTCGGTCAGGAGATCGCCGGGGTCATGGAATTGGGTATGCTCGGGCGCGGCGAGCATGCGGAAATCACCTCATTCGTGGGCAAAACGGTGGATTCGGAACTGTCGGGCAACATGATCGACATCTGCCCGGTCGGCGCGCTCACCAGCAAACCGTTCCGCTATTCGGCACGCACCTGGGAACTGGCGCGACGCAAGAGCGTAAGCCCGCATGATTCGCTGGGCGCCAATCTGGTCGTACAGGTCAAGGGCAACCGCGTAATGCGCGTGGTGCCGCTGGAAAACGATGCGATCAATGAGTGCTGGATCTCCGACAAGGATCGTTTTTCATATGAAGCGCTCAATTCGGACGAGCGTCTGACCCGGCCGATGCTCAAAGAGGACGGTCAATGGATCGAAGTCGAATGGCAGACTGCACTGGACTTCGTGGCCAACGGGCTGCGCGACATTCGGGCACGCCACGGCCCAACTTCGATTGGAACCCTGGCGTCGCCACACTCAACGCTTGAAGAGTTGCATTTGGCGCAAAAGCTCACGCGTGCGCTCGGCAGCGAAAACATCGATCATCGCCTGCGCCAAAGCGATTTTTCCGGCGACGGATTGCAGTCCGGTGTCAAATGGCTGGGCATGCCGATCGCCGGGATCGACCAGCTCGATCGTGTGCTGGTGGTGGGGTCGTTCCTGCGCAAGGATCATCCGCTGATCGCGCAACGTTTGCGGCAGATTGCCAAGAAACGGGCGCAGATAAGTTTGCTCAACCCGGCAGGTGACGATCAGTTGATGAAGGTTGCCAATGGTGTCACAGTCGCGCCGTCCGGCATGGTCACGGTTCTCGACGGCATCATCGCCGCACTGAACGGGAACGCCGCCGCCGACAACGCGGCCGCGATCGCCACAAGCCTGAAAGGTGGCCGCAAGGTTGGTCTGTTTTTAGGCAATTTCGCGCTGCAGGCGGCAGACGCCGCACAACTGCATGTACGAGTCCAGACCCTCGCCGACCGTTTGCGCCAGTTGAACCCCGAGGCATCGGTGTCCTTCGGTTTCTTTGGTGAAGCTGCCAACAGTGTTGGAGCTGCTCTGGCAGGGGCGATGCCTGGTCAGGGCGGGTGCAACGCCAGGCGGATGATCGAGACTCCTCTCAAGGCCTACCTGGTGGTCAACGCCGAGCCGGAATTCGACATGGCCGACGGCGCGCTGGCGCGCAAGAGTCTGACGGCCGCGGAAATGACGGTGGTGCTCACCCCCTTTCGGCAATCGCTGGATTATGCGGACGTGCTGCTGCCGGTGGCGCCGTTTACCGAAACCGGCGGTACGTTCGTCAATGCCGCCGGCACAGCACAGTCGTTTGCGGGCGTGGTCCGTCCACTTGGCGAGGCACGGCCGGCGTGGAAGGTCTTGCGCGTCCTGGGCAACCTGCTGGGATTGGATGGTTTTGCGCAGGATACGGTCGAGGCAGTGCGGGCGGAATGCCTGCCGGCAGATCTGGCAGCGCGCCTCGACAATCGCACAGGTGTTGTCGCGGCCGCGGTACCGGCGCGTTCCACCGATGGTTTCGAACGTGTCGCCGACGTGCCGATTTATTTTGCTGATGCCCTGGTGCGGCGCGCGGCATCGCTAAGGCAAACTGCAGATGCCCGTCCGCCGCGGGCGCGCATGAACAGCGCCGATCTGGCTCGGCTGGGGGTGACTACCGGTGACAAAGTGCGTATCGCCAATGGCGCATGCCAGCTTGTGATGGCTGCGATTACGGATGACGGCGTTGTCGCTGGTTGCGTACGGCTATCGGCTGGTGATGCATCAACCATCGACGCCGGGCCGCTTGCCGGCTGCCTTCAGGTGGAGCGGGCCTGATGGATGCCCTGGCGCAGCAGCTTCATCTGTGGGGTGCACTGCACCTCGGTGCAACATGGCCCTATGTGTTCATCCTGGTCAAGACCTTGCTCCTGATCGTGGCTATTGTGGTGCCCCTGATGCTGGCAGTGGCCTACACCACCCTCTACGAGCGCAAGCTCATCGGCTGGATGCAGGTGCGTGTGGGCCCCAACGTGGTTACCTTTTTCGGCATCAAGTGGTTGGCCGGTCTCGCGCAACCGATCGCCGATGGTCTCAAGCTGTTGTTGAAGGAAGTCATCGTTCCGGCGGGTGCCAACAAGGGCTTGTTCCTGCTGGCGCCGATCATGGTCATCATGCCGGCAATGGCGGCCTGGGCGGTGATGCCCTTTGGCCCGGAGCTGGTGCTGGCCAATATCGATGCCGGTTTGTTGTTCATCATGGCCATCACCTCGATGGAGGTTTACGGCGTAATCCTGGCCGGCTGGGCTTCGAATTCGAAATATGCATTCCTGGGCGCGCTGCGCGCTTCGGCGCAAATGATCTCCTACGAACTGGCCATGGGCTTTTCGCTCTTGATTGTGCTGCTGGTGTCCGGCAGCCTCAACATGAGCGAGATTGTGCTGGGTCAGCAGCGCGGCATGTTCGCCGACATGGGGCTTAACTTCCTGTCATGGAACTGGTTGCCGCTACTTCCCATTTTCGTGATTTTCCTGATCTCCGGCGTGGCCGAGACCAACCGCCATCCGTTCGACGTGGTCGAAGGCGAATCGGAAATCGTTGGTGGCCACATGGTCGAGTACTCGGGCATGGGATTTGCGCTGTTCTTTCTCGCCGAATACGCCAGCATGATTCTGATTTCCGCTCTTGCCGCGGTCTTTTTTCTCGGTGGCTGGTCGGCGCCGATCGATTCGGCACTATTCAACTGGATTCCCGGCTGGTGTTGGCTGGCGCTCAAGATTTTTGGCGGGCTGACATTTTTCATCTGGATTCGCGCCAGCTTTCCGCGCTATCGCTACGACCAGATCATGCGTCTGGGCTGGAAGGTTTTCATCCCGCTTACCCTGGTCTGGCTTACGTTGATCGGTTTGTGGACCGTGTCGCCATTCAATATCTGGAACTGAAATGTCCACCGCGACTGCTGTCAAGGAATTTTTCGCCAGCCTGATGCTGCGCGAGCTTTTCAAGGGTATGGCTCTTACCGGCCGCCATCTGTTCGAACGCAAGATCACCCTCATGTTTCCCGAGGAGAAAACACCGCAGTCGCCGCGCTTTCGCGGGCTGCACGCGCTGCGCCGTTACCCCAACGGTGAGGAGCGCTGCATTGCCTGCAAGTTGTGTGAAGCGGTGTGCCCGGCGCTGGCGATCACTATCGAATCGGAGGTACGCGATGATGGCTCGCGCCGCACCACGCGCTACGACATTGACCTGACCAAATGCATTTTCTGCGGTTTTTGCGAAGAATCCTGTCCGGTGGATTCGATCGTAGAGACCCACATTCTCGAGTATCACGGTGAAAAGCGCGGCGACCTGTACTACACAAAAGACATGTTGCTGGCCGTTGGTGATCGTTACGAATCCGAAATCGCGCAAGCGCGGTCTGCGGATGCGGGTTTTCGCTAGGCAGGTGCGGCCGCCACATGTTCACAGACCTGGTTTTCTACACTTTTTCTCTGATTCTGGTGCTGGCCGCCGTCGGGGTCATCACTTCGCGCAATCCGGTGCACGCCGCGTTGCTTCTTGTTCTTGCCTTCTTTACGGCGGCGGGCATCTGGGTGCTGCTCAAGGCGGAGTTTCTTGCCTTCACGCTGGTCCTGGTCTATGTCGGAGCGGTGATGGTACTGTTCCTGTTCGTCGTGATGATGCTCGATGTCAACATCGACAAGCTGCGCGAAAGTTTCTGGAAGAACTCGTGGCTCGGCATGCTGGTGGGCGTTGCCATGCTAATGGAGATGGCGTTCCTTGTGATGAGCCCGGCGTTCAGCGGCAGCGCGCCGGCGAACGCCGCTTCCAGCCAGCCAGGCTACAGCAACATCAAGGAACTCGGTCGCCTGATTTATACCGAGTATGCCTTCCCGTTTGAACTGGCGGCCTTGATTCTGCTGGTAGCAATCGTGGCGGCGATAGCGCTGACTTTGCGCGGTCGCAAGGACGCCAAGGTGCAGGATCCGGCCAGTCAAGTGCGGGTGAAAAGCGCTGATCGCCTGCGCATCGTGAAGATGCCGTCGGAATCGACGCGCGCCGCTGATGCAAAAGCCGAGGAGCCCAAGCCATGACGCAGACCAACCTGCTGGCCTTGGGGGCAATGCTGTTCGCCATCAGCGTGGTCGGCATTTTTCTAAACCGCAAGAACCTGATCGTTTTGCTGATGGCCATTGAACTGATGCTGCTGGCGGTCAACATGAATTTCATCACCTTCTCGCACTACCTGAACGATCCCGATGGCCAGATTTTCGTCTTCTTCATTCTGACTGTGGCCGCTGCGGAATCCGCGATCGGCCTGGCAATACTGGTGGTGCTGTTCCGCAACCTGAATACGATCAGCGTCGATGAACTCGACTCGCTCAAGGGATGACATAACAATGCGCCTGCAAGGCCTGTTGCTGATGGTGGCGCTGGCGCCCCTGGCTGGAGCCATCGTCGCCGGCATGCTGGGCACCCGCATCCTGGGCGCTGTGGTTGGGCGGCGCACAGCCCACACTGCCACCATCCTGGGTGTCCTGGTCGCCTTCGTCGGATCGGTCATGGTGGCGCAGCAGGCCTTCAACGTGCAGGGTGCGCTGTTCAACGATGCCGTCTACACATGGTCGGTGGTCGATGGCGTCAAGTTCGATATTGGTTTCCTGATCGATCGGCTCACCGTCACCATGATGCTGGTGGTGACCTTCGTCTCGCTGATGGTGCATATCTACACCATCGGCTACATGGCGGACGATCCCGGCTACCAGCGCTTCTTCGGTTACATCTCGCTCTTCACCTTCGCCATGCTGATGCTGGTGATGAGCAACAACTTCCTGCAACTGTTTTTCGGCTGGGAGG
>CAYYFR010000163.1:5012-13304 GCA_964470865.1 uncultured Burkholderiales bacterium | reverse complement strand
GCGCGCGAGCTTGGTCAAAGTGAGCCCTTTGCGGCGCGCCCGGTTGCCGATGGCTGTGGTTGCGGCACGAAATTCGGCGACCGATTGGGCGCGTGATTCTTGTTTCGACAAGCGGCCGATCTCGACCGCCACGCGCATGCGGACAATGCGCTTTTGTTCCGTGGTCAGAGTGGCGAAACGTGCGGCGACGTCGGGGCTGACGGGAATTGCTGTGCTGGCGTCGGAATCCATGCTGAACGAGTATACGGATTTTTCGATTGGCGACAAAGGCATAGATTGCCTGGGAGCCGGGCAACAGGCGGGTTGCGCGATGGCGCGCACGCGCGACCGCTTGATGAGTTCGGCATCGAGCGCAACGGTCAGGTTGGACACGGCGATTCGGGGCTTGGCTAGCGAAAAGCAGGCATGTCACCTGACCCCGTGAACCTGTGAGCCGCGGGGTTGTTCCATGCTGCACTCCTCGGGCATGGCGTCGGCCCATCGCGTGGGTCGCGACCGCTTTGGCGGTGCTTCTTGCCTATTCAGCTATCGCCGGCGCTTCACACGCCCGCATCGGCGGCGCGGCTGCGGTCCACTTTTCCACTTGCACCCGTACCGACAGCGCGCTCGGCCCCTGGGTGAGCCACGCTCGGCGATCAACAAGGTGTTCGCGTTCTGCTGCACCAAACTGATGAACAAGTCATGCATCATGCAAATCTCCGGCAAGCAGCCTGCACGATCGCGCGCCACGGCCGCAACGCCCAAGCCAGCGCAGCCGCGCCTCGCCCAGTCGTATCTGCGGGCACCAAGCGGTTAACATGCGACTGCGGAATTGATTCCGCCGAACCTTCCGGCAGGTCCAGCAAATGCACTGGCTTGGCATATTCTCAGCGCTCTTGGGCAGCGTAGGCGCCAGTTCCGGCCTGGCGCTGACACCCCTACCGGACAACAGCCCGGCCTTTTTTTCCGGCGACTGGATCGGCACCGGTGCGCAAGACCTGTTTTGTTTGATTCGCCTGACGACCGACGGATCCGGCACAGTGCTGGTCCGCGGTGGCAGTGGCGACTGGCGTGGTGCAAGCATTCGCTGGCGCAACCGGCGCCAGAGCGTGGAGCTGATCGACGCCCGCCCCCTGCCGGCTGAACCGCGCCGGCGTCTGCTGCCGCTGTCTGAACTGACGCTTAACAGCGGCTTCAACCGCACCCTGCAACTGAAATTGAGCGGGAACATCGCGGCCTGCGAACTGCAGCCACACAGCGACGTGCAGCGTCGTACCGGTGAGGCCGAGCTGCTGCTGGACGGCCCGGCCAAGGCCGGAAAACCCGATGGCAGAAAATGAATCGAACAACCCCTCGCCCGCCAGCGGCAAGCCCCTGGCACTGTGGCTGCTGCGGCTCGCCTGGCCGCTGCCGGGCGCACTCAGCGGGGCTTACGTCGGGTTCCATCTGTACTTCCGACAGCCGGGGCTCAATACCGATTCCTTTGCGCCGCTTTTCCTGGCCGGCCTGTGGGCGTTCGGCGGCATGCTGTCTGGCGCCCTGTGCAGCGTGATTGCCGGCGGGTTGCTCGAACTTGCCCTGCGCCGCGTGTTGCCCGCCCGGCCGTTGCTCGCAGGCAGCCTCGCCATTGTTTGCCTGATCGGCCTGTGTCTTGCGTTGCCTGGCCCGCTCGAAACCCGCCTGCCCGGGCTGTTGTGGCCGGCGCAGCAGGCAGCTTCTTCGCCTTTGTTGCCGCCGTCCCGGCCGTCACCTTGCACCCAAGCACCGCCCGTCGATGGCGCGGCCCGCAAGGCCTGGGAACTGGAATGCCGCTGAGCGGACCGCAGCGCATTCATTGCCGCCAACGGATACCAAGTCGACGCAGATGCACACCATGGCCGCGCCAACCATTCGCAATCCTCAAGGCGCGTTCAACAGCGCCTCGCTGCACGCCTCTGTGCAGCCTCTTGAAAGGCCTGTTTTTGTCATGAATGACGTAGCGCTCAATGGTTGCACGGATTATTCCATGCGCTTGCAAGCACCGATATGGTGTTGCCGCTGCAGGGTCGATGACTTTACCGGCAGCGGACATCGTCGTTGCGGCAGCACTGCGGCTACCGCGTGAAACCAGCCCGCCTGCCATTCTTCTACGGCTGGGCCATCGTCGCGGTGGCCTTTGTCACCATGGCCATCGGGGTCAACGCGCGCACCGCGTTTTCACTGCTGTTCCCGCCGATCATCGACGAATTCGGCTGGAATCGCGGCGTCACCGCCGGCGCGTTTTCGTTCGGCTTTTTGATCGCTGCGGTGCTGAGCCCGCTATTGGGCCGGTTGATGGACAAGCACGGCCCGCTGGTGATGCTGGAGGCTGGGGTGGCCATCATGGCAGCCGGCCTGCTGCTTTCGGCGCAGGTGCAAACGCCGTGGCAGCTTTATCTGACCATCGGTGTCCTGGTCGGCGGCGGCAGCGTGGCGCTGGGCTATACCGGGCAGTCGCTCTACCTGCCGAACTGGTTCGTGCGGCAGCGCGGCCTGGCGACCAGCATCGCGTTCTCGGGTGTAGGCATCGGCTCGATCGTGCTGTTTCCGTTGGTGCAGGCGCTGATCGTGGAGGCCGGCTGGCGCGCCGCCTGCACCGGCCTGGGCCTCCTGGTGGTGATCGTGCTGGCGCCGCTCAACCTCCTGGTGCGGCGCCGCCCCGAAGACCTGGGCCTGGGAGCGGATGGCGACGCCGTCGTTGCCACCGGTGCCACCGCGCCGGGCCACGCCAATGTGATCGACCATGCCTGGGTGGCGATCGACTGGACGCTCAGGCGCGCGCTCGGCACGGCACGCTTCTGGTGGATCGCCGGCGGTTTTTTCAGCGCCATGTTCGCCTGGTATGCGGTGCAGGTGCACCAGACCAAATACCTGATCGAATCCGGCTTCACGCCGATGTACGCGGCCTGGGCGCTGGGCTTCGTGAGCTTCGCGGCGATACCCGGGCAGATCGCGTTTGGCCACCTGTCGGATCGGATTGGCCGCGAATGGGTGTGGGCGGTCGGCAACCTGGGCTTTGTGTTGTGCTACGCGGCGCTCCTGGCAATGCGCGAATTCCCGCACCCGGCATTGCTGTGGTCGATGGTGGCGGTGCAGGGCTTCCTGGGCTACAGCATCACCTCGGTATTGGGCGGGGTGGTGGCCGAGATTTTTCTGGGGCGCCAGTTCGGCAGCATTTTCGGCACCCTGATGGGCATCGGCCTGATCGGCGGCGCCATCGGGCCCTGGGCCACCGGGGCGCTGCACGACGCCAGCGGCAGTTATACCGTGGCATTCGCCATCTCGATCGGCGCCAGCGTGGTTTCAGCCCTGTGCATCTGGCGCGCCGGCCCGCGCCAGATCCGCGCGGTGGCCGGGCGTATCGGGCGCGCGCGGAACGCCGCTCAGGGCACGTCGCGATAAATCCGCTGCGGCCGGCGTTACGCGATGCGGTCGCTCACGGCCTGCAGAAATTCCTGGCGGAACTGCGCGCTTTGCTCGAAACAGCCGGCGAAGGCCTGGGTACGCACGCGTTCGTCGCCGCGCCGGTCTTCTCCCAGCAACAGGCACAGTTGCTCGGCCTCGATCACGCAGGCCGCACCCCTGGCCTGGCCATGCCTGACCAGGGCTTCGACGATGTCGCGCGTCATCCATTCCTGGTAGGTGAAGCGGTGGCCGATGGCGTCCACCAGGCGCGCGATGCGGCCGAAACCATGCAGCCTGCCTCCCGGGATGTAGGCCACATGGGCGACACCGCGAAACGGCACCAGGTGGTGCGGGCACACGCCGTGAATGGCGATGCCGCGTATCACCACCATGTCTTCGCGCGGGTCGTCGAAACCGCTCCCCAGCACCGTGGCGGGATCGATGTCGTAGCCGCCCAGGAGGCGCTTTTCCCACAGCTCGCGCACGCGGCGCGCCGTCATGCCGGTATGCGCGCAGTCCGACTGCACACCGCAGGCGCGCAGCAAATCGGTGATGGCCTGCTCGAATGCCGGCGCATCGAAACGGCCGGGGCGCGCTATGCCGACGCCGCCCGTGCCTGCCGCGGGATGGTCGTGGTGGTCGCAGTCGGACATGTTGCCTCTCCGGTGTTGGTGTTGCCCGCCGGCGGCGGCGGGCGGCGCAAAGCTTGTCACGCCCGCCGTCTCGATCTCGCAGGACCGACGCCGCGACGCGCGCGCATGCCTCGTGTTAGGCTTTGAGCAGACGCTTGGTGCGCGCCTGACGACAACGGGGAGACAGATGATGACAGCAATCCTGGGCAGCGGCGCCCACCGTTACCGCGTGGTGGAAGACTGGGCCCGCCTGCCGGAAGGCTGGGAGTTGAAAGATGTGGCGGCCGTCGCGGTGGACAGTGGCGATCAAGTCTACGTGTTCAACCGCGGCGAACACCCGATGATCGTATTCGACCGCGATGGCAACTTCCTGCGCTCCTGGGGCGAAGGCACGTTCCCGCGTGCCCACGGGCTTTTCATCGATGCCGACGACAACCTGTACTGCACCGACGACGGCGGCCATTTCGTACGCAAATGCAGCACCGCCGGCCGCGTGCTGCTGGAAATCGGCGTACCCGGCAAGCCTGCGCCGTTCATGAGCGGCCTGCCGTTCCACCGTTGCACCCACACCGCGCTGTCGCCGGCCGGCGACATCTATGTCAGCGACGGTTACGGCAACGCCCGCGTGCACAAGTATTCACCCGACGGCAAGCTCCTGTTCTCGTGGGGCGAGCCGGGCACCGATCCGGGCCAGTTCAATGTGGCGCACAACATCGCCACCGATAGCCAGGGCTGGGTCTACGTCGCCGACCGCGAAAACCACCGCGTGCAGGTGTTCGACGAAAAAGGCCGCTACGAGACGCAGTGGACCAACATGCACCGCCCTTGCGGGCTGTTTTGCTGCGGCGGCAAGGAGCCGCGCTTCATCATCGGCGAGCTGGGCCCTGCGATGGCGGTCAACCGCAACACGCCCAACATCGGGCCGCGCCTTACCATCGTCGACCACCAGGGCAAGACGCTGGCGCGGCTGGGCGGTGAAGCCGGGCCCGGCCTTGCCAGCGGAAAATTTGTCGCGCCGCACGGCCTGGCGGTCGATTCGCGCGGCGACATCTATGTGGGCGAAGTGAGTTACACCGAGTATCCGCGCCTGTTTCCCGACCAAACCGTGCCCTGGCGCATGCGTTCGCTGCAAAAGTTGCAAAAAATGCAATGAAATGGCGGCGGGCGAACGCCCGCCCGGCTTGCCTGCCGGGCCTGCCCGCAAGCCCGGCGCCATGCCGCTTGCGGATTCACCGCGAGTGCCGCTGCCGGCGCAACCGGGCCCCGGTTGGTGCCATGCGTTGGCGCCACGCCGGCGCGGCGCCCCATTTTGGTATAATCGCAGACCTTCTGGAATGTACTGCGCCCACCGACCCACCGATTCGGCACCCGCAAACCGGCAGGGGCGGCGCGCAGCAAACGCGCCAGTTCCCAGACCCAGCATAAGCGTTCACATGTCATCTTCCACTGTCTACTGCTATCACTGCCACGCGCAACATCCGCGCGAGGAAATGCGCCTGGTCGTCTCCAAGAGCGGCAAGCGCTGGCGTTGTATCGCCAGCATCAAGGCGGCGCAAAAGAGCAAGGAAGAGCGCGAAGCTTTCGGCCGCAAGGTTTCCGCCATCAACAAGGCGGAAGCGCAGGCCAAGCTCAAGGCGCGCTCCAACCTGGCCGGGCTCACCGCCCCCTTGAAGTAGCCGTGCCGGGCGCGCAGAGCGCCGCACCAAAACCCATGCCCGAAGGCATTGCGGCAACGCTTTCGGGCGCCACCCGCGTCATTGCCATTGTCGGCGACCCGATCGCACAGGTGAAGTCGCCGGCCGGCGTTACCCGTGCCTTGAATCAATGCGGGCGCGACTGCGTAGTCATCCCGGTGCATGTGGCTGCCGCCGACCTCGATGCTTTCATGCGCGGTGCCGCGGTGGCGCGCAATTTCGACGGCCTGATCGCCACCGTGCCGCACAAATTCGCCGCCTATGCGCATTGCGCCAGCGTAAGCGAGCGTGCCCACCTGCTTGGCGCGGTCAACATCATGCGCCGCAATGCCGACTTGAGCTGGCATGGCGACATGCTTGACGGCTGCGGATTCGTCGATGGCATCCGTGCTGCGGGCTGCCAGTTGCAAGGGGCCCGCGCCCTGCTGGTGGGCGCTGGTGGCGCCGGCAGCGCGATCGCGCTGGCACTGCTCGATGCCGGCGTGGCACAACTGGCGATCCATGACGACGATGCGCAGCGCCGCGACGCCTTGCGCGCAAGGCTGGAAGCGCGCTTTTCCGGTCGCACCTGCCAGGGCTCGCGCGATCCGCGCGGATTTGACCTGGTGGTCAACGCCACCCCGAGTGGCATGCGCGCGGGCGATCGCTTGCCGGTGGATGCCGCCAGGTTCACCCGCGACGTGTTCGTGGCGGACGTGATCACCGCGCCCGCGGTGACCCCGCTCCTGGCTGCGGCGCACCAGACCGGCTGCAATACGGCGACCGGCGGCGCCATGTTCGACGCGGTAGCGCGCCTGATGGTCAGGTTCTTGCTTGATGCAGGAGCCATGGCGCGATAGCCTGAATTGGCTGGCGGCGCCCGACAAAGCCTTCGATTCGAGGTAATCCGCATGATCGACAAACCGAAAATCCTGCGCGGCGCACGGGTGCAGGCCGATGCGCACCAGGCACCGCAGCGGCAGGACATCCTGATCGGCACCGACGGCTGCATCAGCGCCCTGTTGCCGCCCGGCACTGCGGTGGAAGCCTGCGAGCCGCAGGATATCGCGCGCTGGACCATGCTGGCCGCGCATCTCGGTTCCCATGAACTGGCGCGCGCCTTCGACATGGCGAGCGTCAATCCGGCGCGCCTCATGGGGCTCGAAGCCGACTACGGCATCCGCGCGGGCGCACGCGCCGATTTGCTGATCACCGATGCGCCGGATACCGCCGGCCTGGCGGCAGGCGGAGCACTGGCGCGCATGGTGATGGTCGCCGGCCGCGTGGTCGCCGGCGCATAATGCGCGCCAGCGGCGCCGACCCGGCCACCCTCAAGGACCGAATGCAGCACATGCGCGAACCCAACCCCGACCAGCTGGCACTGCATCAGTGGCTCAAGGATCGCGCAACCGCGCCCACCTTCGCCGCCAACCCGATGGCCCGGGCGCTCGGCACCCGGCTACTGGCGCTGGATGCCGACAGCGGCGCGATCCAGCTTGCGTTCGCACCTGAAGGCATCTTCGTGCAGGGTGTGGGCGTGCTGCAAGGCGGTGCGCTTACGGCCATGCTGGATTTCGCGATGGCCTTCTCGCTGCTGGGCGTGCTGCCGCCCAGCCAGGGCTGCACCACCGCGAGCGTCAATGTGTCGTTTCTGCGCGCGGCGCCGCGCGGGCTTTACCTGGCGAGCGGCGAGATCGAGAAGCGCGGGCGCCAGCTGGTGTTCAGCCGCGCCAGCCTGGCCAGCGCCGACGATCCCGACCGGCCGGTGGCAACCGCCACCTCCACTCTGGTGATCATCGGCTGAAGCGCCACGCAACACCGCAGCGCCTCCACCAACACCCTGCGCGAGCAAGGCACCATGCGACCAATCCTTGAAAGCGGCATGCCGCATCCGAGAACGTTGCGGCCTCCGAAATCGAGCGCGTGATCCTGACGGTGCCGGGGGTGCATGAGTGTGCGGTGGTGGCGAAGCGACACCTGATGTTGGACCAAGTGCCGATCGCCTTCGTGCTGCCGACAGCCGATTGCGCGCCGGCCCTGGGCGCGCGCGTACTGGCCGCCTGCACCGCGCAACTGGCCGACTTCAAACATCCGCGCGAGATTCGCGTAGTCGACGCCCTGCCGCGCTCGACGCTGGAGAAAATCGCCAAGGCGGAGTTGCGCAGGCGCTTGGCCGACGAGGCCGCGACCTGAAGCGCGGCTTGCGCCACAGTGCCGCCGCGCGTTGGCGCCGGCAAGCAGGCTTGCGAAGCGGGCAGGTACGCTGCGCGTTGCGCGACAATGCGGGTCCGCTGCAAATCCCGCTCCCTTGGCCGCTCCCTTGGCCGCTCCCTTGGCCGCTCCCTTGACCACCCCCTCTACCCCTTCCGCCGGCAACGGCAGCGCCGCACCCGCCGATCCGCTGCTCTACGCGCCGATCCTGCCGACCCTGGTGCGCTTCGCGTTGCCCAACATGGTGGCGATGCTGGCAACCGCACTGGCAACCGTGGCCGAAACCACCTACGTAGGCAGCCTGGGCACAGCGGCCTTGGCCGGCATGGCACTGGCGTTCCCGATGGTCATGATGCAGCAGATGATGTCGGCCG
>CAYYFR010000163.1:0-4912 GCA_964470865.1 uncultured Burkholderiales bacterium | reverse complement strand
GCCGGCATGGCACTGGCGTTCCCGATGGTCATGATGCAGCAGATGATGTCGGCCGGCGCCATGGGCGGCGGCGTGTCTTCCGCCATCAGCCGTGCGCTCGGCGCCGGCGACGTCAAGCGCGCCAACGCGCTGGCGGTGCACGCCATGTGGATCGGCATCGCCGCCGGTGTCTTCTTTACCGTGACTTTCCTGACGCTGGGCGAAACGGTCTACGCGCTGCTGGGCGGCAAGGGTGCAGCGCTCAAGCAGGCGATCGCCTATTCCAACATCGCGTTCTGCGGCTCGGTCGGGGTGTGGCTCACCAATACCTTCGCTGCGGTGCTGCGCGGCGCCGGCAACATGCGGGTGCCTTCGGTGACGGTGTTCTCGGTGGCGGCGATCCAGGTGCTGGTGGGCGGCACGCTCGGCCTGGGCCTGGGGCCGTTCCCGAAACTGGGCATGCCGGGCATTGCCGCCGGCCAGTTGTGCGCCTTTACCGGCGGCGCGCTGTTTCTCTACTTCTACCTGCGCTCGGGTCGTGCACGCCTGCGCCTGGCGCCCTCGGCCACACGGCTCGATCGTGCCTTGTTCCGCGACATTCTCAAGGTCGGCGCGGTGGCCCTGCTGTCACCGCTGCAGACCGTGCTCGCGGTGCTGATCCTGACGCGCCTGGTGGCGCATTTCGGGATTGAAACCCTGGCCGGCTACGGCATCGGCGCACGGCTGGAATTTCTGCTGGTGCCGATCTCTTTCGCCTTCGGCGTGGCTTCGGTGCCACTGGTGGGCATGGCGGTGGGTGCGGGCTTGCCGGCACGCGCCCGCCGGGTGGCCTGGACCAGCGCCGCGCTGGCCGGCGCCATGCTGACCGCAATCGGACTGGTGCTGGCGTTGATGCCGGACTTGTGGGGGCGCAACTTCACCAGCGACGCCACCGTGCTGCACTCGGCGGCCACCTATTTCATGTGGTCGGGCCCGTGCTACGGCTTTCTCGGCATGGGGCTCTCGCTGTATTTCTCCTCGCTCGGCGCCGGCCATGCGCTGGGGCCGGTTATGGCCGGCACCCTGCGCTTGGGCGTGGTGGCCGCCGGCGGCTGGGCCATCGCCGCGACCGGCGCGCCGCCGTGGAGCGTGTTCGCGCTGGTCGGACTGGGCATGGTGAGCTATGGCCTGGCGACCGCCGCCGCAGTGCACTTCTCGCAGTGGGGCGTGCGCCGATGACGCAGCCGCGTTTCGACGACAGCTTGCGGGCCTCGATCACCCACAACCTCAAGCAGCGCAGGGGCGACGACGCCGCTCATTGCGGCCTCAAGCCCGCCGCGGTCTGTGTAATCGTCACCGACGACGGCGCCGGCGGCGCGTCGCTGGTGCTGACGCTGCGCTCGCGCACGCTCAACGCCCACGCCGGCCAGTACGCCCTGCCGGGCGGGCGCCTGGATGCCGGCGAAAGCGCACTCCAGGCGGGCCTGCGCGAAGCGCGCGAGGAAATCGGGCTGCATCTGGAGGCAGGCGCCGTGCTGGGTTTCCTGGATGACTTTCCAACCCGTTCCGGCTATCTCATCACGCCGCTTGTGGCATGGGCGCCGGCGGGTGTGTCGATGCAGGCCAACCCGGATGAAGTCGCGGCGATCTATCGTATCGGCTTCGACGAGTTGAACCGCCCTGGCGTTCCCGAATTCGTCTCGATTCCCGAAAGCGAACGGCCGGTGATCCGCTACCCGCTATTGGGCACGCGCATCCATGCGCCGACCGCGGCGGTGATCTACCAGTTCATGGAAGTGGCGGTGCATGGGCGGCCCACGCGCGTGGCGCACCTGGAGCAGCCGGTGTGGGCCTGGCGCTAAACCCGCGCGGCATTGCCGGCTAGCTGCCGGCTAGCGGCCGGCTACTCCACGCAACACCCGGCGCGACGCTGCCACCGCCTGGCGCAACCACTCATCCCAACCGAGCACCGGCGCGCGGGTGTCGGAAGGCGTCTCGATGCAGATCGGCGCCTGCGCCGGCAGGCGATCGAACAAGCCCTTGAGGTCAAGGCCGCCTTCGCCGGGCAGGCCGCGCTCGCAGCGTGCCGCATGGATCAGGCCTTCGAGCGTAGCGGGGCCACGCAGCGGCCCGTCGCAGATTTGCGCATAGTGCAAAAAGCCAGGCGGCACATCGTCGAGCTCGTGCAATTGGCAGCCGGCGCGCGCGAAATGCAGCGCGTCGACCAGGATGCCGCCATTCACTTGCGCGGCGGCCGCCACGATGCGCTTGGCGGCCGCCAGGTCGCGCACCGCAGTCCAGGGCATGAATTCGAAGTCGGCGCTCAGCCCATAAGGCCGCAGCGCCTCGCATACGCGGGCGAACGCGGCCGCAGTGCGCGCTTCGTCCGGGTCGTCGCCGGCCACCAGCACATGCGCTGCGCCGAGCGCGGCAGCGGTCTCGAAAAACCCCCGGTACGGTTCGAGATCGAACGCCGGGCCGATGCGCACCATCTCGATATCGAGGATACGCATGCCGGTGGCAGCCTTGGCCGCGAGGGTTTCGCGCAGCAGCGCCGCATCGTCCATCAGCCGGTGCGCGATGCCGCCCGGCGCCGCCGGCAGCATGCGCACGCCGATGCCGTCGGCACCGGCGCGCGCCGCGGCCTCCAGCAGACGCGGCGGCGGCAACGCCAGGGCGGTGAGGGGGCCGATACAAAATTGTCGCGTCATCGCGCAGTCCGGGTCGTTACGGGAAGGGGCGCCAGATGGTCCGGCACTAAAGTCTGATCAGGCGCAAAGCGTTACCGGCCGGCCGCTGGCAGCAGCCGTATGCACCGCCAATGTCGCTTCCAGTGTGCGCAGGCCATCCTGTCCCGAGCAAATCGGTGCGACACCGCCTTCGACCACGGCGCGTAGATGCCGCAACTGCTCGGCATACGGATCAGCGGTATGTACCTGGGTGCGCTCCGCGGTCAGGGGCTCGTGCCAGCCGCGCGCGCCGCGATAGCGCCACACCTCCAGTCGCGGCAGGGTCAGCGACGCCTCGGTACCACACAGGTAGTGGCTGTTGACATCCTGGCGCGGATAATGCGCGGCCTCGCCTGCGGCCAGGTCCCAGTTCCACGGCGCAACCGCGCTGTCGCTGACCGAAATCGCGCCCAGCGCGCCATTGGCGAAGGTCAGCATGACCGCTGCCGTATCCTCGACAGCGTGGCGGCGCACAAAGTTGGAGGTGACCGCCTGCACGCAGGTGATTTCACCCAAAAGGAAGCGCAGCAGGTCGATGTCGTGAATCAGGTTGATCAGCACCGGCCCGCCGCCCGCCTCGCGGCGCCATGCCGTGTCGAAATAAGCATCGGGCTTGAACCAGGTGGACATCGCGGTCACCGACACCGGCCGGCCGAGAACGCCGGCTGCGAGCATGCGCCTGGCGGCGGCGATGATCGGGTTGTGGCGGCGCTGGTGGCCGACCATCAGCGGCACGCCGCGCGCGGCCGCCGCCTCGCACAGGCGCCGTGCCTCGGACACACTGTCGGCGATCGGCTTTTCAACCAGCAGCGCCACACCGTGCGCGATGCAATCGAGGCCGATATCGACATGCTGCGCATTCGGGGTGGCCACGATCGCGCAGGCCGGTCGCACCGCGTCGAGCATGGCGCGATGATCGGCGTACCAGGCGACGCCAACGCTGGCTGCGAACTCGCGCGCGCCTGCGGCTGGATCGGCGATCGCCGCGATCGTCACCGCATCGCTGCGCATGCCGCGCGCGACATGCGCGCGACCGATGCCGCCGGCGCCGATGATCGCGATCGGCATGCGCGTGAACGAAACCAGGTTTGACATGCAGCCCTCTGCTTTCCCGCAACGGCGGATCATCCGTGACTATCCCAATTCTATCGATCGCCGGGGTGCGCTATGGCGTGCCCGACATCGGCCTGCTCGGCGCCCGCGAATTCGCCGACGCCTACCGCGACATGCTGGCGGTGACCGACCTGCCGGCGCTGGTGGATGCCGAAAACGCTACGACGACCACAATGGCTGGCCGACATCGAGGCGGGCGAGCTCGATGAAGTCGGCAGCGGGGTGAGCTTTGAGGCATACAAGGCGATTGTCGGCATGCCGGCATGGTCGGCGATCGAGGACAAGTACAGGTAGGCGGTAGAAGCCCGAGTCTGCGGGCCTTCACGGGCTTATGGCCCGCTATCGGCTGTGCCCGCAGGGTTTCAACCCAGCGCGATCGCCTCGATCTCCACCCGCGCACCGCCCACCAGGCCGGCTGCCTGAAAGGTGGTTCGCGCCGGCGGGTCCTGCGGAAAATACTCGCTGAACACCTGGTTCATCGGCATCAACTCGCCAAGATCCGCCAGGTAGATGGTGACCTTGGCAACCTTTTGCAACGACGAACCGGCCGCTTCGAGCACCGCCTTCAAGTTCTCGCAGACCTGGCGCGTCTCAGGCACGATGCCGCCTTCGATCAGGCGCCCGCTGCGCGGGTCCATGCCCAACTGCCCCGAGGCGAACACCCAGTCGCCCACCTTGATCGCCTGCGACAGCGGGACTTTGGCCGCTGGTACGCGGTCGGTGTGCACTACTTGTCGTTGCATGCTGTGTCTCCCTTTAGCGGTGATTGGGCCAGGTAACTCATGCCGCGCACCCACACCAAGCTTCATCCGGGTAATCCAGCGCGGCACTACCGCGCGAGAGGATCAATGCCCGCCGCTGACATACTCCGGCGCCGGTTGCGTGAAGAACGCATGCAGGATGGCGTACACCATCTTGTAGTTCTTCTGCTGGAAACTGGCGTGTGAAATGCCCGAGAGCATGATGAACTGCTTGTCCGGATTCGGCAGGCGCTTGTAGAACTCGATCAGGTCGTCTTCTGCCGCGATGCCGTCGAACTGGCCGCGCAGCACTGCGGTGGGCACCGTGATCCTGGTCGGGTCGCACACCGGCAGCTTCGAGCACATGTCGAT
>CAYYFR010000162.1:8088-13514 GCA_964470865.1 uncultured Burkholderiales bacterium | reverse complement strand
CCGCCAGCAACAGGTTCCAGATCCACACCTTCGGGCCTTTGACGGTACGCGGCAGCAGCGAGGTGATGACCGCTTCGTAGTTTTCCAGCGTCATGCAGTAGTTCAGGTAACCGGCCAGTGAGGTGTCGTCGAGTTCGGTGGTGGTGACGAAGGCCACTTCGATGGCGGCAGCGGCGCGGCGCAGTTGCTGCGCCTCCTCGCCGGCCGAGCGCGGCGTGGCGTCGTCGACCAGTTGAGCTTGCGGAACGTTACCTGCGGCGGCGCCGGCCTTGAGCTGCGCTGCCTTCTCATAGGCGGCGGCGCGCGCAAAGGCGCGCGCCCGTTCGGACAGGTCGAGCAGCGGGCTGTGCTCGGGCAGGCCGTCGGCGACGCTGTCGATCTCGTCGGCCAGGCGCGGCAGCGCCTCCACGGGGAAGCGAATGCGCGCCAGTTCGCGATCGATGGTCTGATGCAGTGCGCACAAGAGCGGCAGGGCGCGCGCGCGCGCGGCGTCGCGCAACACATAACGCAAATCCAGCCGCAATCCGGCGCGCACCGCCGCTGGTACCGGATACAGCATTTCCCCCAGATTGGGCGGCGCCGCCTGCGCGGCTGGCGTGTCTTTGCGCGGGGTGGTTTGGGGCTGATCGAGCAAGTCCTTCTCCTGATGGCCTGATGAAACTGGCGCAGGTCGGTGCAAGTCGGGCGGAGCACTGCCTGCGAGCCTGCGGCTGGTCAATCGGCGAGCTGTCCGCCGCATGGCGCCAGACCCATGCGCTCAAGGGTGACTAACGGCCGAGGCGCTGCCAAACTTGAGGGGGCGCCATCTGGTTATCATCGGCGCACCGCAGTGCCAGCCAACCGGAGCCATGCCGTGCAGATGAAACCCATGCTGTCGATGCAGGACATCAAGACCATAGCCGCGGCTTGTGAAGCCGAAGCGCTGGCCAATCGCTGGAGCGTCACCATCGCCATCGTCGACGATGGCGGCCACCTGCTGTGGCTGCAGCGTCTCGATGGTGCGGCGCCTTCGAGCGCCGAGATCGGGCCGGCGAAGGCGCGCACGGCGGCCCTGGGCCGGCGCGAGACCCGTGTTTATGAGGAGATGATCAATGCGGGCCGCGTCTCGTTTCTCTCCGGCCTGGCCCAGGCGGGGCTGCGCGGTGCCGGACTCGAGGGCGGGGTACCGGTCATGGTCGAGGGCCATTGCGTGGGCGCGGTCGGCGTCTCCGGCGTCAAATCGACAGAGGACGCGCAGATCGCCCACGCCGGGATCAAGGCGCTGCCGGGTTGAGGGCAGGCGCTGCCAGTGAGGCGCGATACAGAAGATGCCCTGAGGCGCGGTACTTGCGCTCGAACAGTGTCAGCGGCGCATCCGGCGTGAAGCTTTCCACTTGCGGTACACGCCCCGTGAGGAGCTTCGCGGCCAGCGCGAATTCGTCGACATAGACCTGCCAGTTGCTGCGGCACTCGATATATCCGCCCAGCGCCAGAACGCTCGGGAAGATCGGATGGGCCGGCCAGCGCCGCATCACCTGTCGCGGCTTGGGCCACGGGTTGGGATACAGCAGATATTGCGCATGTGGTGCGATGCCCTCGCTTGCCAGCAAGGTCCAGAAGTCGACCATGTCGGCGCGCAGGAACAGCGCATTTGCGGGTTGTTGCGCTCGCGCGATGGCGCGCGCAAGGCGTGCGGCCGATTGATCGATGCCGAGCACCAGACGCCCCGGTTCCAAACGGGCCAGCGTGGACGTGCTCTCGCCGGTGCCGCAGCCGATATCCAGAATCGGCGCGGCGCGGCGGTCCCAGGCGCCCAGAAAGCGGCGAAAGGCCGCCAGGCTGTAGGCTGCGGGCGGTTTGCGAAACGCGTGCGCGGCATGTTTGGCCACCAGGTGCGACAGCAGGCGGTGCGGGCCGGTCTGCGGGCTGGAAACCGGGCGTGAAGCGGCAATCGGGGGTGGCATGGTCATCGGGCGCGGGCAGGCGTGCATTATGCGGCCGCGTCGCCATGGGCGCGAAACGCAGCTTGCACAGCAGCTTGCACAGCGGCTTGCAAAGCAGCTTGCAAAGTACTTGCCAATTCTACTGGCTGGTGTAACATTCGCAAAAATTAAGTAAGCACTTAATAAACACTTGATTAACACTCGATTGCCGATCGGATGGCGTTCAATGCTGGGTGCCAGTTGCGTGAGCAGTGCAACATGGGCCATGCTTCTGCATGCGCGGCGTTTTCGAGCATTTTTTCGAGCATTTCGAGACCATTCATTGAAGAGGGAAAGACACGATGGCCGCAGTACTGAATTTTCCGCAGGTGGGTAACCCGGCACCGGGCGACGTCGATCCGCTCGAGACCCAGGAGTGGCTGGAAGCGCTCGAAGCGATCCTGCAGCACGAAGGCCCGCAGCGCGCGCATTTCATCCTCGAAGCCTTGGTCGACAAGGCGCGGCGCAGCGGCGCCTACCTGCCCTACAGTGCCAACACGGCCTACATCAACACCATTCCGACCCATCTCGAAGCCAAGAGCCCGGGTGATCACGCTCTGGAGGAGCGGATTCGCTCGATCACGCGCTGGAACGCGATGGTCATGGTGGCCAAGACCAACAAGGGCGACGGCGACCTGGGTGGCCACATCGCCAGCTTCGCTTCGGTCGGTACGCTGTTCGGCATCGGCTTCAACCATTTCTGGCATGCGCCCACTGCCGAGCACGGCGGCGACCTGATTTACTTCCAGGGCCACAGCGCGCCCGGCGTCTATGCACGGGCCTATCTGGAAGGGCGGCTGACCGAGGCCGAGTTGCTCAATTTCCGCCGCGAAGTCGATGGCAAGGGCATCTCCTCGTATCCGCATCCGTGGTTGATGCCGGCATTCTGGCAATTCCCCACCGTGTCGATGGGCCTGGGGCCATTGCAGGCGATCTACCAGGCGCGCTTTCTCAAATATCTGCATGCGCGTGGCCTGGCCGACACCAGCCGCCGCAAGGTGTGGGTGTTTTGCGGCGATGGCGAGATGGACGAGCCCGAATCGCTGGGGGCGATCGGGCTGGCGGTACGCGAAAAGCTCGACAACCTGATTTTCGTCGTCAATTGCAACCTGCAACGCCTCGATGGCCCGGTGCGCGGCAACGGCAAGATCATCCAGGAGCTCGAAGCCGATTTTCGCGGCACCGGCTGGAATGTGATCAAGCTGATCTGGGGTTCGTACTGGGATCCGCTCCTGGCGCGCGACTCGACCGGCTTGTTGCACAAGCGCATGGAAGAGGCGGTCGACGGCGAATACCAGAACATGAAGGCCAACGACGGCGCCTATGTGCGCGAGCATTTTTTCGGCAAGTATCCGGGCTTGAAAGAGATGGTCTCGCGCCTGTCGGACGACGACATCTGGCGCCTGAACCGCGGTGGCCATGATCCACACAAGATCTACGCGGCCTATCACGCGGCGGCCAATCACAAGGGCCAGCCAACGGTGATCCTGGCCAAGACCATCAAGGGATACGGCCTGGGCAAGCAGGGCCAGGCAAAGAACCCGACCCATCAGCTGAAAAAACTCGACCTGGAGACCATTCGTGATTTCCGCGACCGTTTCAACATACCGGTACCCGACGCCAAGCTTGAGGAACTGCCGTTCTACAAGCCGGCCGAGACCGACCCCATCATGCAGTACCTGCACGAACGCCGCCGCGCGCTCGGCGGCTACCTGCCGCAGCGCCGCCCGCGTGCCGCCGAGTCTCTCGCCGCGCCGCCACTGGCGGCATTCGATACGCAACTGAAGGCCAGCGGCGAGGGGCGCGAGATCTCGACCACCATGGCCTTCGTGCGCATCCTGACCCAACTGGTGCGCGACAAGAACATCGGCAAGTATGTGGTGCCGATCGTTCCCGACGAGGCGCGTACCTTCGGCATGGAGGGTATGTTCCGCCAACTCGGCATTTATTCGGCCGAAGGCCAGAAGTACACGCCAGTCGACAAGGATCAGGTGATGTACTACCGCGAGGACACCGCCGGCCAGATCCTCGAAGAGGGCATCAACGAGCCGGGTGCGTTCAGTTCATGGATGGCGGCGGCCACCTCGTACTCGAACTCCAACCGCATCATGATCCCGTTCTACATCTACTACTCGATGTTCGGGTTCCAGCGCGTCGGCGACCTGGCCTGGGCGGCGGGTGATCTGCGCGCGCGCGGCTTCCTCCTGGGCGGTACCGCCGGGCGCACCACCCTGAATGGCGAGGGCCTGCAGCACGAGGACGGTCATTCGCACCTGATGAGTGCGACCATCCCCAATTGCGTCTCGTATGACCCTACCTACGCGTATGAGCTGGCGGTGATCATCCAGGCCGGATTGAAGCGCATGGTGGAGGAGCAGGAGGATGTGTATTACTACATCACCCTGATGAACGAAAATTACGAGCATCCGGAAATGCCCAAAGGCATCGAGGCGCAGATACTCAAGGGCATGTACCGCTTCAGGCCGGCGCCAAGCGGCAAGGCGGCGCCCGGACACACCGTTCAGTTGCTGGGTTCCGGCACGATTTTTCGCGAAGTACTGGCCGCGGCCGAACTGCTCGAAAAGGACTGGGGTGTCGCCTCCGAGATCTGGAGTTGCCCGTCTTTCACCGAGTTGCGGCGAGACGGCATGGCCTGCGAGCGCTGGAACCTGCTGCATCCGCTCGATGAGGCGCGCATCGCGCATGTCGAGTCTTGTCTGGCATCGACGCGCGGCCCGATCATCGCCTCGACCGATTACATGAAGGCGTTCGCTGACGGCATTCGCCCTTTCATGCCGAAAGGCCGCACCTACAAGGTGCTGGGCACCGATGGCTTCGGCCGCTCCGATACGCGCGAGAAGCTGCGCCACTTCTTCGAAGTCAATCGCTATTTCGTTGCCATCTCGGCCTTGAAGGCGCTGGCGGAAGACGGCGCGATCGAGGCCAAAGTGGTGGCGCAGGCGATCGAGAAGTACGGCATCGACCCGGCCAAGGCTGATCCGACCACCGTCTGAACCAGGCATCTGGGAAGGGCGGCCGCGGTTTGCGCGCGCTCGCGCCAATGCGTGCAGCGCTTGCCGGCCCTACAATTCATCCAATCGATCGTAACCAGAAGTCAATAACAGCATGCGGGCCAGGTCAGGGTCATGTTGTTGCCGTGAATTGCGCAAATCCGAATAATCCCAACCGCGAGACAAACATGGCTGTGAAGGAAATCTTTGTTCCCGATATCGGCGACTTCAAGGACGTGCCGATCATCGAAATCCTGGTCAAGCCGGGCGACATGGTCAAGGCCGACGAATCCCTGCTGACGGTCGAGTCCGACAAGGCCACCATGGAAATCCCGTCGCCAATGGCCGGGGTGATCAAGGAGTTCAAGGTCAAGCTGGGCGACATCGTCAACTCCGGCACCCTGATGGCGATCATGGAGGAGGGCGCGGATGCAGCGCCGGCAGCGCCTGCAGC
>CAYYFR010000162.1:0-7988 GCA_964470865.1 uncultured Burkholderiales bacterium | reverse complement strand
CGGCGGCACCCGCGGCGGCACCCGCGGCGGCACCCGCGGCGGCACCCGCGGCGGCACCCGCGGCGGCGGGTGAGCCTGCTGCCGCGGCTACGGTCGCGGCAGCACCGGAAGCCGCAGCGGCACCACTCCCTGCGGCTGCGGCCGCGCCGGCCGCGTCTCTGCCGCCAGTACCGGCTACGCCCGGCGAGCGGCCGCATGCATCGCCATCGGTGCGCAAGTTCGCGCGCGAACTCGGGGTGGATATCACGCGCGTTGCCGGCAACGGCCCCAAGGGGCGCATCCTGCACGAAGACGTGCAGAATTTCGTCAAGCAGGTCATGGCCGACAGCCTTGCGGCACCGGCTGCGGCTGCCAGTGGCTCCGGGCTCAACCTGTTGCCTTGGCCCAAGGTCGATTTCGGCAAATTTGGTGTAATTGAAGCGCAGCCCTTGTCGCGCATCAAGAAGATATCGGGCCAGAACCTGGCGCGCAACTGGGCCATGATTCCGCATGTGACCCAGCACGATGAGGCAGACGTCACCGATCTGGAGGAATTCCGCGTCGCCACCAACGCCGCCATGGCCAAGCAGGGCGTCAAGCTGACCTTGCTTGCCTTCATCATCAAGGCTGCGGTGGTGGCCTTGAAGAAATACCCCGACTTCAATTCCTCGCTCGACGGCGACAACCTGATCGTCAAGAAATACTGGAACATCGGCTTCGCCGCCGACACGCCCAACGGCCTGATGGTGCCGGTGATCAAGGGCGCCGACCAGAAAGGCATCATCGAACTGGGCGCCGACATGGCGGCGCTGTCGGCGCAGGCGCGCGAAGGCAAGTTGAAGCCTGCCGACATGCAGGGTGCGACCTTCACCATTTCTTCGCTGGGCGGCATTGGCGGCACTGCCTTCACGCCAATCATCAATGCACCTGAAGTAGCGATCCTGGGCGTGTCGAAGTCGGCAATGAAGCCGGTGTGGGACGGCAAGGCTTTCGCGCCGCGCCTGATGCTGCCCCTGTCGCTGTCGTATGACCACCGCGTCATCGACGGTGCGGCCGGCGCGCGCTTCGCGGCCACACTGGCGCAATTGCTGGCCGATATGCGTCGCACCCTTCTTTAGACTGCGGCTTGCCGTTGCGTCCGCATCTTTTGCTCGAATTGGCCGGGTTTGCCGGCGCTTCGTCACCATTATCAGTTTGACAAGGGCGGTTTCCCGCCTTTGTCGCAACAGGTCTCATGACAACCATTACCGTAGCAAGAAAAGGCGGCCAGATTGCAATAGCCGCTGACCGCCTGACCACCTTTGGCGACACCCGACTTTCCTCGAAGTACGAGGCCAACCCGAAGATCTTCAAGGTGCGCGACACCTGGATCGGCATCGCCGGCTCCAGCGCGCACCATCACGTGATCGAACATGCGTTCAAGCGGGTCGACAAGCCGATGTTCGGCGGCAAGGTCGAGATCTTCGAGACCATGGTGCGCCTGCATCCCCTGCTCAAGGAACACTTTTTCCTCAACCCCAAGGAAGAAGAGGACGATCCCTACGAGTCCTCGCAATACGTGATGCTGATGGCCAACCCGAACGGCATTTTTGGCGTGTATTCGTATCGCGAGGTGTTTTCGTTCGACCGTTTCTGGGCCATCGGTTCGGGCCGCGCATTCGCTTTAGGCGCGATGCATGCCACCTGGGATCGGGCGCGCAGCGCTCGCCAGGTGGCGCAGGCCGGCGCCGACGCCGGTTGCGAATTCGACAAGAGTTCAGGCGGGCCGGTGATGCTGCATACCATCAAGGCCAAACAGGGCGCCGCGTCACAGTTGCGTTGATTCAGGATATTCCCGACCTTCCCCAACCGCGGACGCGGCCTTCAAGCGAGCGACCGAGAAAACAGAGCTAAAGCCATGGCGACGATCGAAATCAGGGTTCCCGATATTGGTGATTTCAAGGATGTGCCGATCATTGAAATATTGGTGAACGTCGGCGACACGGTGACCAAGGAACAATCCCTGATCACTGTCGAGTCAGACAAGGCGACGATGGAAATTCCCTCGCCCGAATCCGGCGTGATCACAAGCCTTGCAGTCAAGCTGGGCGATGTCATCAATTCGGGCGCAGCCATCGGCAGCATGGAAGTAGCCGCGGCTGCCAGCGGCGCAGCGCCGCTATCGGTGCCTGCGCCGCAGTCACCGGCAGCGCCGGTTGAGCCGCCGCAAGCGGTGACGGCCGCCGCACCGCTGGTCGCCACCTCGCCTACCCCTGCCAAAGCTGTACCGCAAGGCGATCTGCATGCCGAAGTGCTGGTGCTGGGAGCAGGGCCTGGCGGTTACACGGCGGCGTTTCGCTCGGCCGACCTGGGCCGGCAGGTGGTGCTGATCGAGCGCTACCCGACCCTGGGCGGGGTCTGCCTGAACGTGGGTTGCATCCCCTCCAAGGCTTTGCTGCATGCGGCCAAAGTGATCACCGAGGCCGAGGAAATGGGCCACAACGGCATCAGCTTTGGCAAGCCGGCCATCGATATCGAAAAACTGCGTGGCTGGAAAGACAGCGTGATCGGCAAGCTCACCAAGGGCCTGGGCGGGATGGCCAAGGGGCGCAAGGTGAACGTGCAGGAGGGGGTGGGGAAATTCGTTTCGGCCAACATGGTCGAATTGACCGGAAAGGATGGCGTCAAGCGTGTCTCGTTCGACAACTGCATCATCGCCGCCGGCTCGCAGGTAGCGAAGATACCGGGCTTTCCGTACGACGACCCGCGCCTGATCGATTCCACCGGCGCGCTCGAGCTGGCCGACATCCCGCGCCGCCTGCTGGTCATTGGCGGTGGCATCATCGGTCTGGAAATTGCCTGCGTCTACGACGCCATGGGCTCCAAGGTCACGGTGGTCGAATTCGCCGATGGCTTGATCCCCTCGGCCGATCGCGACATGGTCAAGCCACTGCACAATCGCATCGAGAAACGCTACGAGGCGATTTACCTCAAGACCAGGGTGACCCAACTTGCGGCGCGCGCCGACGGCCTGTTGGCCACCCTCGAGGGCGCCGACGGCCAACCCGCGCCGACTCCCAACCAGCAACTGTTCGATCGGGTATTGCTGGCGGTGGGACGCCGTCCCAACGGGCGCGACATCGGCGCCGAGGCCGCGGGTGTCACGGTGAATGAGCGCGGCTTCATTCCGGTGGACCGGCAGCAGCGCACCAACTTGCCGCACATCTATGCGATTGGCGACATTTGCGGCGAGCCGATGTTGGCGCACAAGGCCACCTACGAGGCCAAGATCGCGGCCGAGACCATCGACGGTCACAAGGTCGGCTTCGACGCATTGACCGTGCCGTCAGTGGCCTATACCGACCCGGAGATCGCCTGGATGGGAATCACCGAAACCCAGGCCAGGAAAGACGGTATCGAGGTCAAGGCCGCCACCTTCCCGTGGGCCGCCTCGGGCCGCGCGATTGCCAACGACCGCACCGAAGGCGCCACCAAGCTGATCTACGATCCGCGCAGCAAACGCATCCTGGGCGCCGGGATTGTCGGGCCCAACGCTGGCGAGCTGATCGCGGAGATGACGCTGGCACTGGAGATGGGCGCCGACCTGGAAGACGTGGCCTTGACCATTCACCCGCATCCGACCCTGTCCGAAACCCCGTTCTTCGCCGCCGAAGTGGCGCTGGGGACGATTACCGACATGATGCCGGCGAAAAAGTAGCTGACAGGTACACACCCAATTCTTCGCCCTAGGCGGCAAGTGGATGGCCAGCCGGGCGAGAGTCGCAAAAGCGTAGCGATAAAATGCGCGAATTGTGTGTGCGCGGATATTCCGGGGTTGAGCGCCCGGGTCGCAGCCCTCTGTGTGGTCGAGCGTGCCGGCCACATTTGCCAACTATTGAGCACTACATTATTGATGACAAAAACATGCCTCACACGAGGCTGTCATTTTTTTGGTAAAGATCGATAGGTGCAAGCTTGGCGGCCGCTGCGTGCGCCCCGATACAATGCCCGTCACCCTCACCACCATTGATGCAGACATGACCAATCCCACCAAGCAGGAAATGTTCGACGCCGCCTTGAAAATTCGCAAGGAGGTGCTGGGCGACGCATATGTCGATCGCGCCTTCGCCATCAAGGATGAATTCACCGACGACGTGCAGGAATACCTGACTGTGCATTCCTGGGGCGGCAGCTGGGCGCGGCGCGATGCCGACGGCGAGCTCACGCTGTCCAAGAAGACGCGCTCGTTCATGAACCTGGCGATGTTGTGCTGCCTGAATCGTCCACATGAGCTCGAACTGCATGTGCGCGGTGCCATCAACAACGGTGTCACCAAGAAGGAGATGAAGGAGATTTTCCTGCATGTGGCGACCTACGCCGGCGCGCCGGCCCTGCTCGACGGCGTGCGCGCGGCGCGCAAGGTATGGGCCGAGCATGAGGCCAAGGGCAGGTGAGGGCGCCGGCCGACGCGCCTTCAACCGCGCGCTGGCCGCCCTGCCACTGATGTCGGTCATGTCGGTCCCGGCGCAACAACCTCCGATCACGCGGCCGATACCCGCCACCGGCGAGCGCGTGCCCGTCGTCGGGCTTGGTACCTGGCAGGTATTCGACGTCGCCGCCGGCAGTGCGGAGTTGGTCGCCGCGCGCGCGACGCTTGCCGCCTTCACAGCCGCCGGCGGCACGGTGGTCGA
This sequence comes from uncultured Burkholderiales bacterium, assembly GCA_964470865.1. Classification (GTDB taxonomy): domain Bacteria; phylum Pseudomonadota; class Gammaproteobacteria; order Burkholderiales; family JAEUOS01; genus JAEUOS01. Next base: position 3,339 of record CAYYFR010000162.1, on the reverse strand, counting down.
TTCCTCGCCGATGTACGGACGCTCGGAAGCGGTTCTGGGCGACCTGATGGCCGAGTCCGGTGCGCGCCCTGGCCTGTTCGTCGCCACCAAAGTCTGGACGCGCGGCCGCAACGAAGGTGTCGCGCAGATGCGCGACTCGATGGCAAAGCTTCGCTTGGAGAAGCTCGATCTGATTCAGGTGCACAACCTGGTCGATACCGAGGCCCACCTGGCCACGCTGGCCGGCTGGAAGAAAGAGGGGCGCGTGCGCCTGCTTGGCCTGACGCACTACCATGCCGGCGCCCACCGTGACCTCGAAGCGGCGCTGGTGAAGCACCGGGTCGACGTGGTGCAGGTCAACTATTCGTTAGCCGAGCCGGAGGCGGGCGCTCGTCTCCTGGCGGCCTGCAGCGCCGCCGGTGCGGCGGTGATCGTCAACCGGCCGTTCGCCGAAGGCGCGCTGTTCGCGCGCGTGCGCGGCCATGTCGTGCCGGAATGGGCCAAGGTCGAGCTTGGCATCGCCAGTTGGGCGCAGTTTTTTCTCAAGTGGATTCTGGGCACGACTGCGGTTACGGTGGCGATTCCCGGAACCCGCAATCCGCAGCATGTGGCCGACAACCTTGGCGCCGCGCGCGGCCCCTTGCCTGATGCGGCGCAGCGCGAGCGCATGCGCGCGCACCTGGCCTCGCTCTGAACCTGCGGGCGGCGTCGCTACAATGGCGCGCGTGAAACTCAAAGTCGTGACTTCGCGCGAAAACCCGCTCTTCAAGCGCTTGAAGGCCCTGGCGTCCTCGGCGCAGGCGCGCAAGAAGGAAGGCCTGTCGATTCTCGATGGCGCGCATCTGGTCGAGGCCTGCATGGCCCGCTTCGGTGTGCCGGAACTGCTGGCGGTGAGCGAGTCGGGTGTGCGGCGACCCGAGATCGCGCGCATGGTCGCTGCGGCGCAGGCGGAGGTCCTGCAGTTTCCGGATGCGCTGTTCGAAGCCTTGAGCACGGTCGAGCACGGGGCCGGCATCGTGGCCGGCGTGCGTACGCCGCGTCAGGTCATGCCGGATGTGGTGTCAGTCGATTGTCTTCTGCTCGAACACCTGCAGGACCCGGGCAACATGGGCAGCCTGTTGCGCAGTGCCGCCGCAGCCGGCGTGACCCAGGTGTACTGCTCGCCCAGGACCGTATACGCATGGTCGCCCAAGGTGTTGCGCGCCGCTCAGGGGGCGCATTTCGGCCTGACCATTGTCGAAGGCATGGACCTCGACATGGTGATCGACCGGCTTACCGTGCCCCTGTTGGCAACTGCCGCGCGCGCCGATGCCAGCCTGTTCGCCGCCGACCTGGGCCAACCGGTGGCCTGGATTTTCGGCAACGAAGGGGCCGGCGTGTCGGCGGCCTTGCTGGCGCGGGCGGCGCAACGGCTGGCGATCCCGATGCCGGGGGGGGCCGAGTCGCTCAACGTGGCGGCAGCCGGCGCGATCTGCATGTTCGAAGCGGTGCGCCAGCGTGGGCGCGGAGGAGCGGCTTGAAACCACATTTGATGCGCTCGCTCGTGGCGCTCTCGCTCGCAGGCCTGTTGGCCGGCTGCGCGGCGGTCGCCACGTCGGTGGCGCTCACCAGCGGCCCGGAGATCCTGGCCAGCACCATGCGCCAGTACAACTTCCGCAGCGAATTCGACGAGGCGCTGCCACTGATCAAGGCGCGCAACTGGAAGGGTCTGACCACCCTGGCGCGTGCCAGGCTGGCGCGGGAACCGACGCGCGGCGAGTGGTGGCACCTGGCCGGGTACGGGCATTTGCAGGCGGGTGAACTGGTGGCCGCGCGCGAGTGTTTCGCTCGTGCCACGCAACTGCTGCCCGAGGAAGTCGGCGGCTGGAACCTGTACGCCGCGACCTTGACGCGCTCAGGCGACAAGCGTGGCGCGGCGTTTGCCCTGGAGCGCGCGCTGCAGACTGACCCGACCTCCACGCTTGCATGGATCATGACCGGCGACCAGTTCGCAGCCGATGGCCGCGAGCGCGAGGCGCTGCGGGCCTATGACCGCGCGCTGGAAATCGACCGCCGCGACATCTTCGCCTGGTATGCCCTGGGCCTTCTGGCCAAGCGCATGAACGATGGCCCCGCCACCGAGCGCGCCGTCGCGGCGCTCAGGCAGTTGTACCCGCCGTTCGCGGATGAACTTGCAGGCAAACCGGCAAAGAAGCCCTGACATCCCGCTCGCCAGTGACCCAGCGCTATCCGGCTTTGCGCATCGATGGCGGCAGCCTTGTGACTGCTGGCTAGAAAACGCGCCGCTCCAGCTTGATTTCCTGCATCACGTTGGTGGCGATCTCCTCGATCGACTTGGTGGTCGAAGACAGCCATCGAATGTTCTCGCGGCGCATCAGGGCTTCGGCCGCGCTGACCTCGTAACGACAATTGGAGACCGAGGCGTACTTGCTGTTGGGGCGGCGCTCGTTGCGGATTTCAGCCAGGCGCTCGGGCTGGATGGTCAGGCCGAACAACTTGCCCTTGTAGGGCGACAGGGTGGCGGGCAGGGTGTTGCGCTCGAAATCCTCGGGGATCAGCGGATAGTTGGCGCAACGCAGCCCGAAGGTCAGCGCCAGATACAGCGAAGTCGGCGTCTTGCCGCTGCGCGACACGCCGACCAGGATGACATCGGCCTCGGACAGGTTCTTGTCGGTCTGGCCATCGTCGTGCGCCAGGCTGAAATTGATGGCCTCGATGCGGTTGAAATACTCCTGCTGATTCTGCGTCGCGCTGTGCGAGCGGCCGATCGTATGGGTCGACTTCAGGCCAAGTTCGGCCTCCATGGGCTTGATGAAGGTCTGGAACAAATCGAGCACCAGCGCGGTTGAGCGGTTGATCACCTGGCTGGTCTCGTTGTTGACCAGGGTGTTGAAGACGATCGGTCGTACCCCTTCGGCGGCATGCGCGGCATTGATGCGCAGCACGCACTGGCGCGCCTTTTCCACCGAGTCGATGAAAGGCATGCGGGTGGCGCGCGTGGGCAGGCCCTCGAACTGGGTCAGAAGCGACTGGCCCAGGGTCTCTGCGGTGATGCCGGTGCCGTCTGAAATGTAGAAAACATTGCGGGCCGGGGCGTTTGAATTGGGCATGGGCTGAGGGAAATCGGCTGAGATGCGCACAGATTACAGTGCTATTGGCTGCTTTGCTGCCCTGCGGCATCGAGGGCGAACGAGTACAATTTATTCCAATTTCGCCGCCAATCCAAAGGGGTTTTACATGGCGCAAGCCGTTTCCGCAGAGTACGTCATCGCGTTCGAAAAGCTGCGCAACAGCGATGTCGGTCGAGTCGGCGGCAAGAATGCGTCACTGGGCGAGATGATCAGCCAACTGGCCGGCACC
>CAYYFR010000161.1:8122-13523 GCA_964470865.1 uncultured Burkholderiales bacterium | reverse complement strand
GAAACCAGAAGCCATGGGCTGGCCGGCTTCGCTCATAAATCGCGCTCTACGGCGCCGGGCCAGCGGGGAAGGCCGCGGCGAGGGACTCGACGTGTCGGTCAAGCCGCTGCCGGTGGGTGAAGAGGCACTGCTGCTGGAAATCGTGCAGGCCAAGGGTGTGCGGGTGCCCAGGCACCAGCATGACGACCACGAGTCGCTGATTTACCTGGTGCGCGGCCGCATGCGGCTGGTGATCGACGGCAGCGAGACCCTGGTCGGCCCGGGCGACGCCTGGATCCACCCGCGCGGCGTGGCGCATCACAGCGAGGCGCTCGAGGAATGCGTGACCATCGAGGTCAAGACGCCGCCGCTTCGGTGATGCAGGCGATGATCCGCATCGCGCCACCGCATATGGAACGCAGCGGGGCAGCACCTCGTAGATGCGCACCAGCAGCAGCGCCCGGACGTAGCGGGCTGCCGGGCGATGCAGTGGCGTAGCCTGGACCGCTGCCGGCAGGATCGGCTCGACCGGCGTCGGTGCGGCGGCAATCTCAAAGGGCTGCGCCAGTGCGCTGACTGCTGCCCGCAGCGGCGAGTCGGGCGCCAGCGCCCCGAGGTAGCGATGCAGATGGTTGCGTGGCGTACTTTGCGCGTGAAAAACAATCCACAAAGAAACGGCAAACCAAATTCAGGTACGACAAATGGAAGAAATCGATCCGAGCAATCCGCCCGGAATCAAACATGAATAGCCTGCACCACAAGCTTGACGCCAAGCGCCGCGCACACGCGGCTTATCGTATCGAAGCGCGGCTGCGCATCGGGCCGGAGAGCCTTGTAAAGCGCCTCGCGCGTGATGCCCGAAGCCCGGGCGATCTCGCGCATCCCGCGTGCCCGGGCAATGTCTCCCAGCGCAGCTGCCAACAGCGCAGGATCATTGGCCGCGAGTATGTCAGTGAGGTAGGCAGCGATCACATCTTCGTTTCCAAGATAGGGCGAAGCGTCGAACTCGGGCAAGTCGGCCACCTTGATGCGTTTTGTCATTTCCATATCTTTCAGTCAATCCAACAGTGCGGCCAATACCTTGGCGCGCTTGATGTCGCGCTTTTGGGTGCGTTTTGAGCCGCCACCGAGCAAAACGATCACCCGGTCGCCGACTTGCTTGAAATAGACGCGCCAACCGGCGCCGAGATGGATTCGCAGCTCCGATACGCCTTCACCCACCGGCACCGCGTCACCTGCCAAACCAAGTTCCAGGCGCTTGATGCGGGCGACCACAACACCACGCACTGATGCGTCAGTCAATCCGTCGAACCAAGCACTGAACTCGGGAAGAGGCCTGATCGAGAACACGGACCAAATGTAATCGTTCGATTACATTTGGTCAAGCAATCTTGCGGCCCTGTGTCAAGAGCAAGGATAGAGATTCCAATGCCATTGTTGGAGTGATCCGGCCATATCCGTCTGCGTCAATCGTTGATTTGGCGCCGAAGACGCCTGACAATTCCCTGAAACCTTGCCCCTGCATGCCTCTTGTATGTGCCTGTGGCCACCTGGGCGGCGGAAGTTTGCCGCGCAGTGGCCACAGGCACGCGTCGCCCCTGGCGAGCGAGCCTTGTCGTCTTGTGCCCTGCCACGCGACGCGCTTACCGAACTCATGGCCCGGCATGGGTTGCGCTTGCGGTTTGATGCAGCGCAAATGTCGTAGCTGCCCGAATCAGGTTTCTGGCACGATAGCGTTGAACCACGTTCAACATGATTGATGGAGGCGCGCATGTCCGCAGTCTTGGTGTCAAACAAGGGCCAGGTGGTGATCCCGGCCGCAATCCGGCGCCGATTGAATATCACGCCCGGCAGCCTGGTCGAGGTCGAAGTGGTCGCCAACAAGGTTGAAATTTCGCTACAGCAATCCAGGCCTGCGACTACCCATGCAAGTGGTTTCGGAATGCTCCGTTACTCGGGGCCGGCACGCAAGCTTTCGGAGTTCGATGTCGCTCAGGCGATCAAGGCAACAAGGCGACGTTCCGGGAAATGAACGCCGTCGATACCAATATTCTGGCGCGCTTTTACGTCGATGACCCTGCCGACTCCGAGGCGGCAAACCAGCGGCCGATCGCACGGCTATGGGCTCGAACGGATCGAGCCGGCGCATCAAGGCCCGCTGGTATAGCTGACCGCGAGGAAAATCTCGCGCATGAATGCCACCAGCGAGCCGATCAGCGCCACCATGGCGAGCACGAAAAGAATCGCCAGCCCCTTGGCGAAATTGCCTTCGACAAACGCATCGACGAACGCAAGGCCGATCAGGAAACAGATGAAAAGCGCGCAGAACACCGCCAGCACGATGGAACGATAGATCCAGGTTACCCGCACCGCGATCAAATCGAGCTCGCTGCGAGCGCGCGCTTCGACTGCAGCGGTCGCGCCGTCTTCGATCCGCGCTTCCAGCGCGCGGCGACGGTCTACCGCCCGCCCAAGCCGGTTGGTGAGCACCATGAGCAAGGTGCCGACCGCAGTCAGCAGGAATACCGGCGCGATCGCAAGCTGGATGACGTGCGAAAAATCGTCGAGACTCTTGGTGGGCAACAACTGAAAAAATGCCATGCGGGGAAGGAGCCCTGCGTCGGATGCGTGGAGATGTGGCAACCACACTACGCGCGCAATACGTTGATAGTCAAAAATCCAGACTTTTCACGTTTTCGTATCAACACGTTTCTGACCACGAAATCCGCTTGGATAGCCTTCGAACGCAGGCAGTGTACGCGATGACGTTCCGACGTCCCGGCCACTGCGATTCTCACACTTCATGCCCCTGCCTCATTGCTGATCGACGGGCCGCACGATCTGGTTATTGCGCCTGCCGTATACAAGCACTTGCCGCCCGGGCTTACCCGCACGCTGCTCAGTGGGGACGCAATCGGCGTCTTTTGTGGTGCGCGGCATCCTCTGGCCGGGAGGAAACACAATGACAAGCATGCCTTCAATACCGCGTGGGATACTGGTCTTCATCGGCCCACGCCCGTCTACGGAGAGTCCCATGACCAGACATCGAAGCCTCGCGCATTTTCCGCTGGCCATTGCGACATGCCTTGCGATCGGCGCCATGCTGCCCCACGCGGCAGCGCAATCCGGATACGCCGTCAAGCCGGTCACGATCATCGTCCCCTTGCAAGCCGGCACGGCCTCGGACCTTGTCATGCGCGTGGTGGGCGACAAGCTCGGCGAAGCCCTGGGCCAGCGTGCGGTGGTGGAAAACGTGCCGGGTGCGGGAGGTGCAGTGGGCGCTGGCCGCGTGGCCAAGGCGGCGCCTGATGGCTACACCCTCGGGGCGTTCAATAACGGCGTGCACACCATCCTGCCGCACATGGATACGCGCCTGGGGTTCGACCCGGCCACGGATTTCACTCCGATCACGCTGCTGGCGCGCTTTCCCAGCGTATTGATCGTACCCGCCGACCTGCCGGCGCGCAGCCTGCAGGAACTGTTCGCATTGGCCCGGCAATCGCCCGGCAAGTTCAATTACGCGTCGGTCGGCAGCGGTAGTCCGCAGCATCTGGCCATGGAGATGCTGCTGGGCGCGGCCGGCGTCCAGCTCGCGCATGTGCCGTATAAGGGGGGCGCCCAGGCGACCATGGCGATCGCCGCCAACGAGGTGCAGGCATTCTGGATCGCCACCTCGGTCGCGCTGGGCCAGATTCGCGCCGGCAAGGTGCGCGCCCTCGCCGTCGGCGAAAAGAGCCGCACCGCGGCATTGCCGGATGTGCCGACGGTGCGCGAAGCGGGCCTTGCCGACTTCGAGTATTCGCCTTGGCTCGCGCTCTACGCGCCGGCTGCAATTCCAACGGAGCTGGCACTGCGCCTGCGCCAGGAGGTCACGCGAATTCTGGCGCTCCCCGAGGTGAAAGACCGCTTGCAGGCGCAGGGTCTGGAGCCGCAAGCCTCGAGCGCCGCGGAGCTCAACGCAATGGTGCGCGACGAGAGCGCCCGCGCCAGGGACATCATCCGGCGACTCGGAATAAAGGCTCAATAGGCACGCGAGTGCGCGGCCGGCGCCGCATGGCAGCCACATTGCGCGCCGTCCATGTGGCGCCAACCTGCATGCCGCCTACGACCTACGCGATGGCGCCGACCTGTTGCTCCAGCAATCCCCACGCCCGTGCGCCGACGATGGCGCGCCAGCGCTGGTAGAACCCCGATTCACCCAGGCGCCGGCGCATGCCGTCGCGATCCATCAGCGTGACTGCCATGCCCCACTCCGGCAGTTTCGCCTCCAGCGCCCGATTCAGGGCGTCCGTATGGGCACGCTGCCTGGCGACGTGCTTGCTCGCGATCGCCTCGACCATGGCGCGCACGTCGTCGGGCAGCCGCTGCCAGAATGCGAGGCTTCCCATCAGGTTAAAACCCGACCACATATGGGAGGACAGTCCCACATGGTGGGTGACTTCATGCAGGCGCAGCGCAGCGGTGACCGAAAGCGGATTTTCCTGGGCGTCGATCTCGTGATTCTTCAAAGCGTCGTACAGCTTCAGGACGTTCACTTCGACGGGCGTCGCGCCAAGGCTTTGGAAGGCATCGGCGAACATCCGCCCTTCGGGTATGCGAATGCGCAGGCCTTCGAAGTCGGCCACGCCGTGCATGGGCCGGTCTATCGACGATATATGCCGAAAACCGTTCTCCATCAATCCCCGGGGAAGCGCGTGGATGCCCTTGGCACGCAACTCCTGCCTCAGGTAGTCGCCCAGCGGACCGTCGAAGGTGGCGTGCACCTGGGCGTGATCGCGAAACGCAAACGGCAAGCCCTGTATTTCCATCGCCGGCACCAGGGGCCCGAGCACGCCACCCATGAGCACATAGAACTCGACCTCACCGGCGATCAACAGGTCGACTATGGCCAGGTGCGAACCCGGCAGCCCCGCGTTCTTCGCGTGCACCGTTACCGAAAGGCGCCCGCCGCTCGCCTCGCGGACCTCGTTCCATAGATCGACCAGGAAGGGATGCACATGACTGTCTTGCGACAGATAGTGGTACTGGCGAGCCGACCAGATCGGATCGCTCATACCGAGGTCACCAGGATGCCGCGCAAAAATCTCCGGGTAGTCGACATGTTTCCTCCGATTTTGCTCATTGCGCGGACCACGAAACCATTTTTCCCCAGCATCGTGGCGCCCAGAAGTATCGTGGCGCCTGCAGCGCATGTCAACACGCCGTCTTTTTCAATGAGGCATTGGCATTTGCAGGTCTTACTGGTCGTACTGGCGGGAGCATTGAGCGTGATCCAGCCTTTTTCAACTGACCCGGGCTGGATACGGGGTACGTGCGCGTTGGTCATGGGCATATTGGCACGCAGGGCTTGCGGATGCTCTGCCAAGTAGTGTGTAGAAGGAAGACCGGTACCTCTTCTTTGCCTGACGACAGCCGCTTCACT
>CAYYFR010000161.1:1991-8022 GCA_964470865.1 uncultured Burkholderiales bacterium | reverse complement strand
ACCGGTACCTCTTCTTTGCCTGACGACAGCCGCTTCACTGCTTCAACAGCGACTGGAATTTGGCGTCTGCCTGCCGGATGAAACCCGCCGGATCCTTTGACCACAGCCGCTGAACCTCGGCGTCGTAGTTCAGGTACAGCTTGCCATCGATCACCGAGAACTTGTCGGGCTCGATCTTTACCAGGTTGTCCTGTGCAACACCGTAAGCACAGTAGCCGCCGTACTGCGGCGCATACGATTGCGGGCTGGCTTTGAACATGTCGAGGTGGGCCTGCGACGCAAACTTCCACTTCGCGCCGAGGTAGTTGGCGACAAACGCATCCCGGCCTTTGACGGGCTTGCCAACGGTGAAGTAGGCCACGGTGTCGTAGCCGAGGATCGCCGTATCGCTGCGGCCACCGAGAACACCGGCCTTCAGGCTATTGACCGGTGGAGCCGCCCACACGATTCTCGGGGCCAGGAGAATCACGCTGCCGATCGACAAGATGGCACGGCGCGCCCTTGTATGGTCATGAAGGTTGGTCATGTGCGATCCCAAGCAGTGGTCCATGCGCCATTTGTCGATCCAGGCTCAAAATTCTTACAGCCAATTCAGCCGCTCCTGCTTCGGCCGACTTCGAACGGGCCAATCAGTGAGTCTGGCATTTTGGCGCTGGCTATGGCGCCGCTGCATCCCGAACGATCTTCTCGATCACCGGATCCAGTTCCCGCGCGAGGGTATCGAGATCGGCATTCGCATAAGGGGCGAATGTCGCACCCGCTGTGCGCCACGCCACCCTCGCGCGGCCCGCCGCCTCCTCGGTCACGTAGAGGCGCAGTGGCGCTTCTATCCCGGCAGGCACGCTCGCCGCGAGCATCCTTACCGCATAGTCGCTGCGAAACACCATCAATACGGCATTGCCGGGAATCTTGACGCCACGCGCTGCCGCGCCCCGACTGGCACTCGCCTGCGCCACCAGACCCATCTTGTTGGCTTCGATCGCCTTTTCGAGCCGGGTGACCAGCACGCTGAATTCGTGCGGTGCATCGACGGCCATCATGCCGGAAATCGGCGATTGCGCGGGCGCGTGAGCGGCGGCAAGGAAGAATGCCGATGCCAGCAACGTGCGCACAAAGCACAGACGATCGACAACCATTGGAGTACCTCTTTTCATGCCATTGGACTATTTGAATTGGCATCATGACCGATCGCTTAGCCATCGCCGTCGTACTTGTCGAGTGCGTCAGGAAGTTCGCGGGCAGCGCGTCGCAGGAAGGCAAGATTCCGCGAGAAATTCACGCATCTTGCGCACATCATCAGGTGCGCACCAAGCAACAGGCGTTCGAACGGTGGCAAAGGTTCGTCCGCTGCCAGCGATGCGCGCCTTGACGCCTGTTCGCAGGACATGATGGCATCAAGCACGGAGGCCTTCGAACCATCCCTTTGTCATGCAGGCCTGCAAGCTCAGCCTCGCGCGGTAGATGAGTACATGCAGGTTGGACGTCGAAATGTCCAGCTCCTTACAGATTACCTCGGTCGACAGCCCCATCACCTCGCGCATCGAGAACACCAACGCCTGCCGCTCCGGCATGTGCTGGCAGCAGGTTTCGTAGACCTGCCAGAACTGCCGTGACTCCAGCGCGGCGTCCGGATGGCCCCAGTCGGAGGGCGGATCCCTCCAGCGCCCGCCCGCGTCGAATACCGTCTCCGATGCGGAATGTTCGTCGTCGATGGAAATTGCGTCGCGCGGCATTTGGCGGTCGTGCCGACGCATCTGATCGATGATTTTGCGTTTCAGGATCGTCGTCAGCCAGGTCCGCAGCGCTGAGCGCCCCTCGAACGTCGCGATTTGCGCCAGCGCGGCCATGAGCGTGTCCTGGACTGCATCCTCCGCCAGTGCTGCGTCGCGCATGTGAAAGCGCGCATATCGCACCAGATAGCTGCGGTGCTGTTCCAGGGCCTGCGCTCCGTCTATGCCCTGACCGCCGCTGCTTGGGCTGTCGGCGACTCGGTTGGAATTAGGCAATTGGCTGCGCGTCAAATGGACGTCGTGACTTGCACCAGCCAATCGGGTGCGTGTCGCAATACCCAGGCTTCGAAGGTCTTGTCTGCGCCAGCGAGAATCATCACACCCAGTACCAGCATGACGCCGCCGAGCGCCTGCTTGCCGACCTTGCCTGCCGCCATCAACTTGCCGCGCAGGCGCAACATTGCCTGGCGGGACACCAACCCGAGAATAATGAGCGGCAAGCTGGCGCCGACGCCAAATACCGCCATCAACAACGTGACCTGGGCAAGATCCTCCCCTTGGCTCGCCAGGGTGATCGCGGCCCCCAAAGTGGGGCCGACACAGGGGCTCCAGACCAGGCCCAGCAACAGGCCAAGCACGAACTGGCCCGGCAGTCCACTCAGTGACACTTTCGAAAGCAGCGCATGCCCTGTTCCGGAAAGGCCGGCGGTGGCACCGGCGAAGCGCATCTGCAACTTCTCCGACACCAGCACCAGCCCGAATATCAGCAACAGCACGGCGGCGACGTTGCGCAACATGCTTGCATCCAACCCCAGCGCGGCGCCCGCGCTGGCGATGAATACGCCCACCACCGTGAACGATAAAGTCAGGCCGGCCGCCAAGGCGAAGGGGCCGAGGCGATGTGCCGCCACCGCCGTTCCGAGCAGGATGGGAACGATCGGCAACACGCAGGGCGACAGGGTCGAGAGACTCCCTGCCGCCAGCGACAATCCGTAGGTGGCGACGCCGAACGTCATCGAAGGCTCAGATCGCTTTTTTCAGGAGCGCCGCGATGCTGTCCTTCCTGGTGTCGCCGACCGAGCGGCCGACTTCCTTGCCGCCCTTGAATACGATCAGGGTGCTCTGCGAGGTCGCCTTGAAGCCCTTGACCACATTCTTTTGCTTGTCGAAATCGACGCGCAAGGCATTTACGGACTTGTATTCGGTACTGCCGAGAAGCTCGCCCAGGAGCGGATCCTGGGCTTTGCAGGTCGGGCACCAGTCAGCATAGATCACAACGAGGGTGGGTTTGCCGGCTTTTTGCAGCGCGTCGAAGGCACCCTGATCATATGATTGGCCTGCCGCAATGGCCGAGCCGGCGGAAAAGGCGACGAGTAGCAGCAACGTGCGAACGAAACGAATCATGGCAATCTTCCTCAGCGAAATTGAACCGGCGGGCGTCGGGAGTCGGCACCTCACAGGGTGATTCGCTGCCTTTGGGTCGCAGGTTACGTGTCATGAAAGATATATTCCTGTCGACAAACGCATTCCCGATGCGAAAATCCAACCCATGTCGTCCCGTCCTCAACGTCCAGCCCCTGCCTTGAGCCTGGTCGCGGACAACGAAACGTCCGCGCCACATTCTGAGCAACGCGGCAACGCGGATCGCAACCTTGACTGGTCGATCTGCATGGCGCTGGCGCAGTCGGGCGACCGGGAGGCCTACCGGGGCTTGCTGATCGAGATCACGCCCTATATCCGTTCGCTCGCCGTGCGGCAACTGCACAACCGCGCAGACGCGGAAGATGTTGTCCAGGAGACGCTCCTGACCGTGCACGCGGTACGCCAGACCTATGATCCGACTCGCCCCTTCGGCCCCTGGCTGGTCGCCTTGGCGAACCGGCGCATCGTCGACGCCCTGCGGCGTGGCGGCCGGATAGGCGCGCGGGAAACGCCTTTTGAAGAAGAGCATGAAACCTTTGTCCCGCTTGCAGCGAACTACCATGATGCGGCTGCAGACGGGCGGACGGTTCAAGCAGCCGTCGAACGCCTGCCGCCGGGACAACGCGAAGCCATACGTATGCTCAAGCTCGAAGAAATGTCGCTGCAGGAAGCCTCCAGGACCAGCGGTACGTCGGTGGCCGCACTGAAAGTAGCCACTCATCGCGCGATGAAGAACTTGCGTAAACTCTTCGAGCACTCCGGCAAGCCCAAATGAACACGACACCGCACCTTATCGACTCGCTGGTGGCGGACGCCGCGCCGGTTCGACCGTTGCGCCCGCCGCTAGAGCGCACGTTGACGTGGATGCTGATCGCTGGATTTATCCTGACTCTGCTCGGCATAAGTCATGGGTTCAGGCCCGATATCGATACCTGCCTGCGCGATCCGCTGTTCCTGACCGGTCTGGCAGGGTCGTTCGCGACTGCGGCTCTGGCCGGAGGGGCTGCGTTTACCGTCAGCCTCCCGGATCGTTCGCGCGCCTGGATCCTGCTGCCACTGCCCGCGCTGGCACTCTGGATGGCAAGCATCGGCTACCAATGCCTGACCGACTGGATCCGCGTTGGACCGGGCGGCGTCCAATTGGGGGAAGCTGCAACATGCTTCTCGCTGGTATTGCTGACCAGCATTCCGTTGTGGGTGGCGATGCTGGTGATGCTGCGCCATGTCGCGTTCCTGCGCGATCCGGCCGCCGCGATCGCCGCAACCTTGGCCGTAGCCGCGGTGGCCGCAAGCGCGCTTTCCCTGTTTCACAACGTCGGCGCTTCGGCGATGGTCCTCATCTGGAATTTCGGCGCCACGGCAGTACTGGTCCTGTTCGGCAGCGTTTTCTGGAATCGAGTGTCGTCGTGGGTGAACCCGCGCTGAAATCTTGCGTGAATAAGCGAGGCAACCTGTAAGCTTTTTTGCGATGCCTGCGTCAAAAGGTCCGGAACGCGAAATTTCCGCGTTTTCCGCAAGCCATCGTGAGTAGCGAAGACCCCGGCTCTATCCCGGCCTTCGTCGCGCTGGCAATCTCTGATTCACCCAACACTTGAAAAGGATCATTCCGTGAGCAAACTTTCCAACCAGCTTTCCAGGGTACTTGCCTCTGCGGTTGTCACCGCTGCTGCCATGTCGGGTCAGGCGATGGCGGCATGCTGCGCCGGCAAGAAGTGCGGCCCCAAGGCGACGGCAGGTGCCTGCAAGGGCAAGTGCGGCGCCAAAGGGTGCAAGGCCAAATGTGGCGCAAAGTGCGGCGCGAAATGCGGCGCAAAGGCTGGCTGCGCCGGCAAGAAGTAAACGTCGCGTGCCGACGTGTGCCGAGCCCGATCGGGCACACGTCGGTTTCACCCATGATCTCCTCAGCCATTCTTCGACGCTCTTGGGCCGCAGCGTCCGATGCGGAAGTCACATTCGCATTGAACGATGCCGGCGAAAGCCTCGCCGCGTTCTCACGCGTGACCGCCGATTCCGGCTCCTTGATACAGAGTTGGATCGAGGGGCGGACCGTGGTCGAATACGAACACTATCCGCCGGATGATGTGGTGGACGTGCGCAGCGGTTCGCAATTTTTCTATCACGCGCACCGGTCCGGCGGAAACGAGCATGGACACATGCATCTGTTTTGGCACGCGACCGTATCCGGGCGACGCCGTTACGTTGCGGGTTTGCCGCGCCGCTGGGTTCGGGCAGCGCCGACCCACCTGTTCGCCATTGCACTCGACGATCGCGGTTTGCCGGTCTCGCTATTTACCGTCAATCGCTGGGTGACCGATGGCTACTGGTTCGATGCGTCAACGATCCAGTCGTTTGTGGCGCGTTTCGCGGTCAACGATGCTTCAGGAAATGCTGACTCTTGTGCCTGGCTGAACGCATTCGTGCGCATGTACCGGCCGGTAATCGAAAATTTGTTGCTGCGGCGCGACCGCCGCCTGAGTCGCCGAAAGGATCTGCTTGCCTCGCTGGACGACAGGCGGTTGGAGCAGCTCAGTCTTCTTCGGCTCGATTGGGAGGCGGATCTCAGGTCACTTGAAGGGGAGGCCGTGCGCAGGCGCTTGGCTCTTTAGGTACAACGCCGGCGGCTGGCCATACTCGATGTGGAATCTCCAGATCGTGCTCATCAGCATCGAGACGTCCAGCACCACGGAGGCGATCTTGAGCACCAATGAGAGGCGATCGCGATACGCGGGCAGCAGTCGCAGCAGCGTGAACGCGCCGTAAATGCCAAGTGCCCAGGAGACGGGACCCAGCCAATCAGGATTTCGCTTTTTCGGCGCAGATCCACGCGCGCGCGAAGCTGCCCCTCTGGCCTGACGCGTCAATGCCCGAACCAACTCCGG
>CAYYFR010000161.1:0-1891 GCA_964470865.1 uncultured Burkholderiales bacterium | reverse complement strand
CAATGCCCGAACCAACTCCGGACTGATTCGGCTTGCGGCGCGCGTGGTTCCATCCGCAGGTATGTCGCTCGGGCAGCGGAAAGCCTTTTAGTGATCCGGAGCCGTTGTGATATCAGGAGCGTCGGCGCAGGCGGTCCCGAAGCAGCTTCACGGCAATCGGAACGGCCGTGATCAGACCCAGCGCCAACGCGGTATACATGAAGCGATCTGTTTCGCCGGCGGTCATTTCAAGGCCGAGGTGAGCGAGCAGAAAGCTTGCCGGGACGATTCCGGCGAGCGTCGCAAACGCGAACCGCCAGACCGACAGCAGGGTAAGCCCAGCGGCGTAGCTGACCAGGTCGAACGAGATGAACGGGACCAGGCGGCTTACGAAAACAATGCCGGTCAGGGTGTTTTGCGAGCCGATCAACCCCGCAGGCAGGCGTTCGCCAAACCAGCGGTACAGCACGGCTTGGCCGAGCATTCGCGAAATTCCGAAGGCCACAAGGGCGCCTGCCTCCGCCCCGATCACGACATACAGGGTGCCCCAGGTATGACCGTAGGCAGCACCAGCAGCCATGGCAATTGGCGCGCTCGGGATCGGGCTCACCAGAACGGCGAGAATCATCAGGACTATGATGGCCAGCGGGCCCCAGATTCCCAGTTGTTCGATGCGCTGGTGCAATGCCTCGGCATCAAGAAGCGTTCCGAGCATTCCGGATTTCTCGAGCATCACGTATGCCGCGATGAGCGCGAGCAATGCGACTATGCCGGCCAAGAGAACGGCCCATCGGGTTCGGGACATCGGTGACGCTCGTAAAAGGGAAGAGGAGCCACGCCATGATCGTGGATCGGCCAAATTTTGGCGAATCAAAGATCAGATTTTTTACATCCGCTCGGCCAAGGCCATACTACGCCAAGCCGCATCGCCGCAGGGAAAACCGCCGAAGCAGGCGCACCAACCCAGCTATCCGGCAGGCCGCGGCGATCCCTAGCCGGCCGTGATGGTTGGTATTTGCCACGCTTGAAAAGAAGGCGCTCGCATTGCAGCCGAATGCGATATGCGCCCCGTAGCCCAGCGTCAGGCCCCCCGAGGCCGCGGCGAATACGCCACGCGGCGAGGGGCCCAGGCGCGGCCGGAACGCGCCCACTATGCTTGCAGCGGCGAAGCTGATCTTGTCCCTGAAAAGCGTACTCCATAGCCGTGGCCCGCGGGCATCGCATTCATATCTATCAGCCTGTCGGACTTTTGGAGCGTCGGCTACAAATCGACCGCAGCGGTCCATTTTTCACCGCCTTCTTGCCCCATAGCGGGGCTATGGGGCCGCGAATGCGGCAAAAACTGTCCTCGCTGGGGCCGATTTTCGCTTTCGACGCCCCAAGTCCGACAGGCTGCTAGCCGGAAAGGATCGCAATATTTACCGGTGTTGATATTCCCGCAACTATCCTGCCGCGGTGAAGGCCGACCCGGACGGGAGGTACGTAACCTTGCGCCTTCGCCCGTTCCAGCGTCTCGGCGGTAGTCAGCGAGCGGACCTTCTCAACTTTCGTATGGTTCTGAAGTTTGGCCGCGCGATTCACGGGATCGCCGATCACCGCGTATTCCAGCCGGCCGCCGCCGCCGATCGCGCCGCAGGTGACCAAGCCGTATTCGACACCGATTCCTATTCCTAGCGCTGATCCGCCGTTCGCGCGGCGCCTTTCGGACCATGATTGCAACTCTGACACCAAATCGTCCGCGCAGCGAAGAGCGTCCGCCGCGCTGGCGGGATTTGTCCGAATAGCGCCGAATGTCACCATGACACCGTCCCCCAGAAACGTCGTGATCGAACCGGAGTGCCGGTGGACCACCGCGACGACGATGCCTTGATATTCACCTAGCAGCTCGATGAGCGCATTCGGCTCCAATTCT
>CAYYFR010000160.1:11215-13640 GCA_964470865.1 uncultured Burkholderiales bacterium | reverse complement strand
TCTGGCCGCCGCGCAAGACCGGATCTGGCTTTACGCACGCGCCGGTGAATTGTTCGGGGACAAAGTAAGTGCAGGGTAGACTATGCGCCGTATCAGCCAGCGTCCCTGTCCCTGCCGGAGGCATCGAAAATGGAACACCGCATCACCATTGACCCGGCCGTTTGCCACGGCAAGCCCTGCATTCGGGGGCTGCGCTATCCGGTCGAGAGTGTGCTCGAATGGTTGGCCGCTGGCATGAGCATTGACGACATTTTGGCCGACTACGCCGACCTTGAGCGGGATGACATTCTCGCTACGCTGGCCTATGCGGCGCGTCTGGCACATGTGAATCGGATCGAACCGATCGCTGCATGAGATTTCTGGTCGATGCGCAGTTGCCGCTGCGCCTTGCGTGATGGCTGACTCAGGCCGGTCACGACGCATTCCATACCCTGAATTTTCCACTCGGGAACCGCACCCCGGATGCCGATGTGGTCGCCATTGCGGTGCGTGACGCACGCATCGTGGTCACCAAAGACAGCGATTTTGTGCAAACTTTTTTGCTCACCGGCGAACCGGGGGTTGCTGCTGATTTCGACCGGCAATATCTCGAATGTCGATCTTGAGCAACTGCTTCGCGGCAGCTTGCCAGCTATCACCCGCGCGTTCGAGCAACATCGCTATGTGGCGGTGAGCCGGACGGCGTTGCTGATTCACGATTAGGCCGGTTTTGGACCAATGCCAAGCGGCGATACGGCAATTGACGCAGAGTCAATTCAAGGGAGAATATCCCGTCAAGAAAGACCGAAGCAATTTTGATTGACCGGATCGAGCGCTTGCGGCGGCGTGTTGACGCCGAACCAACGGCAATTTGCCGGACCTTCAAAACAGTTCGAGGGTCCGCCCCCGAACCACCGGCTCGGGCGGCATCGCACCTTCCGGGCTCAACGATCCCACGCGCACTCCAATCAGGCGGATCGCCCGCGCCAGCCGGCGTTGCGGCGCCACGCGTGCAAGCGCCTCGAAGGCCGCCCTGCGAATCGCCTGCGCATCATTGACCGCAACTTCCAGGGTGTTGTCGCGCGTGACGATCTGAAAATCGGTGTAGCGCAGCTTCACGCCGACGGTGCGCCCCGCATAGCCGCGCTTTTGCAGGTCTTCGGCGACCTGCTGGCACAGCTTGACCAGCACGCCTGCGATCTGGTCGAAGTCGCGCGTGTCTTCGGCGAAAGTGGTTTCGCGGCTGCGTGATTTCGGTTCCGCGAAGGTGACCACCAGGCGCTCGTCGCGGCCGAAGGCGCAGTCGTGCAGCCAGCGGCCGTAGTTCTGGCCGAAGTGACGCATCAGGAATTCCGGCGTTTCGCGCGCGAGGTCGCCGATGGTGGTTATGTTGAGCGCGGCCAGCTTCTCGTTGGCCTTGGGGCCGACGCCGTTGATGCGCTTGGCGGGCAACGGCCAGATGAGCGGTTCCAGGTCTTCCGGCTCGATTAAGGTCAGGCCGTCGGGCTTGTCCAACTCGGAACCGATCTTGGCCAACAGCTTGTTGGGCGCCACCGCGATCGAGCAGCTGAGGCCGGTGGCGGCCCGCACACGCTCCTTGATGGCGCCGGCAATCGTGCGCGTGTCGCCCGGCAGCTCGGTCAAGTCGATGTACACCTCGTCGATGCCGCGGTCTTCGATGGTCGGCGCGACTGCCGCGATGGCGGCCTTGAACAGGCGCGAGTAGCGGCGGTATTCGTCGAAATCCAGCGGCAGCGACAAGGCCTGCGGGCATAGTGCGCGTGCCTTCATCATCGGCATGCCGGAGTGCACTCCGAAGGCCCGCGCTTCATAGGTGCAGGTGGTGACCACGCCGCGCCCGGCGTAAGTGGACAAGGGTTCCGGACCCATGCCGGCGGCTGCACGGCGGCCACCGATGACGATCGGCAAACCCTTCAGGTCGGGCCGGCGCAGCAACTCGACTGACGCGTAGAAGGCGTCCATGTCGAGATGCGCAATGCGGCGGCGTGGGGCTGGCGAAGGCATGGCGCAATGCTACGACATGCGCCCCGGCGCGGCCGTTTGAGTGACTTCAAGTGCGCCACCGCGCAGATAGTTGGCGGGTTGATGCCGCCGGGCCTGCCCAAAGCGGCTACTGGAATTCCAGCAACAGATGGTGCGCGGCCACCGTATCGCCCGGCTTCACATGGGTCAGGCGCACGATGCAGTCGCGCTCGGCGCGAATCTGCGATTCCATTTTCATCGCCTCGATCGACACCAGCGGCGGCCTTTTCGGCCTCGCCGCGCGCGGCTTCGAGGTCGACTGCGGCCAAGCGCGCGCCGGGCCGATAGGCCACCGCTGGTTGCGCCAGCACTTCACCCGGCCGGCCGCATTTGAGAATGCGGCGCGACACATCTGCCGGGAAGCCGTCGGGCGGAAAGCCGATCTCGCCCTTGAAAAGCGCCA
>CAYYFR010000160.1:0-11115 GCA_964470865.1 uncultured Burkholderiales bacterium | reverse complement strand
ACATCTGCCGGGAAGCCGTCGGGCGGAAAGCCGATCTCGCCCTTGAAAAGCGCCATGTCGCCCACCACCTTGGAGGTCGGCGACACCTTGATGACATCGCCGAACAGGCGATTGCCATCCGAGCAGGCGCGCGACACCTCGGTCCAGCGATGTTCCAGGCCGGTGGCACGCGCCTGTTCGCGCAGGTTGGTGTATTGGCCGCCGGGCATCTCGTGCCGATACACATCTGCCGTGCCGGCGCGAATGTCGGATTCGAACGGCGCGTAGATCTTGCGCACCCCTTCAAAATAGTCGGACAGGGTCGCCAGCGATTCGCGCTCCAGGCGGCCCGGGCCTTGCGCGCCTGCGCAGGGGTCGCGCGGGCCGCCTTCGAGAGCCGGGACGATCGCACCCAGGTTGGGTTGCGAGGTCAGCCCGCTCATCGAATCGAGCGCGCAATCGACCGCGTCGCACCCGGCCTCGATCGCGGCTAACACCGAGGCCGCCGAAATGCCCGAGGTGTCATGGGTGTGGAAATGCACCGGCAGCCCGGTTTCGTGACGCAAGGCGTGTACCAGCTCGCGCGCGGCCTGCGGCCGGCACACACCCGACATGTCTTTGAGGCCGAGGATGTGCACGCCGGCGGCCTTGAGTTCGCGCGCGAGCTTCAGGTAAGAAGCGAGGTCGTACTTGCGCGTGCGGTCGTGAATGTCTGCGGTGTAGCAGATCGCGCCTTCGCACAACATGCCGGTTTCCAGCACCGCGTCGATCGCCACCCGCATGTTGTCGACCCAGTTGAGCGAATCGAACACGCGGAACAGGTCCACGCCCTGCTGGGCCGCCTGCTGCACGAAATAGCGCACCACGTTGTCGGCATAGTTGGTGTAGCCCACCGCGTTGGAAGAACGCAGCAGCATCTGCAACAGCACGTTGGGCACGGCGGCGCGCAACTGCTGCAGCCGCTGCCACGGATCCTCGCGCAAAAAGCGCATCGCCACATCAGGTCGCTCTTGCAAGAAGTCGAATCGAAACGACTCTTCGTTCGCGGCTCCGAATTCCAGGGACTTGTTCAGCGTTTTATTGGTGCAAGACCCGCACAACAACGTGCAAGATCCGCGCCCGTGTGGTCTCGATATTGCGGACTATGGCGGGATTGTTGCGCAGCCCCCGGCTGTACCTGACAATGCAGGCATTCACACGAAAGCCTTTCCCTGACCCGATGACCAACTTCCCATACACCGGCCGCCGCGAAGATCGCCGGCTGATCACCGGCAGCGGCCGCTACAGCGCCGACGTCAATCTGCCCGCGCAACTGCACGCGGCCTTCGTGCGCGCCGACCGTGCTGCCGCGCTGATTCGCGGCATCGATACCGCGGCGGCACGAGCGGCGCCGGGCGTGGTGGCGGTATATACCGCGGCAGACACCAGCGGCACGAACTTCAAGCCGCCCGGCACCCTGGTGAGCTTTGCGGGCCGCGGCGGCCAGGCGATCATCGTGCCGCCGCGCCGGCCGTTCGCCAGCGACCGCGTGCGCTATGTGGGCGAAGAAGTGGCGCTGGTAGTGGCCGCCACCGCTGCGGCCGCACAGGATGCCGCCGGACTGATCACGGTGGACTACGAAGACCTGCCGGCCGTCGCCAACCCGGAAGACGCGGTCGCCAGGGATGCGCCGCTGGTGCATGCCTCGGTACCCGGCAATCTCGCTTTCGACTATGAATACGGCAACGAAGCCGCCACCGCGGCGGCCATCGACGCCGCGCAGCACGTGGTACGCCTGCGCCTGGAGAGCCAGCGCGTGGCACCCTGCCCGATGGAGCCGCGCGCCTGCCTGGTCGATTTCAACGCCGCCAGCGGCCAATTCGATCTGTATGTACCCAACCAGGGCGCCACCATGATGCGTCCGGGGCTGTGCCACATCCTCGGGCTGGAACCGGCCAAGGTGCGGATTCACGCGCAGGACGTCGGCGGCGGCTTTGGCGCCCGTTCGGCGGCTTACATGGACTATGTGATCCTGATGTGGGCTGCGCGCGAACTGCGCGCACCTATCAAGTGGATCGGCAGCCGCGCCGAGCAACTGGCCACCGAGGCGCATGGCCGTGCCCTGATCATCGAAGCCGAACTGGCGCTCGACCGCGACGGCACCTTCCGCGCGTTTCGCATGCACTGGCTGTGCGACCAGGGCGCTTACCTGACCCCCGCCGGGCCGCTGATCAATACCATGAACGGCAGCCTGACCATCGGCGGCGCCTACAGCGTGACCACCGGTTACGGCCGCCATCGCTGTGTGCTCACCCACACCTGCCCGACTACCGCCTACCGTGGTGCGGGCAGGCCCGACATGGCCTACGCGGTGGAACGCCTGGTCGACGAGGCCGCCGCCCAGCTGGGGCTGGACCGGGTGGCGATCCGCCGCATGAACGCGATCCCCAGGGAGGCGATGCCATTCACCAACGCGGCCGGCGCCAGCTACGATTCCGGTGATTTTGCCGGCTTGATCGACAAGGCGGTGGTGCACGCCGACTGGGCCGGCTTCGCGACACGACGCGCCGACTCGCAGGGGCGCGGCAAACTGCGCGGCCTGGGGCTGGCCTTGTTCCTTGAACCCTCAGGCGGTGGCGTGGCGCCGAAAGACCAGGTGGCGCTGCGTTTTGGCAGCGATGGTGGCCTGGTAC
This sequence comes from uncultured Burkholderiales bacterium, assembly GCA_964470865.1. Lineage (GTDB taxonomy): Bacteria > Pseudomonadota > Gammaproteobacteria > Burkholderiales > JAEUOS01 > JAEUOS01. Next base: position 8,464 of record CAYYFR010000160.1, on the reverse strand, counting down.
TGCATGCGGTGACGCAAAACCACGGCCAGGGGCACGAAACGGTGTACCCGGAGCTGGTGGCAGGCACGTTGGGCATCGACCCGCAGCAGGTGCGACTCTCCACCGACGATCCAGTCACCGCCACCCTGATGGGCAACGGCGTGGTCGGCTCGCGCTCGACGCAGCAGTTCGGCAGCGCCTTCAAGCTGGGGGCGCTGGAAGTGGTGCGCAAAGGCTCGCTGCTGGCGGCGACCAGGCTCGAGGCGGCGGCCGACGATATCGAATTCGTCGACGGCACCTATCGCGTGAAAGGCACCGACCTGGGCATCGCGCTCGCCGACCTGATCGCCCAGTACCGTGGTGCCGCGCAGCACCCGCTCGATGCCGAAGCCGAGGTACCGCTGTCGCGCGCCTTCCCCAGCGGCGTGCATGTGGCCGAAGTCGAGATCGACCCCGACACCGGTGCCACCGACGTGTTGAGTTACGTTGCGGTCGACGATTGCGGCACCATTCTCAACCACACCCTGGTCGAAGGCCAATTGCATGGCGGCATCGTTCAGGGTGCGGGCCAGGTGTTCGGTGAACACAGCGTCTACGAACGCGAATCCGGGCAATTGCTGAGCGGCAGTTTCATGGACTACTTCATGCCGCGCGCCGGCTTGCTGCGGCAGATCAAGGCGGTCGAACATCCTGTTTCAAGCCCGAGCAACTTCCTCGGCGCCAAGGGCACCGGCGAGGCCGGCACCACCGGCGCCTTGCCGACACTGATGAACGCGATGGTCGATGCACTGCGACCGCTGGGTATTGCACACCTGGACATGCCGGCTACGCCGGCACGGGTGTGGACGGCAATACGCCATGGGCGCTCAGGCGACAGCGCCAAAGACGCTCACCATTCACCCATCAACAAGCCCACATGAACATCTCCAAAGACACCGCAGTCACTCTGCGCTACACCCTGACCGACGCCAAGGGCACCGTGCGGGAAGGCAACACCATCTCCTACCTGCATGGCGGCTACGACAACCTGTTTCCCAAGGTCGAGGCCGCGCTTGAAGGCCAGGCGGTCGGCTTCGCTGTTACGCTGAACCTGTCCGTGGAAGAGGCATTTGGCTCGCGCGACGAAAGCCTGGTGCGCACGATCCCGAAGAGCGAGTTCCCGCCCGGGGTGAAACTGGGCGGGACGCTCGACGGTGTGAGCGACAGCGGCGCGCCGACGATTTTCCACGTCGTGAAGATCAAGGGACCGGTGGTTCACCTTGACGGCAATCAGCCGCTGGCCGGGGAGGCCCTGCGTTTCGCCTGCAAGGTCGTGGCGCTGCGCCAGGCGACCGCCGAAGAAATCAGTCACCGCCACGTACATGGCGATCACGGTACTCACCATTGAACCGCTTGACCGGCACGCGGCGGCATCGGTTTCTTGCAGGCTCTGGTCAATCCGGCGGGCGCTGCGACAAGCGCATTGATCGGGCCGCTTCACGTACCCTGGTTCAGCGACCCTTGAAAGCCGGGGTACGCTTTTCCATGAACGCGCTGCGCCCTTCCTTGTAGTCTTCGCTGTCGAAACAGCGGTCCACCAAAGCGGCGATTTCGGCATCGTCCGACAGGTGCGAATAGCGCTCGAACGCACGCACCGCCGCCTTCGCCGCATGCACGGTGAGCGGGGCATTGGCGGCCACCCGCGCGGCGTATTCGGCGACATGCGCTTCAAGCGCGGAATCGTCAACGACCGCGTTGATGAGGCCAAACGCTTGCGCTTCCGCGGCCTCGAGAAAGCGTGCCGAAAACAGGATGTCCTTGGCCCGCGACGGGCCGACCAGGCGGGCCAGGGTCGCCAGCCCCGGATAGTCGTAGCCCAGGCCCAGCCTGGCTGCCGGAATGCCGAAGCGCGAACCCGCTGTGGCAAAGCGCAGGTCCGCCGTCAGCGCGATGGCAAGGCCCCCGCCGATGCAGAAGCCCTGGATCATGGCAATCAGCGGTTTGTCGAGCGTGGCCAGCGCCGCATGGCCGCGCTGCGAGATTTCGCCATATCGATGTTTTTGCTCGGCATTGGCACGCTGGGCTTCGAATTCGGAAATGTCGGCGCCCGACGCAAAGGCCTTGCCGCCCGCGCCGTGCATCACCACCACACGCACTTCAGGGTCGACTGCGAAAGCATGGGCGGCGTCGGCCATTCCTTGCCACATTTCCAGCGAGATCGCGTTGCGACGCTCGGGGCTGTTGAAGGTCAGCCAGCCAACGCCATTCTCCACAGCGGCAATGATCCTGGTGGTGGCGAGGGCAACGCAGCGGCGGGTCACGCCAGGGCTCCTTCGGCTTTCAGGCGAGCGATGGCGGCGGTATCAAAACCGAGTTCTTGCAGGAGTTCGTCGTTGTGCTCGCCCGGATCGGGACCGGCATGATGAAAGCGCTCCGGGTGCGGGCAGGCCGACAAATTGATCGGCGAACGCACCAGCCGCACCTCGCCCAGTTTCGGGTGTGAAGCCATGCGTGTCATGCGCAGGTGTTGTGCCTGCGGATCCTCGAAAGCCTGGCCGATGTCGTAGATCGGGCCGCAGGGCACACCGAGCGGATTCAAACGCTCGACCAGTTCGGCGACCGTGAAGCCTGCAGTCAAGGCGTTGATGTCGGCATCGAGTTGCTCGCGGCGGGCGGCGCGGGCTTTGCCATCCTGGTATTCGGGCCTGGCCTTGAGGGCCGCGGCGCCCAACGCGTCGCAGAATGCCGCCCACATCTTGCCGCTGGAGGCGGCGATATTGACCATGCCGTCTTTCGCGCGATAGGTGCTCATCGGCGCGTTGGTCGGATGGCCGTTGCCCTGCTGGCCGGCGACTTCACCCGACATGGTGTAGCGCGCACCCTGGAAATCAAGCTTGTTGAGCATGCCTTCGAGCAGCGAGGTGTGGACCCACTGGCCTTCGCCGGTATGCTCGCGATGCAAAAGGGCGAGCAGGATGCCCTGGCCCAGGAACATGCCGGCGGAGGTGTCGGAGATGGCAACACCCACGCGCATCGGGCCACGGCCGGGTTCGCCGGTGACCGACATCAGGCCGCTCATGCCCTGCACGATCTGGTCGACGCCGGGGCGCGACGCATACGGGCCGTCCTGTCCGAAACCCGAGATGGATGCCAGGATGATGCGCGGGTTGACCGCCTTCAACTGCTCGTAGGTAAGGCCCAGGCGCTGCTTCACCGAGGCGCGGAAATTTTCCACCACGACATCGGCCCTGGCGATCAGCCGGGCCAGAATTTCCGCGCCGGCGGGCGACTTCAGATCGAGGCACAGGCTGCGCTTGTTACGGTGCAGGTTCTGCTCGTCGGATCCCTGGCGGCGCCCGGTGACACCGCCGACTTCGCGGTCGGGAGGGGAATCGACCCTGATCACGTTGGCGCCCCAGTCGGCCAGGAGGCGCACCGCAGTGGGGCCGGCGCGGGCGATCGTGAGATCGAGCACGGTGTAACGCGACAACGGCAGCGGAGTCGGGGAGGAAGGCGTCATGGCGGGGCGGTCTGGTGGGGAACGGAGAGCGACTGTAAACGCGATGCGGCGTCGGCGGTGACCGATGCTGCGAACATCGAGTCTACAGTCACCCGGCCGGTCCGGCCCGGCGTGGCATGCGGGCCGGGCTGCGACGCGCACCGACTCCGCGTCACTGCAGAGCCGATCAAGCGATCCTGCGGGCGCCATGCGGGTGTCAGCAGCGGCGCGATGGACAGCGCCCCCGCCATCGCAATAGGGCCTTAACGCTTTTTCGCCGTCTCGGTCAGGGCCTTGATGGAAAACAGGTAGCTGTCCTTGTCCAGCGGCTTGTGGCAGGCCAGGCATTCGGCCTGGTTGGCGGGGCGCAATTCACGGGCGGGCGAATAGGCCGCGTAATGCCAGTCTTCATTGCGCAGGTTTTCCGGAATGTCCTTGCCCCAGGCGGCGCCGCGCTCCATCACCGTGTATGCCAGGAACTTATCGGCCACGAAGAAGCCATCGCTGCCAGTGACCGGCTTGCCATCGGGCCCGAGCCTGGCCGCATGCTGCTCCAGCACCAGCAGCGAGCCATCCGGCAGCGACTTGCCGTCGCGCGCGGCGCGCAGCGCGACATCGTTGGCGTACAGATAGCGCACCTGGTTGTTGTCCGCGCGATTGACCGTCTGGTACATGGTGAAGGTGGTCTTGTAGTTCGCCGGCAGGGTCGCGTTGGTCTTGATGAGCGCCGGCAAGAACGCAGACCTGGTCGCCGAGCTGGAAGCGCCGGGGAGCGACGCGAAGTACGCCGCCACGTTGGAAATTTCCTGCGGGCTCAACTGGGTCGCGATCGCATTCATCACCGCATTGCGCCGGGTGCCGCTCTTGAGGGCGCGCAACTGGGTTTCCAGGTAGATCGCCTTCTGCCCCGCCAGGTTGGGAATCGCGTCGGCCACGCTCACACCGTTGGCCCCATGGCAGGCGGCGCAGGCGGCTTCCACCTTGTTGCGCCCGGCGGCGGCGTCGGCTTGCGCCTGGGCCAGGCCCGGAAACATCAGGAATGCAGCCACGCTTGCCGCCAGCAACCTGGAATGCACCCTTGGGGCGGTGGATGTAACGGATTCGAATCGCATGTGGCCCCCTTTAGTCTATTTACCGGAACCCCGTCGGTTTTGGTAGTTACGCGCCGGTCCGGGTTGCGGATGCATTTCCAAATATACGGGGAGCGGATAGCCGCAGGACCAGGCGCTCTTCCATCCCACAGGCGACTCGCAGGCGCAAAGCCCGATAGCGTCGGCACCGACGGCGTTGGCCCGCAGCATCAGGCTCCCCGTGGGGGGTGAGGCGGCCGCCGTCAATGGGGCTTTTTCAGCAAGGCCTGACTGTCGCGGGAAACGCAAAAGGCTTTTTCATCGCAGCTGGCGGGCAAACGCGGATCGCGGCATCGCCGTTTAAACGTCGTTTGGCAACAGCGCGCACGTAGTCTGCGAGCGCCCACGAGTGTCCTGGCGCATCACCGGTGCCTTGGCAAATGCCCCTACGTGAACGCGCAGCGGATCATCAGGCGGGTAGCTGCGTTCGCTGCTCGACGAAACTGGCACGATGATCACCGTGCCGTGCACCGCATTCACACTGTCCTCTTGCAGTACAAGGCGGAGGCGCAGCTTGGAAGTTTCTTCAGGATGTGACTGCGGTTTGAGATCAACCAGCCAGATTTCGCCGCGGCGAATCGGGCCTCATGCGTCGAGATCGTCGTCCGAAGCGCCAAATGACTCCGCCATGGCTGCGCTTTCATCGGTATGCGTGGCGCAAGCGACAACCATGCGGGCGAGCAGAAGTTGCTCTTCGTACACGCGGATTGCCTCGCGCAACACGGTGGAACGATCACGCACGCCGGTGAGAGACGCGATGCTCTCGAGCGAATTCAGCGTGGACGCATCGGGGCGAAATGAAAGTGTGGTCGCTGCCATTAGATCTCGCCAGAAAAACATCGCCGTGTGCGCGGCTGGCACCGATGAGCTCCCCCATGTGTCTGTGCGCAGGAATCATCGTTGACCCCGTCAAACTCACCAATGCATGGCCGGCCGATTCTGCCGTCGATCACTCGGCGGTCATTTTCGCCGCCTCTATCACTCTGCGATTGCGCGCCATGTCGTTGTCGATAAAGGTGGCAAAGTCGGCAGAGTTCCTGAACGACGATTCGAACCCGGCTTGAAATAGGGTCGCCTTGACTTCGGGCATTTCCATGACCTTTGCCGTTGCCGCTTCAAGCACCTTCAAAACCGCCGCAGGCAGCTTGGCAGGCCCCCAGAATCCGTACCAGGTGTTGAACTCGAAGTTTTTCATCCCAACCTCGGCCATCGTCGGCACATCGGGCAACAACTTGCTGCGCTCGCGGCTGGTGACCGCCAGCGCGCGCAAGCGGCCCGCCTTGACCAGAGGCACCGCGGTGATGGTAGGTACGACCACGGCCGACACCTGCCCGCCCACCACATCCTGCACCGCAGGCGCCGTACCCTTGTAGAGCACCAACGGAATATCGCTTAGCTGGGCGTCATGGAAAAACTGGGCTGTGGCGATATGACCGCCGGACCCCACGCCCGTGCTGGCAAAGCTGAACCGCGCGGGTGCCGCCTTGGCTTTGGCGATGAGTTCCTGAACCGTCAGTGCCGGGACTTGCGGGTTGACGCAAAACACCAATTCACCCTGCGCGAGCAGGCTGATCGCGGTGAAGTCTTTCACCGAATCAAATTTCATGCGTTCGCGGTAAAGCAGGGGATTGATGGCGTGAATCGACGCGTTGACGTAGAGCGTATAGCCATCCGGCGCCGCGGCTGCCACATAGGCAGCGCCGATCATGCCCGACGCACCCGCGCGGTTCTCCAGCACGATCTGCGTGTTCAAGACCTCACGCAGCTTTCCGGCGAACAGGCGCGCCACGCTATCGGCCGGGCCACCCGCCGGTTGCGGCACCACGATCGTGATCGGGCGCGACGGGTAGGCCGGCTGCGCGATAGCGCCGCCGCCACAGACAAGCCCGACGAGCGCGGTCAGGATCGTCCCGGCCTGCGCAAGCATGCCGACAACTCGAGAAAGATCAATATTCATCCCCATCCTCCTTGGCGCGATATCGTTGCGACCCGCTCCTGTGGACCAAACCGCCCGGGCCGACGCAGCGACGTCAGGTCAATTCAATCATGTAGAGATTCAGTCCGCGCATCACGGTGGCCTCGCGGTAGCCCCCGCCCGTCATCGAACCATCGCTGTGAGAAACACTGACATGAATATGAATCACATAGTTGGTCGGGTTTTCCTTGGCAAAGCCCGGCATGTTGTCTGGCTCGCTTCCCTTGGCGAACAGTTCTCCGGTGAACCCGAGCACTTCGAGCGGCTCATCGAGCTTCTTGATGCCGATTTTCGGGGGTGAGCCATGGCTGATCGGATTGGCGACTGTCATGCTGGTAACCGACCCGATGCCACCGAGGATCACGGCGCCTTTCCATTTCTTGTCCGCCAGATAGGCATACAGGGCGGTTGTCACGTCCTGATCCCTGGTCATTTGCAGCATGTGTACTGTCGACATCTCTTGCCCCTTGATGGAATTTGCAACAGGCTGCTCGCGCAAAATGGACCGCACCGTCGCGCGCGTTGGTACCCCTGACTCTGGTTGGTCGGACGAATTCGTGCGACCGCATTCCGCATCAAACAATATACACCGCAAGCCTTCGCGCGAACCTCTGAGCGTCCCGTCAGGCTAGTATTGACCATTATTATGACCACGGTCGTAATAATGGTCATTCATCAAATGAGGATGGTGTGATGACCACGATTCAGGCGTCGGAATTCAAGGCCAAGTGCCTTGCCTTGATGGACCAGGTGGCCCGCACCGGGGAAACCATCTTGGTTACCAAGAACGGCAAACCGGTCGCGGCACTGCGTCCGCACCGGCCGCCACGGGTGAAGTCACCATTCGGATTACACAAGCGCCAAACGGAGATTCTCGGCGACATCATCGAACCTATGGATACCGGACTCTAGAACGCCCGCAAGTGATCCTGCTCGACTCACACGTCCTGTTGTGGATGGACGCGGCGAACAGGCGACTCGGGCGCAAATCGCGCATATTGATCGACGAGCGCTGGTTGGCTGGCAAAGTTGCAGTGTCGGCCATCAGCTTCTGGGAGATCGGTCGCCTCAACGAGCGCGGAAGAATTCGCCTCAATGCTTCGGTGCAGGAATGGCGAAACCAATGGCTTGCGGCCGGTATTGTCGAACTGCCGCTGGGCGGCGGCACAGCCATCCGGGCGCTTGGCCTTGCCGGCTTGCCGGAAGACCCGGCCGACAGATTCATCACCGCCACCGCCACCGCGATGGCGCATGACGCAAACAAGTGATCCAACTTGCTCCCTCACTTGACAAACTCATCGCTGCGGCCTTCGAGGATGCCGATGCCAATCGCCTCATCAAACGCCTGCGCCGCCGCCGCGACGAGATGCTTACCTTCCTCGACCATGAGGGCGTGAGCCCGCATAACAACCATGCCGAGCAACAGATGCGCAGCGCCGTGCACACGCGCAAAGTCAGCCAACAGAATCGCCCACAGCAAAGAGCAAAAACTCACGCAATCTTCCTCAGCCTGTTTCGTTCGGCACAACTCCAACGAATCAACCGCGGCGACTACATGCTGCAACTGGCACGCTACGAGATCTTCGCCCAACCTACTGGCACAATCGCACCTGCGCAGTTCAAGAAAACCGCCTGATCGTTTCAGACGCCTGAAGTCAGACGAACTTCCTATCCTTTTTCAGCCCGCCCCCGCCCGCCGCGCCCTGCTCACTTTGGGCGGTTCAATGACAGACCATTCCATATCGTCAGGATCCAGCATCAGGCAGTGTAGTTTTTTCGCGGTTTCGGCCGCGAGCCGGGCTGGCAGTCGCGCCAGCCGCCCGGGCTGGTGCATCGCTTCACCTGCCAGGCCGCGGCTGGCGCGGCTTTCATCACCACGCCAGCCTGAGCATTGCCGCCTAC
>CAYYFR010000159.1:0-13736 GCA_964470865.1 uncultured Burkholderiales bacterium | reverse complement strand
CAACTGGTCGACCGTCTCGCGGGTGCCGGAACCGGGCTCGCGGACGATCCAGTCGGCGGCGGCCAGCGCCGCCACGCTGGCACGCCGGAAGGCCAGCGGATGTTGCGGGCTGGCGCAAATCACCATGCTGTCGCGCATCCAGGTTTGCAGGCGCAAGTCTTCGTGCTGCACGCTGCCTTCAACGAATCCGGCATCGACGTCGAAATGCAACACGGCCTCCGCCACGTCGCGCGTGTTGCTGATGCGCAGTTGTACATAGGCGGCGGAATGTTCGGCGCGCCAGCGCGCGATGATCGGCGGCAGCAGGTGGTTGCCGATGGTGAGGCTGGCGGCCAGGCGTAGCGGCGCCGCCAGTTCGTCGGCGAAGGCGCTTTCGATCTCGGTGGCGTGGTCCAGGAGGGCGATGGCGCGCGGCAGCAGACGCGCGCCGTTGGCGTTCAACACCAGGCGCTTGCCGGCGCGGTCGAACAGCGGTTGTCCGAGACGCAGCTCGAGCTCGGCCAGCGCCATGCTGGCAGCCGACTGCGAGCGCGCCAGGCGGTCGGCGGCGGCGCGTACGCCGCCGTCGCGCGCGATGGCGACGAAAACTTCGAGCTGTTGCAGTGAAGGTCTCACTCCGAAATCGTCAGTTGATCGAATTTATTGATTATATCGATCAAATTTATCCGCTTTTCCAAAATACCCCACCTGTCTATGCTCAGAACTTCCGGGCATTAACCTTTCTTCGCGAGCACCCAGGCCTTGAACCACGCTGATCCGGTAGGCATCACCCAGGCGCTCGACGCCGACAACGTCGTCAAAACCACCACCTGCTACATGTGCGCGTGCCGCTGCGGCATCAAGGTGCATGTGCGGGAGGGCGAGGTGCGCTATATCGAGGGCAACCCGGAGCATCCTCTCAACAAGGGCGTGATCTGCGCCAAGGGCGCCTCCGGCGTCATGAAGCAGGTTTCACCGGCGCGACTGACCAGGCCCTTGTTGCGCAAACCCGGCAGCGAGCGTGGCGCCGGCGAGTTCGAGGCGATTTCGTGGGAGCGCGCCTTCGACATGCTCTCCCTGCGGCTGGCGAAGATCCGTGCCACCGATCCGAAAAAGTTCGCTTTTTTCACCGGGCGCGACCAGATGCAGGCGCTCACCGGCCTGTTCGCGCGCCAGTTCGGCACGCCCAACTATGCCGCGCACGGCGGCTTTTGCTCGGTCAACATGGCCGCCGGCATGATCTACACCATCGGCGGCAGCTTCTGGGAGTTCGGCGGGCCCGATCTCGACCGCGCCAAGCTGTTCGTGATGATCGGCACCGCCGAGGATCACCACTCGAATCCGCTGAAGATCGCGATCTCGAAATTCAAGCGCGATGGTGGCCGCTTCATCTCGATCAACCCGGTGCGCACCGGCTATTCGGCGATCGCCGACGAATGGATCCCGATCAAGCCGGGCACCGATGGCGCGCTGATGATGGCCTTGCTGCACGAGGTGATCGCGGCAGATCTGATCGACCATGCTTTCCTCAAGCGCTACACCAACGCACCGCAACTGGTGGTCGAGGACGATGGTGAACGTCAGGGCCTGTTCGCCTTCGATCCCGCAGCCGGCCCGCCGGGCGACGGCCGCAACCCGCACAACAAATTGGTGTGGGATACGCTCAGCGGCAGCGTCATGGCGGCCTATCCGCAAGGCATTGCCGATGCTGCCGACCCGGCGCTCGAAGGCCGCTACACCCTGGCCGACGGCACCCGGGTGGTACCGTCGTTCCAGCTGCTGCGCGAGCGTGTCGCCACCTGCACGCCAGAGTGGGCGCAGAAAATCACCGGCATTGCGGCGGTACGCATTCGCAAGCTCGCGCGCGAGTTGGGCGAAACCGCGCTCAAGCAGGCCTTCGAATTGCCGATCCCGTGGACCGATGCATGGGGCAAGGAACACAAGACCACCGTTGGCCGGCCGCTCGCGTTCCATGCCATGCGCGGCCTGGCGGCACACTCCAACGGTTTCCAGACCGTGCGCGCGCTGGCGGTTCTGATGAGCGTACTGGGGACCATCGATGTGCCGGGCGGGTTTCGCCACAAGGCACCGTATCCGCGCCACATCGTGCCGAATTACCGCGCCTTCAACGACCCGGCAATGATCCAGCCGAATACGCCGTTGAACGCCGCGCCACTGGGCTTTCCGGCAAGCCCCGACGAGCTGGCGATCAATCCCGACGGCTCGCCGATCCGCATTGACCACGCTTTTTCGTGGGAACACCCGCTCTCGGCCCACGGCATGATGCACAACGTCATCACCAACGCCACCAAGGGTGATCCGTACCGGCTCGATACGCTGATGATCTTCATGGCCAACATGGCATGGAACTCGACCATGAACACCATGGCCGTGCGCGAGATGTTGAACCGCAAGGATGATGCCGGCGAATACCTGATTCCTTTCCTGGTGGTGTGCGATGCCTTTCAAAGCGAGACCGTGGCATTCGCCGACCTGGTGCTGCCTGACACCACCTATCTGGAGCGGCACGATGTGATGAGCATGCTCGACCGGCCGATCTCGGAGTTCGATGGTCCGGTCGACTCGGTGCGCATCCCGGTGGTGCCGCCCAAGGGTGAATGCAAGCCGTTCCAGGAGGTGTTGATCGAGCTGGCCGGGCGCCTGAAATTTCCGGCCTTCATCACGCCCGAGGGCGGGCGCAAGTTTCGCGACTATCCCGACTTTGTCGTCAACTTCGAGGCGCAGCCGGGTATCGGCTTCCTGATGGGCTGGCGCGGCCGCGACGGCACCGAGCACCTGCGCGGTGCACCCAATCCGAAGCAATGGGAAATGTACGAAAAGAACAATTGCGTGTTCCAGCACCATCTGCCGCAGAACATGCATTACATGCGCAACTGGAACCGCGACTACCTGGATTTCGCCAAGGAAAAGGGCTGGCGCCAGCGCAACGATCCGATCCAGCTGGCGCTTTACTCCGACACCCTGCAAAGCTTTCGCCTGGCGGCGCAGGGCAAGACCTCGGGCCGCATGCCGCCGCCGGAACTGCGTGAGCGCATCGCCACCTATTTCGACCCGCTGCCTTTCTGGTACGCACCGCTCGAAGAGGCGGCCAGCGATACCGCTGCCTATCCCCTGAACGCCATCACGCAACGGCCGATGGCGATGTATCACTCCTGGGATTCGCAAAATGCCTGGCTGCGCCAGATCCACAGCCACAACACCCTGCAGGTCAATCCGCTGACAGCGGCCGCGGCCGGCATCGCCGATGGCAGCTGGTGCTGGGTCGAAAGCCAGTGGGGCCGGGTGCGCGCCATCGCGCGCCACAGCGAAGCAGTGGAGCCTGGCACGGTGTGGACCTGGAACGCGATCGGCAAGGCCAGTGGCGCCTGGCAACTGGAGCCGGGTGCGGATGAAGCGCGCAAGGGCTTCCTGCTCAACCATCTGATCAGTGAAGAGCTGCCGCTGGCCGGCCAGCCGGGCAGAAGCATCAGCAACTCCGACCCGATCACAGGCCAGGCCGGCTGGTACGACGTGCGCGTGCGCATTCGCGCCGCCGCTGCCGATGAAGCGCAGGAATCCTATCCACAGGTCGCGGCGGTGCCGACGCTGCCCGGTGTGCAGGGCCGCGGTTCGAAGGTGCTCGCCTATTTCGCAGGGAAACGCAAATGACCCAACCTACCGAAACCCCCGCCAAGCAACTGGCCCTGGTGATCGATCTCAACGTCTGCGTGGGCTGCCACGCCTGCGTGACCTCGTGCAAGTCGTGGAATACCTCCGGCTCTGCCGGACCGCTGGCCGACCTCAACGCCTACGGTGCGCAGCCCAACGGCACCTTTTTCAACCGCGTGCAAACCTGGGAGGCCGGCGAATTTCCGGCCTCCGAGACGATCCACTTCCCCAAGAGCTGCCTGCACTGCGAAGACCCGCCCTGCGTGCCCGTGTGCCCCACCGGCGCATCGTACAAGCGCAAGGAAGACGGCATCGTTTTGGTCGACTACGACAAGTGCATCGGGTGCAAGTACTGCGCCTGGGCCTGCCCCTACGGCGCGCGCGAGCTCGATGAAGAGCGCCAGGTGATGACCAAGTGCACCCTGTGCGTGGACCGCATCTACGACGAAAAACTCGCGCCCGAGGACCGCAAGCCGGCCTGCGTCATGGCCTGCCCGACCAATGCGCGCCTGTTCGGCGACGTAAAAGACCCCGATTCCGAGGTGTCCAAGGCGATCCGGGAGCGCGGTGGCTATTCGCTGATGCCCGAATGGGAGACCCGGCCCGCCAACCAATACCTGCCGCGGTTGGTGCGCGAAGCGCAGGAGTTCTAGGCGATGCATCCTGCTTGGTCGGTGATCTTCTTTACCGTGTTGGCCGGCATGGGCCAGGGTTTGTTTCTGATGCTGGTGCGCGCCGATGCGCATGGCGCCGAGCCAAGGGCACTCGCCATCGGCGGGCTGCTCAGCGTTGTGCTCATGTGCCTGGGCCTTGCGTGCTCATTCCTGCACCTGGGCCATCCGCTGCGCGCCTGGCGTGCCGTCGCCATGTGGCGTACCTCGTGGCTCTCGCGCGAAGTGATCGTGCTGCCCGCCACCATCGCGGTGGTGGCCTTGTGGTCGCTCGAACATTTCCTCGGCAAGCCGCACACGGGCGCGCTCGGTGTGGCGGGCGTGCTGCTGTGCTTCGCGCTGTGGGCCTGTACCGGCATGATCTACGCATGCCTGCGCTTCCTGCGTGAATGGGCGCACTGGCTCACGCTGCTCAACTTCACGCTGCTTGGCTGGATGTCCGGTGCGACCGCGTTCGCCGCCTATTGGTTTGCGCTTCACGGCGTGCAGGAATCGCGCTTCGCCATTGCCGCCGCCCTCGCGCTCACGCTCGCTGCAGCCGCAACGCGCATCGCCAGCCTGGTCCGCAATCGTAACCTCAAACCTCTTTCCACCCCGCAAAGCGCGATCGGCGTCAAAGCCGCGAAGCTCAAGCAAATGTCGCAAGGCGCCACCGGCGGCAGTTTCAACACCCGTGAGTTCTTCCACGGCAAGAGCGCACTGGTGGTGCGCAACATCAAGTGGATCGCGCTGGGGCTGGCGTTTGCGCTGCCGCTGGCGCTGCTGCTTGTGGCGACGAAAGCGCCGGTGTTATGGTTGCTTGCGCTGGCAGTGGTTTCACAACTGCTTGGGCTGCTGGCCGAGCGCTGGCTGTTTTTTGCGCAGGCGAATCATCCGCAGAATATTTACTATCAGGCGGTGGCTTGATTGCTTCCTGGGCAACATCGGCTGCCGCCGCGACAAAGTTGCACAAGGTCAAAGACTTGACCTGGTCGTAACAGCGGTCGGCTATTGGTTGGGTCACGGCCTGCGATCTTCCCGCATCGCCCGCTCAAACCGCGCCATCGCGTCATGCCGACCAACGGCCGATACAGGTAGCGCAATGACCAGCCCGGCACCCATTGTGCGCGCAGGCCGGCGAAGCAGGCATCTCTGCCCGGCTGCCCGCTGGCTGGGGAGGCGCGTGGCGAACGGGTTCAGGCTGAAGCGCGGAAAATATCGCGTTCCGCGTTGGCCATATTGGGAGAGAGGTGGGCATGGGTTGGAGGATTAAACCCTGCCGCGCCAGTAGCCAGGTTTGCGCTCCTGATGCGCCATGGCAACGATGCGCAGCACATCACCAGACTGGTAGTACACGATACTGTGTGGAAACCGGCGAATCGGCAGGCGCCTCAATGCGCCGCGCCAAGGCGATCCAATTTCGGGATATTGACGCAGCAATGCAACCGAGCGCTCGAACTCTGCGATGAAGTCTTGACCAAGTGCGGGTTGACCCGGTTGGCGTAAAACATGGCCCCACTTGTAAGTTCTTCCTCAGCAAGCGGGTGCGTGGAGACGATCATCCAATGGCGTTGCGCGCGCGCGCGATGGCATCTTCAACCGGTACGGCGGTGACGCTGCCGTTTTCCAGTTCTTCGAGTCGACGCAAGGCTTCTGCGGACCGGGCTTCTTCAACTGCGGGGTCTGGCGAGAGGCTGGAGAGCAACTTGTCGGCCAGATGCGCGCGTTGTTCCGGTGTCAGGCCGAGTGCTTGTTTCTCGATATCAATAACTGAGCTTGGCATGGGCAATCTCCGTGCGCCGTTCAAAACCGGCGAGTTGTCGTGAATAAAAGAGTGCTACGTGGAAAGATTCGCCGACGACTGCGGCGCCGAGTCATGTATACACAACCGTAAGGGTGAGTGCCAAGGGTTGACAGGGGTACGCGCAGTTCGGGTATTGAGCCGCGAACTACATGCCCTGCGCCGCAAGGCGCAGGGGGCAGGGGGCGCCCTGGCACTGGAGATAGGCCGAAGGTTGCATCGGGTCTGCCGTCATGGCAAGGAACCGTTGGATCCCGCGCGGTCAGAGACCTCGCGCATATGCGCAAACAACTCGCACGGAAGTTGGGAGGTCCCGCATCCTTCTGCGGCGCGCTGCCATGGAGCGCCATGTGGCTCTGTGCCGCGAGGGTTTCGGGAATATCGTCTTCCATGATGTCAAATCCGTCGCGCGGAGCAAATTTCAACATCGCTTTGGGTGAGCGGCCCGCAAGCGCAACGCTCGCCCGAGCCGCTGCTGATCGCCCTTGGCGAGGACCAGAGTTTCAGCCTGGGCGGAGGCGTTCATGGTGGTTTTCGCAAGCCAGAGGAACAACCCACACATGATACTACTGCGCTTCTCAAGCCACCTTTGCTGGCAACCTGCAAGAAGCGGAAAATTCACTTGCTGCTGAACCGGATGAAGCTATCGAACTTCGCCGGGGTAAATTAGCCTCATGACACGCCATCCTTTCACCCCTGCGGCGCAACTCTTGTGGGACGACATCGCGCCAGTCGGACAGCGGCGCATCCTGGAAAGCGTCTGGTGTGGGCATTGCAGCAGCGGCCGACGCATTGAAGATTTCACCGGCGTCCCCGAGGGTGGCGGTATTCGCCTGCAGGGTTTTTGTGCAGTCTGCGGCCATGTGGTGGTGCGCTTGATTGAAGCCCCAAACGCTCCGCTTGCCCCGGTGACCCCGATCAGGAAAGTGGCCGCGCTCGCATCCAAATCCAGGCCCAAGCGTGCCAGGCACGATGCATCGAAAAGCCTGTCGCTGACGTGTGAACAGGTGACCTTGATCATTGAACACACCATGATCGAAGACGCGATGCTCGCGATGCTGCACCGCGCGAAAGTAACCGACGGGATGGCAGTGGTGCGCGGCACGCTTGATGATTTTGACGAGCTTGCGGGCTATGTTGCCGCAGAAGCCAACCACACTGAAGACCGGAAACTAAGAAAGCAACTTGACGCAATACTCGTGTCGATCGAGGCGCTCCTCAGGCAGCGCACCTGACGATGTCGGGCCGCAGCGTGGGCGCCGAGGGATTTCTGGCTGGCCGAGGTCATTGAGTTGGCGTGCTCAATATTCATCGGGGCGCGCCAGCGTTCAGCCGTGGCCAGCGAGCATGCTCGCGCTTACCTGCCTCTACGACGGATCAATCACACCCTTGCCGGCGGTCTGCGCATCGAACACCTTGTAGGCCTCCACTACCTGGTCAAGCTTCCAGCGATGGGTGAACAGGCTGTCGACATCGATGCCGCGGTCGGCGATGAATTGCGCGCAGGCGGCCTGGCCGACGGTGGAAAAGGTCCACGAACCGATCAGGGTCACCTGGCGGCGCAGCAGGTCGGGGCTGACATCCAGGGTCACGCTGTCGCCTTCGCCCACATAGCAAGCCTTGCCCCAGGTGCGCACGCAGCGCACCGCCTGCGCGCGCGCCGCCGGCGCCGAGGACGTGTCGAGCGAAAGATCGGCACCGCGGCCGTGCGTGAGGTCACGGATCGCCTGCACCACATCGCCCGCGTTGGCCGGGTTGATGATGTGGTCGGCGCCGAATTGTTTCGCACGCGCCAGGCGCGTGTCGCTTACGTCCAGCGCGATGACCCTGGCGCCCATCGCCACCGCCAATTGCGTGGCCGAGAGGCCGACCGGGCCCTGGCCGAAAATCGCGATCACGTGATTGCCCTGCAGCCCCAGGCGCTGCAGGGCGCCCCAGGCGGTGCCGGTGCCGCAGGAAATCGCCGCGCCGGCCTCGAACGAAAGTTGATCCGGCAGCGGCACCAGGGTGCGTGCCGGGCATTTGAGGTATTTCGCATGCGCGCCGTGTCCGGTAACGCCGTACACCTCGGCCACACCATCGACGCACAACTGCATCCAGCCGGTCGAGCACTGTTCGCACACGCCGCAGCCGCGGTAGTGGTGCTGCATCACGCGCGCGCCGATGCGCGCCTGGTTGGCCGCCACACCGGCGCCGACGGCGACCACTACGCCGCATGGCTCATGGCCGGCGATCACCGGCCCGCTGGCGTTGGTGAAGCCGAGCGCGGCCTTCCCGCCGACGGCGCGATAGGCCTTGAGATCGCTGCCGCACATGCCCGAGGCCTTGATCTCCAGCACCACTTCGCCGGGGCCGGGGCTGGGGTCCGGAAAGTCGCGGATCTCGAGCTTGTGCTCGCCTAAAAAAACCGCGCCTTTCATCGCACACCGCCAGTGCAAGCCATGTCAGGTAGGCATGTCGATGCGCAACGGGTGCAGCGCTGCAGCGGGCAGGCCTCGAACATCGATGGCTGGCGACGGCGGGCAAGGCAAAGTTTCCGGTTTGTCATGTGGGGTCCTTTTGGCATCGGGTATTCTGCAAGTCGCGATCAAACAGCATCGGCCCTGAGTCTGTGGCTGCAGGAACAGTAGGAGTTTAGCGCTTCGATGAACCACGCGTGCCTGCATTCCCGCGCGCCCGGCGTGAGCCGGCGATGACATTTCCCTTGTGGCCCTTGCTTGCCACCATGGCGATGCAGACGCTTGCGACCATGGCCGCTTACACGGTGCCGGCACTGGCCCCGGAGATCGCGCGCGACCTGGGGGTCGATGGCGCCTGGGCCGGCTACTTCATCTCGGTGGTGTATGGCATCGGCATTGTTTCATCGCTCAAGGCTGCCCGCCTGATCCACCGCCATGGCGCAGTACGCGTCAGTCAGCTGATTCTGCTGGGCACCTGCGCGATGCTTTTGATCAGCGCGCTGGGCGGCTTGGCGGCGCTGGTACTGGGCGCGATGGCGCTCGGCTTCGGCTACGGCGCCTCCGCACCGGTCAGCACCCATCTGTTGGTGCCGCGCACAGCACCAACGATCCTCAACCTGGTGCTGTCGATTCGCCAGATCGGCGTGCCGCTGGGTGGCGTGCTGGGCGCATTGCTGCTACCGCCTATCGCGCTTGCCGTCGGCTGGCAGAACACGCTATTGCTGCAGGTGGTACCGGTGGTGTTGCTGTTGCTGCTGCTTGAATTGCCGCGGCGCTCGTGGGACCGTGATGCGGGTGGCCCGACAGCGCTCGGCAAGAGCGGGCTGCCGGCATTGGCCGGCCTGTTGCGCGCCAGTGCCGAGATGCAGCGCCTGGCCCTCGCATGTTTCATCTATACCGGCACCCAGATGTGCTTTGTGGCGTTCACCGTCGTGCAATTGACCAGTCGTGCGGACTTCGGCCTGGTTGCCGCCGGCCAGGCGCTGGCGGTGTACCAGGTTTTCGGCGTGGTCAGCCGGCCGATCTGGGGCTGGATCGCCGATGCCTGGCTGCCGGCGCGCTGGCTGCTGGTCTGCCAGGGCTTTGCGATGGCGGCCGCCACCATCGCGGCCGGGCAGTTCGGCCCCGGCTGGCCGGTACCCCTGGTGTTGCTGGTGTGCGCGGTTGCCGGCGCGACCGCGAGCGGCTATACCGGCATCGCCTATGGTGAGTTCGTGCGCCTGGGCGGCGCCCAGCGCACCGAAGCCACCGGGCTCGGATCGGCTGCGATGTTTTCCGGCGCGCTGGTGATGCCTTCGCTGGCGGCACTGGTGGCCACCAGCTCCGGCAGCTATGCCATCGCCTACACCACCGTCGGCGTGCTGGCCGTGGCGGCCGGTGTGCTGCTGGCCAGCGGTGCTCGGCACAGCCGGCGTTGATACGGCAACTTGCAACAGTCCAGGGGTGATGCCGGCGGCCAGGTTCGGAGCCAGCGTTGTGTTCGCGTCAAGGCGCGGCGCATCCGTAAGTCAAGTCGAATTGACTCAAGTCGGTCGACCCGTCGCCGCACCGGCACTCGCTTCAGTGACCTTTTCGGGCGAAGCGCCGAAACGGATTTTGTGACAGTACAAGAGGTTTTGGATGAATCGTCGCACAACCAAATCGATCGAGACTTGAAAAGCGGACGTAAACGTCCGATAATGGACGCATGACGGGGAACGAGTTCATTCGCAAAGTCAAGGCGATAGGCAGGGCTCGTGGAATTGGCGTCCGCCTCAATGCATCGCGTGGCAAGGGCAGTCACCAGACGCTTTATTTCGGCACCGCTTTTACCGTCGTTCGCAATCCGAAAGACGAATTGAAGACCGGCACGTTCCATGCGATGTGTGCGCAACCCGGCATTCGCGCGAACGAGCTTTGAATGGAAAGTTGATCATGAATCGATTCGAGTTTCCCGTGCTCTTGACTACCGCTGGCGAAGGTGGGTTTGTCGTCACCTGCCGCGACCTGCCGCAATTGATCACCCAGGGCGAGGACCAAGCTGACGCGCTGCTGCAGGCCGTTGACGCGATGGATGAAGTGTTCGCCACCTACATGATCGAAGGCATCGATTTCCCCACGCCGAGCAAGTGCCGGCGTCGCGAACAACTGGTGGCGCCGCCGGCGGAAACGATGGCCAAGGCGGCACTCTACGTGGCAATGCGTGAGGCCGGTATCAGCAAGACCCAGCTTGCCAAGCGCCTCGGCGTGGACGAGAAAGAGGTTCGTCGCTTGCTGGACCCGCACTACGGATCAAAGCTGCCGCGCATCGCGCAGGCGATCGGCGTGCTTGGCCGGCGCCTGGTTGTCAGCCTGGACGCCGCATGATCGCTTGCGCGCAAGACTGAACCGCGTTTCAGTAGCGCATCACCAGGGCAACATCGACCCGATTGTCATGGTTCGCCACCACGCCGGCCCCGCGCAGCACATGCGCCGCGCTCATCGATAGCGCCAGGTTGCCACGCCACTGGTAGTGCATGGCCAGGCCCAGGCTCGAAGCGTTTGCGCGGCTGGTCACGCCCGGCGCCGGGTCCTTGCGGCGGATGGTGCCGGCATCGAAGAAGCCGCCAACGCGCAGGTCCTGCCCGGCTAAGCGCCGGCTCCACAGTTCGATGCTGCCTTGCGCGCCTGAATCGCCGGCCAGCGCGCGTTCCGGCAGGCCGCGTACGCCGGTGGTATGCAGCCACGGCGCGCGCTGCCACACGCCGAAGGCGCTACCCCAGGGTTGCAGCGCGCCACCGAGCGCAAACTGCTCTCCGGGAATCAGTGCATCGCCGGACAGTTGTGCGCGCATGCGCGCGATCAGGCGAATGTCGTAAGTAAGCACACGCAGCCAGTCGCCGTCGGCGCGCAGGGCGCTCCAGTTCCGGTTCGCGCCCGGACGCACCAGCGTGTAACTGGCGCCGTCGTTGCCGGCGCCGCCGCTCAAGTTGGTCACGGCGCGCAGGTCGAACTTCCAGCCGCTCCATTCCTCTTCCCAGTGCGTGGAATAGCCGAGCGTCAGCGGGCGACTGCGCAGTGGCAGCGCGAAACCGCTCCACTGCCGGTCATCGACGGCGATCGAAAGCTGGTGGTGGTAGTCGGCCAGCGGTGTCAAGTGCTGGCGATAGCGCAGGCCGTTGCCGCGGCCGGCGCCGGTGATCGGCTGCAGGTCGACATCGATGCCGCCGTTGTCGCGCGCGCGGGTCGACTTGAATTCCAGCATGCCGCCGAGAGCCGGGAGCGGCGCGCGGTAGGCAAGGCTCGCATTGCCGCTGCGATCAAAATTGTCGGTAGCAGCCGAGGCCAGGACCGCCACCTGGTGATCACGGTTCCACAGGTTGACGTATTCACCGCCCAACAGCACGCGTTCACGCCGGCCGCCGGCCACACTGGTGTTGGTAAGTCCGCCCATCAGCGACCAGGGTTTGCCACCGGCCACCATCACGTGCGCATCGACCGCGCCTGCGGCGGCGGAGGGCGTGAACTGCACCTCGGTGTTCTTGGCCGGGTTGTCGCGCGCCAGGTGCAGCGCACGAGCCAGCGCGCCGTGGTCGATCCTCAGGCCTTCAACTAATGCCGGCAGGCTCGCAGCCAGATTTACAGCATCGTACTGCGCGCTGGCGGAGAGGCGCAGCTTGCCCAGGCGGTCGGGCGGCGCTTGTGGTGCGGCGGCGCCGGCCAATGCGGCCCACTCGGACGGCTTGATCCACGCCAGCGGGCGGAACTTGGCGGGGTCGTCAACCCGCTGCTGGCGCGGGTCGAACACCAGAGCGTCGCCTTCCTGGATGATGAGCCCGGTCAGGTCGAACGGGCGGTCGCCGTGGCCGCCTAGAAAGGTATTGCTGCCGGTGGGTGGAGCGGTGGCCACTTCGCGCCTGATCTCGACAAGCGTTGCCGGCGTCGACAGGCCGCTCAGCCAGTCGGTGCGCGCGGGTGTGCGGCCGGTGATCAACGCAACGTACTCTGCCGGCCGGCAATACAGGCTGGACAACACCTTGCCGATCGGAATGCGTGCCGCTTGAAGGGCCTGGTGAATGCGCCGGCCATCCGCGCGCCCCAGATCATCCAGATTGCGCTGGGTGGCGCAATTGGCGAGGTCGTGGCGTCCTTCGGCCTGCATCGCCGCCTCGGTGATTTTTTGCTGCCAATGCGTATGGCCATGGCGGAAATAGATCACGTAACCGCCCTGGGCCAGCGCGCGCATCAGCTCGGGCGTGCCCTTGGGGCGCTCAGGCGCGACTTGCGCGCGCGCACTTCCGGTCCAAACAGTCAGTGCGAGGGCGACGAGCGCGGCGTGGCGCAGTGAGCAAAGGCGAATCATCGCGTTCTCCAAACCCTGCACCAGCATTGGATGGTGGTGCTCGACACATTATTGATCGTTCCCAAATCATGACAGCCTCGCCAGAGGCATGTTTTTGTCATGAATTATGCAATTCTCAATAGTTGCAACCTTGCAATCCAGCCTTGTGGATACTTACTGGCTTCCAGTCAGGAAACTGCGACAGGCTGCGAGTGCCGCCGGCTCAAGCCGCCTTGCGCTTGTCCTTGAGCAACGCACCCAGATAGCGCCCGGTATAACTGCCCTGCGCGGCCGCCACGTCTTCCGGTGTGCCGGTGGCGATGATGCGGCCACCGCCGTCGCCGCCTTCGGGCCCGAGATCGACAACCCAGTCGGCGGTCTTGATCACGTCCAGGTTGTGCTCGATGATCACCACCGTGTTGCCGCCGTCGCGCAGCTTGTGCAGCACCGTCAGCAGCAGGTCGATATCCTGGAAGTGCAGGCCGGTGGTCGGTTCGTCCAGTATGTAGAGCGTGCGGCCGGTGTCGCGCTTGGACAGTTCAAGCGACAGCTTGACGCGCTGCGCCTCGCCGCCCGATAGCGTGGTGGCCGATTGCCCGAGCTTGATGTAGCCCAGGCCCACATCGAGCAGGGTGTGCAGTTTGCGCGCCACGGTGGGCACCGGCTTGAAGAACACGTAGGCGTCCTCCACGGTCATCTCCAGCACCTGGGTGATGTTCTTGCCCTTGTAGAGCACTTCGAGGGTTTCGCGGTTGTAGCGCTTGCCGTGACAGACGTCGCAGGGCACGTAGACGTCCGGCAGGAAATGCATTTCCACCTTGATCACGCCGTCGCCCTGGCAGGATTCGCAGCGGCCGCCCTTGACGTTGAAGGAGAAG
>CAYYFR010000158.1:11375-13804 GCA_964470865.1 uncultured Burkholderiales bacterium | reverse complement strand
GCGTCCAATTGCCGGTCAGACGCCGTGCAGCCAGTCGACGGCGCCGGAATGCGTGACCGCGCCTTGGTTGGCCGGCCCCACCAGCCGGGCGTATTTTTCCAGCGCGCCGGCCAGGCGCTCGCCACGGCGCGATTGCCAGGCGACGCGGCGCGGCGCCGCGCGACTTCGGCCTCGTCGACTTGCCAGTCGATGCTGCGGGCATTGCAGTCGATGCGGATGGGGTCGCCGTCCAGCGCCAGCGGCCCGCCCGCGGCGGCTTCGGGGCAGGCATAGCCGATGCATATGCCGCGGGTGGCGCCGGAGAAGCGGCCATCGGTGATGAGCGCCACCTTCTCGCCCATGCCGTGGCCGTAGATCAGCGCCGTGGTACCGAGCATCTCGCGCATGCCGGGGCTGCCCTTCGCTATAATTTCCAATCAGGCATCGCGCCACCATCACACCTTCAGGCGCCCCTCCCATGCTCGCCGCAGTCAAACTCGAAATCGTCGCGGCCTTCGAGGCCGCGCTGGCCGCCACCACCGACATTGCCGCAGCCGACATGCCGGTAATCGCGCTGGAGCGGCCGAAGGTCGCCGCCCACGGTGATCTTGCCTGCAATGTGGCCTTGCAACTGGCCAAAAAGCTCAAAAAAAACCCGCGCGAGCTGGCGTTAGCCGTAACTGCTGCACTGCTGGCCCAGCCAAACGGGGTGATCGAAGCGGCGGAAGTGGCCGGCCCCGGCTTCATCAACCTGCGCATCCGTGCCGCCGCCAAACAGGGTGTGGTGCGAGACGTGCTGCACACCGGCGCGCGCTTCGGCCACGCCGCATCGGGCAGTGCCGGGCGGGTGCTGGTCGAGTTCGTCTCGGCCAACCCCACCGGCCCCTTGCATGTGGGCCATGGCCGTCAGGGGGTGTTGGGAGACGCCCTGTCGTCGCTGTTCGAAGCCTGCGGGCATACCGTCACGCGCGAGTTCTATTACAACGATGCCGGGGTGCAGATCGCCAACCTCGCGCTCTCGGTGCAGGCGCGCTGCCGCGGCTTCAAGCCGGGTCATGCCCAGTGGCCGGAAGCCGCGTACAACGGCGACTACATCGCCGACATCGCCACCGACTTCGTAGCCCGAGTGCCGGTCAAGGCAGCCGATGTCGAAGCCATGCCTTCGGGCGATGCAGACGATCTGGAGTCGATCCGCAAGTTCGCAGTGGCCTACCTGCGCCATGAGCAGGACATCGATCTGCGCATATTCGGCGTGCGCTTCGACAATTACTATCTTGAGTCCTCGCTGTATTCCGACGGGAAGGTCGAAGAGACCGTGGCTGCGCTCAAAGCCGCCGGCAAGACCTACGAAGATGGCGGCGCGCTGTGGCTGCGCAGCACCGACTACGGTGACGACAAGGACCGCGTGATGAAAAAATCCGACGGCTCCTATACCTACTTCGTGCCGGATGTGGCCTATCACGTGGCCAAATGGCGGCGCGGTTTCGCCCGCGTGGTCAACGTGCAGGGGTCGGACCATCACGGCACCATCGCGCGCGTGCGCGCCGGCCTGCAGGCGGCCAATCTCGGCGTGCCCGAGGGGTACCCGGACTATCTGCTGCACAAGATGGTCACGGTGATGAAAGGCGGTGAGGAGGTCAAGCTCTCCAAGCGTGCCGGTTCCTACGTGACACTGCGCGACCTGATCGAAATGTCCGGCGGCGGCGCGGGCGAAGCCGAACGCGCGCGCGGGCGCGATGCGGTGCGCTTCTTCCTGATTTCGCGCAAGGCGGATACCGAGTTCGTGTTCGATGTCGACCTGGCCCTGAAAAATACCGACGAAAACCCGGTGCATTACGTGCAGTACGCGCATGCGCGCATCTGCAGCGTGCTGCGCGCCTGGGACACGCATTGGCACGATCGACTGCAAACTCTCAGCCGCAGCGATCTTGTACCGCTCACCCACGAGCGTGAACTGGCGTTGGCACAAAAGCTGGCCGAGTTTCCCGAGGCGATACAAGCCGCTTGCCGCGACCTGGCACCGCACGACCTGACTTTCTACGTGCGCGACTTGGCCGCTGCCTTTCATGCGCTCTACAACGAGCGTGAACTGCGAGTCTTGAGTGCTCCTATAGAGGTTAAAATGGCACGCTTGGCACTGTATGCCGCCACCGCGCAGGTAATTCGCAACACGCTGGCCCTCCTGGGCGTATCGGCGCCCGAGCAAATGTGACAAAACCTCTTTCCGTCCCCATGGCCCAACGCGACTACAAGCCCAAGAGCGCACCCGGCGGCAGCAAACGCAAGCATGCCGGCGGCACGCTGGTGGGCATCGTCATCGGCCTTTTGCTGGGCCTGATGCTGGCGGTGGCGGTCGCCTTCTATCTCAACAAGGGCCCCAAACCGTTCGCCGACAAGACCGGTCGTGGCGAAAAATCCGCATCCAAGGGCGCCGCCGACAACTCCGACCC
>CAYYFR010000158.1:9411-11275 GCA_964470865.1 uncultured Burkholderiales bacterium | reverse complement strand
GCCAAGGGCGGCGACGCCAAGGGCGGCACGCCGGCCAAGGAAGGCGAGAAACGCTTTTCGTTCTACGAAATCCTGCCCGGCAAAGAAGAGGTGATCGATCCAAAAAAGGCGATCGAGGCGGCCAAACAGGAAGCGAAAGCCGAACCCGCCAGGGCTGGCGAGGCCGCCCCGGCGGCGCCCAAGGAAACCTATTTTCTGCAAGCCGGCGCATTCGGCTCGGCAGGCGACGCCGACAACCAGAAAGCCAAGCTCGCGTTGATGGGCTTCGAGGCCAAGGTGGAAAGCGTCGACATCGAAGGCAGGGGCACCATGCATCGGGTACGGCTGGGGCCCTACGGCCGGCTCGACGACATCAACCGGGTCCGTGCTACGCTGACGCAAAACGGGGTCGAAGCCTCTTTGATCAGACTCAAGGAACCCCAGAAGCAATAGCGGCGTCAAACCCCGGTGGGCATGGCCTGGCCATGCCGCGATTCCCCGGTAACGGGAGGTTTTGCATGCGCATACTGACACTTGCGGTTTACCTGGGCGCCTTGGCCTTCACCAGTGCGGCGCCCGCGCAGATTCGTTCCTCGCTGCCGTATCGCACCCTGGACCCGGTGCTGCCGCCGGTCACCGGCCTGTTGGGCGACAGCCCGAAAGACAAGATCGAGGTGCTGCAGTTTTTCTACTACGGCTGCCCGCATTGTTTCGATCAACAACCGCTGATCGAGGACTGGCTGCTGAAAAAGCCGGCTGACGTCGAGTTCCGCTACCTGCCGGCGCTGCGCGACGACAAGTGGCTGACGCTCACGCGCGCCTACTTTGCGCTCGACAAGCTGGGCCATGCGCGCCGCCTGCACCGCCCGGTTTACGACGTCATCAATTTTGACGGCGTCATGCTGAGCGACGAGCAAAAACTCTTCGACTGGGTGGCGCGCAACGGCGTTGATCGCGCGCGTTTCATCGAAGCCTTCAATTCGGACGAAAACCGCGCCTTGGTCGATGCCGCGCGCAAGCTGACCAACGCCTACAACATCCGCGCCACGCCCACCATGGTGGTCGCCGGCAAGTACCTGTTTTCCAGCGGCCAGGCCGGCAGCCATTTCGAAGCGATGAAACTGCTCGACCAGTTCATCGACGTGGCCAGGCGCGAACGCAAGTAGCGCGTGCGGCCAACCCCATCCTTGCAACCCATAGGGAGCACCAGCATGAATTCACCGCGCAGAACATTCATCGGCACTCTGGCTGTAGGCGCCGGTGCGGTCGCCGCACCGGCATTCGCCCAGCGCCGCGCGCCCGACGCCGGTATCGACTACAAGGTGCTCGATACCCCGCAGACGGTCGAAACGGCGGGCAAGATCGAGGTGATGGAGTTTTTCTGGTACGGCTGCCCGCATTGCAACGCCTTCGAGCCGCCCTTGTCGGCCTGGCTCAAGCGCCTGCCGCCGGATGTCGCGTTCCGGCGCCTGCCGGCGCAGTTCAACGCGGTCTGGGCGCAACATGCCAAGCTGTATTACGCGCTCGAAGCGCTGGGCGCGGTCGAAAGCGCGCACCGCAAATCGTTCGACGCCATCCATGTCGGCGGCATGCAGTTGTCGCAGGAGCCGGAAATGATCGACTGGGCCGCCAGGAACGGCATCGACCGCGACAAGTTCGCGGAAGCCCTGCGCTCCGACGGTGTTGCGGCAAAAATGGTTGCGGCACGCCAGGCGCTGATCGCCTACAAGATCGACGGCGTGCCGGCGATGGCGGTCAACGGCCGCTTCCTCACCGCACCCTCGATTGCCGGCAGCCATGAACGCTGCCTGCAGGTGGTCGACTTCCTGGTCGAGCAGGAGCGCCGCGGCAAACGCGCATAAGGCCGGTACGCGGGCCGGTACGC
>CAYYFR010000158.1:0-9311 GCA_964470865.1 uncultured Burkholderiales bacterium | reverse complement strand
GGGCCGGTACGCGGGGCCGGTACGCGGGGCCGGTACGCGGGGCCGGTACGCGGGGCCGGTACGCGCGCCTTGCGGCAAGCCGCTGTCCCGCGCCCACGCACGCGAGAGCCCGGACGTCAGGGTTCTTTTGCGCAACAGGCCGCCTACGGGCGGCCCGTCATTTTTTTACAGGCAATAGCCAGCCTTCTGCGCAAACCGCTGCGCCACTCTTCACAAGCTCGGCGGCCAGCAGTGCGGCGAACTGCGCGTCTTCCAGGCCGTATGCGCTGCGATTGATCGCGGCCAGCAGCGACAGCCGCGCCAGCCGCTCACCCAGGCTGGCCAGTTCCAGCCGGCCTTCGATCATCAGGAGAAACGACAGCGTGACCTTGGCCGCGTTGCGCGCGATGCGCGCCGGGTCGGCACTGAAATAATCGAGCCGGCTGCGCGCGCGGCCAAGCGCACCGGCAACATCGTCAAACGGCGCGCCGTGTCCGGGAATCACCAGACGTGGTTCAAGCACGGCAATCGCATCAAGCGTGGCGCCCTGCGCCGCGAATACATGCTGGTTCACGCTTGCGGGCGGCAGCGCCGGGAACAGGATGCCGAAGCCGTCCTCCCACAAGGCATCGGCCGAGATCAGGATGCGTTCAGGTTCGCACCACAGCATCAGCGAATTCATGTCATGCCCGGGCGATGCGATGGCGCGCCATTCGCAATCGCCCAGCAGCAGCAGATCACCGGCGCGAAAAGTGGTGTCGAAGCTGAAGCGATCGCATTGCTGACCCATGGGCAGCAGGTGCAGGGCCTCCTGGTCCCAGTCACGCACGACATCGGCATCGCCGGCGGGAATGGCGATCCGCACCTCGGGGTACGCTCGCCCAAGCGCCGCATTGCCGCCCATGTGGTCGGCATGGGCATGGGTGTTGAGAATGCGATCCAGTGGTCGCGCCCCGAGCGCATGGCCTGCCAGAGCCACAGTCTGCGCAGCGTGCCGCGAGTACCCGGTGTCGACGATGTCGGTGGATGCGCGCCCGCAAAACACCACCATGTTGGACGACACCCAGCCGCGCTCGATCACCCGCATCGAAGCTGGCATCTCAAAGCGGGAATTCAACTGTCGCCGTCCGCCGGGCCCAGGCGCGCGCGCCGCAGGGCCAGTTGCCGCCACACCTCGCGCTTGAACCCTTCGCTCGCGCCCGACCAGGCGCCGATTTCCTCGATGCTGCGCAGGCAACCGCTGCAAAAGGCGCCGTCTTCACTCATGCGGCAGACACTCACGCAAGGCGAGGGTACGCGCGCGTTGGGCGGCCAGTCGAACGCATCGTTCATGGGCACACCCGGGCAGGCATGCCGCCGATCGGACGCCAGAGCTTCATCGGCGGCGCCATCAGTATCCACGCGCACGATCGATGACGCCGACCACCGGCTGCCCGCGCTCCAGTCGCCTGATCTTGGCGGCGATCTGTTGCATCGATTCATCCGCCAGCGTCATGGCCGAGATGTGCGGCGTGACGGTGATTTTCGGATGGCGCCAAAGCGGGGAATGGGCCGCCAGCGGTTCCGCCGCAAACACGTCGAGCGTGGCACCGGACAAGTGCCCGGCGTCCAGCAACTCGATCAGGTCGGCCACAACCAGGTGCCCGCCGCGCGCGATGTTGACCACACTGGCGCCGCGCGGCAGGGCGGCGAGATTGCGCCGATTGAGAATGCCCCGGGTGTCCGGTGTGAGTGGCAGCAGGCACACCAGCATGTCGGTGCCGGCGAGAAATGCCGCAAGCCCGCTGTCGCCGGCGAAGCATGCGATGCCATCCATCGACTTCGGGCTGCGACTCCAGCCACGCAGCGGAAAACCCAGCATGCGCATGAACGCCGCGACTCGCGTGCCGAGCACACCCAGGCCCATGACGCCGATGTTGAATTGCGCGCGCGCGCGCGGCGCCAGGCGTTCCCAATGCGCGGCTTGCTGCGCCCTTGCATAGTCGTCGAAGCGGCGCAGGTAGTGAAGCGCGCACCAGGCGACGTACTCCTCCATCTGTTGCGCCATGCCGGCGTCGTCCAGGCGCACCACCGGCACCTCGACTGGCAGGTTCGGGTCGCCAATCACCGCATCGGCGCCGGCACCGATATTGAGAATCGCCTTGAGACCGGACTGGCCGGCGAAGAAGGCAGCCGGCGGCTTCCAGCACACGGCATAGGTACACAGCGGTGCATGATCCGGCGCCCATTGGTGAATGCGGCCTTCCGGCAGGGCACGCTGCAAGGCCGCGACCCAGGGTCGGGGGTCGGGCTCGTCGGCGAAAAAAAGTACGTCCGGCATGAGCTTATTCGGCCGCCTCGAAGTTCACCAATTCCACGCCTTCGGCCACCTGGTCCCCGGCGGCGCAGCGGAATTCGCGCACCGCGCCGGCAGCAGGCGCGGCAATGGTGTGTTCCATTTTCATCGCTTCCATCACCAGCAACGGGGCCCCCTTCTCGACCCTGGCGCCAGGCGTGGCCACCAGCGCCAGCACCTTGCCCGACATCGGCGCGCGCAGGTGACCGTCGCCCGCAGCCGCAGCATCGTCCGCGTCCGACAGCAGCGCCTGCGGGTCGGCACGCTCAAGGTCAAAGCGGCGGCCCTGCATGAAGACCGTGCACTTGATGCCATCGATCACCACGCCGGCGACAATGCGTTGCGCGCCGCAGTTGAGGCTGACGCGCCGTCCGACAACGGTCCCGCTGGCCAGACCTCCAAAACCTTCACACATGAGCGTTGCGCCAGACCGGCCGTATTCGATGCTCACCGCATGCGTCACAGCGCCGGACGTGAACATCAGTGTGCGGGTGGCCGTGAGGTTCATGCGCCAGCCATCGCGCATATCCCATGGCGAACCATGCGTCGTGCCGGGCGTCGGCAAATGACCGGCATGCAGCATGAAGGCGGCGGCGATCAGCGCCTGAGGCGGCACAGTCACGCAGGACGGCAGCAATTCGGCCCGATTGCGTTCGATCAGCCCGGTATCGAGATCGGCGGATGCGAACGCATGCGATTGAATCACCCTGCCGAGAAATTCCACATTGGTCGAGAGACCGGCGATCTCGCATTCACGCAGCGCGGCAGACATCCCGGCCAAGGCGCGCGCGCGGTCTTCGCCCCAGACGATCAGCTTGGCGATCATCGGGTCGTAGTGCGGGCCGATGGTGTCGCCTTCGCGCACACCGGTATCGATACGTACCGCGCCGTGCCCCTCGTCGAGCGGCATGCGCATGTGGGTAATGGTGCCGATCGAGGGCAGAAAGTTCTTCGCCGGGTTCTCGGCGTAAATGCGCGCCTCGATCGCGTGCCCGCTGATCGCCAGCTCGTCCTGCGTGAGCGGCAGGGGTTGGCCCGCTGCCACGCGCAGTTGCCACTCGACCAGATCCAGCCCGGTGATTTCCTCAGTCACCGGATGCTCGACCTGCAGGCGGGTATTCATCTCCATGAAAAAGAAGCTGCCGTCCTGGTTGGCGATGAATTCGACCGTGCCCGCACCCACGTAGCCCACCGCCATGGCGGCATCGACCGCGGCTTTGCCCATCGCCGCGCGGCGCTCCGCGGTCATGCCCGGCGCCGGCGCTTCTTCCAGCACCTTCTGGTGCCGGCGTTGCACCGAGCAGTCGCGCTCGAACAAGTAAACGCAGTTGCCGTGGATATCGGCAAACACCTGGATCTCGATGTGCCGCGGCCGCGTCAGGTACTTTTCGATCAGCACCGCATCGTCGCCGAATGACGAGGTCGCTTCGCGCTTGCACGAAGCCAGCGCAGCGGCGAAGTCGGCGGCTTTTTCGACCACCCGCATGCCCTTGCCGCCACCACCGGCGGAGGCCTTGATCAACACCGGATAGCCGATCTTGTCGGCCTCACGTGCCAGCAGATCGGGATTCTGGTCGCCGCCGTGATAGCCCGGGGTGAGCGGCACGCCGGCTTTTTCCATCAGCTGTTTGGATTCGGCCTTGAGCCCCATGGCGCGGATGGCCGACGGCGGCGGGCCGATGAATACCAGCCCGGCCCGGGCGCAGGCCGCGGCGAAATCCTCGTTCTCGGAGAGAAACCCGTAACCCGGGTGGATCGCCTCGGCGCCGGCTTTTTTCGCGATCTCGATGATCAGGTCGCCGCGCAAATAGCTTTCACGCGCCGGCGGCGGGCCCAGTCGATAGGCCTCATCGCAGTCGGCCACATGCTTGGCATCGGCATCGGCATCCGAATACACCGCAACGGTGCGGATGCCCAACCCGTGCGCGGTCGCGGCCACGCGGCAGGCGATCTCGCCACGATTGGCGATGAGGATTTTCTTGAACATCACCGGCCATCCAGTTTGAGTTCGCTGACCCACTTGGGCTTGCGCTTTTCCAGAAAGGAGGCCACACCCTCGCGGCCTTCGGCCGAGGCACGCGCTGCGGCGATGCGCCTGGCTGTCTCGGCTCGAATCGCCGGCGTCAGGCGGGTGCCGCCAGACAGCGCAATCAGCTTCTTGGATTCGGCCACCGCGCTTGCGCCGGCCACCACCAGGTGCCCGAGCAGGTCATTGACGCGGCCATCGAGATCCCCCGGAAGACACAATTCCTGCACGAAGCCGATGCGGTAGGCCTCGGCGGCCTCGAAGCGCTCGGCGGTCAAAAAGTAACGGCCGGCCATGCGCTCGCCCATGGCGCGTATGACGTAGGGCGAAATGGTCGCCGGAACCAGGCCCAGCCGCACTTCGGACAGGCAGAACACCGCATCGGTCGATGCCACCGCGATGTCGCAAGCCGCAACCAGGCCCATGCCGCCGGCGTAGGCGTTGCCGTGCACGCGCGCAACCGTCGGTTTGGAAAGGCTGGCCAGGACCCACAGGGTCTCGGCCAAGCCGGCGGCGTCCTTGAGGTTTTGTGCCTTGGTGTAGGTGGCGGTCTTTTTCATCCAGTTGAGGTCGCCGCCGGCACAAAAAGACTTGCCGTGGCCACCCAGGACGATCGCGCGCACACCCTTGTCCTTCTCAAGGGACTTGAGCACCGTCTTGAGCTCGCCCAGCACAACATCGTTGAGCGCGTTGTGGATTTCCGGGCGGTTCAGCCAGACGATGCCGACATGGTTGCGAATTTCGACTTCAAGGGTGGTGACTTTTGGCATTTCGATATCCTGCAAACAGACTACATGCGGAACACGCCGAAGGTGGTTTTTTCGATCGGCGCATTGAGGGCCGCCGACATCGCCAAGCCGAGCACGCGGCGCGTATCCACCGGATCGATGACGCCGTCGTCCCACAGGCGCGCGCTGGCGTAATAGGGGTGCCCCTGGTGCTCGTATTGTTCGAGGATCGGCTTCTTGAAATCCGCTTCTTCCTCTGCGCTCCAGGCGCCGCCACGGGCTTCAATGCCTTCGCGCTTCACCGTGGCCAGGACAGAGGCCGCCTGCGGACCGCCCATGATGGAAATGCGCGCATTCGGCCACATCCACAAAAAGCGCGGGCTGTAGGCGCGGCCGCACATGCCGTAGTTGCCGGCGCCGAAACTGCCGCCGATGATGACGGTGAATTTGGGTACCTTCGCAGTGGCCACTGCGGTCACCAGCTTGGCGCCGTCGCGCGCGATGCCGCCTGACTCGTATTTCTTGCCGACCATGAAACCGGTGATGTTTTGCAGGAACAACAGCGGAATGCCGCGCTGCGCGCACAATTCGATGAAGTGCGCGCCCTTCAACGCCGACTCCGAGTACAGGATGCCGTTGTTGGCGATGATGCCGACCGGCATGCCGTGGATGCGTGCAAAACCGGTCACCAGCGTTACACCGTAGCGCGACTTGAATTCATCGAGTTCGGAACCATCGACGATACGCGCGATCACCTCGCGCACATCGTAGGGCTTGCGTGATTCGGCCGACACCACGCCGTAAATTTCCTCGGCCGCGTAGAGCGGCTCGCGCGGCGCGGCGATTTCAAGCGCCGGCGCCTTGACCCGGTTCAGGTTGCCGACGATACGCCGGGCGATCGCCAGTGCGTGCGCGTCGCTTTTCGCCAGGTGGTCGGCCACGCCGGAGACGCGCGTATGCACGTCGCCACCCCCCAGCTCCTCGGCGCTCACCACCTCGCCGGTGGCCGCCTTCACCAGCGGTGGGCCGCCCAGAAAAATGGTGCCCTGGTTGCGCACAATGATGGTCTCGTCGCTCATGGCCGGCACATAGGCGCCGCCGGCGGTGCAAGACCCCATCACCACCGCGATCTGCGGGATGCCGCGTGCCGACAGGTTGGCCTGGTTGTAGAAAATTCGGCCGAAATGGTCGCGGTCGGGAAACACGTCCTCCTGGGTCGGCAGATTGCCGCCGCCGGAATCAACCAGGTAGATGCACGGCAGGTTGTTTTCGCCCGCGACTTCCTGCGCCCGCACATGCTTTTTCACCGTCATCGGGAAATAAGTGCCGCCCTTGACCGTGGCGTCGTTGCACACGATCACGCATTCGCGGCCGGAGACGCGGCCGATGCCGGTGATCACACCCGCGCCCGGCGCGGCGTTGTGATACATGTTGAAGGCGGCGAGTTGCGAGAATTCGAGGAAGGCGGTGCCGGGGTCGAGCAACTGCTCGACCCGCTCACGCGGCAACAATTTGCCGCGCCCCACGTGCTTCTTGCGAGCATCCTCTGAGCCGCCGGCGGCGATGTGCGTCACCTTGACCTTGAGATCATCGACCGCGGCCTTGAGCGCAGCGGCATTGGCGGCATATTCAGCGCTGCGGGCGTTGATGGCGGTAGCGAGAGTTGCCATGGGTCTCCTGTGGCCGCCGTGGGCTGGCCGGCTTTACGTTTACGTAAGCGTCAATTGTAGCAACGCGCGCGCTGCGCCGGCCGCAACGTTCTTCCGGGCTGTGGTTCAGGCGCGCCGGGGGGGCAATGCGCCGAGTACGGCGCCGCCGACGATGGCGCACATCGCCAGCAGTGCAAGCGGGCCCAGGCTACCCGCGCCGGACAGCGCCAGCCAGAGCGTGGAAAGCAGAGGCGTGAGATAGGCAAGCGTGCCGATCATACGCGGGTCACCGCGCTTCATCGCCGCATCCCAGGTGTAGAAAGCCAGGCCCAGAGGACCGATGCCTAATGCCAACAGCCAGAAACTGTCGAGCGCTGAGAAGCGACCCGCCGGCTCCCAGAGGAAATGACAAAACAAGGAAAGAACGCCTGACACCGCACAGAATGCACCAACGGTGCCTGTCGGAAACGCCGGCATGCGCCGCGTCAGCAGCGAATACGTGGCCCAGATCAACGCCGCAGCAAGCGCGCAACCATAGCCGAACCAGTAGCGCTCATCAATGTCGAGTTTGCCACCGGTGGCCAACAGCGCGGCGCCACCAAAGCCCAGCATTGCCGCGATCACGTGACGTACGGTCAGACGGACGCCCGGCACGATCAGCGGAGCCAACACGACCATCAGAAGCGGCCACAGGTAGTTGATGAGATTGGCTTGGATCGGCGGAGCGCTGCGCAACGCGGTGAATAGGCACAAGTGAAATCCGAACAGTCCGTACACGCCAAGGGCAAGCAAGCGCGGGGTCGCGGCGCGCCAGTCGGCGATGCGCGGCAGGCCGCAAAGTGCACCCACCAGAAGACTGGCGCCGACCAGCAGGAAGGGTGGAATATGGGCGAGCTTCAAGCTCAACCAAGCGGCGGACGACCACAACAGGATCGATATCAGTGCGGATGCGATGGGAGACAAGGTAAGCGGGGTCGCGACCAGCAGCCTTAGGCAGTCGGCGCGAGGCGGGGCCGGTTAACGCCAGGTTTTCTTCTTCTTCCAGCGCCGATGGCCGCGCGCGCTTTCTTCCTTGATGCCCAGGTAAAACTCCTTGATGTCTTCCTTCTGCATCAGGTTGGCGCAGGTATCTTCCATCACGATGCGGCCGACTTCGAGCACATAGCCGAAGTCGGCAGTCTTGAGCGCCATTTGCGCGTTCTGCTCGACCAACAAAATGGTGGTGCCACGCTCGCGATTGATGCGCGTGATGATGCCGAAAATTTCCTTGGTGAGGAGCGGCGACAAACCCAGCGAAGGCTCGTCGAGCAGCATCAACTTGGGCGCGGACAGCAAGGCGCGCGCAATCGCCAGCATCTGCTGCTGGCCGCCCGAGAGCAGGCCGGCGTCCTGCCTGGCGCGTTCTTTCAGAATCGGGAAATAGCCGTACACGGCTTCGATGTCGCGTGCCACACCGTCGCGATCGCGCCGGGTGTAGGCACCCATCTTCAGGTTGTCCTCGACCGACAGCAGCGGAAACACCTCGCGCCCTTCGGGCACGTGGCTGATGCCGGCGCGCACGATGCGGTCGGCCTCCCAGCCATGAATTTCCTGCCCGGCGTAAATGATCTGGCCCTTGTTGGGATCGATGATGCCGGAGATGGTTTTGAGAATGGTGCTCTTGCCGGCGCCATTGCCGCCCAGCACGGTGGCGATCCTGCCTTCGGGCACAATCAGGCTGACACCGCGCAACGCCTGTACCGGGCCGTAGCTCGACTCGATGTTCGCCAATGTCAGGATGGGCGTGCTCATTCCGGCCGTCCGAGATAGGCTTCGATCACCTTGGGATCGCTCTGCACCTCGCGTGAGGTGCCCAACGACAGCATCTCGCCCTGGCTCAAGGCCAGCACGCGGTCGGACACCCGCGAGACCAGGCTCATGTCGTGCTCGACCATCAGCACGGTGACGCCGAGATCCTTCTTGATGTCCTCGATCCAGAATGCCATGCCATCGGTTTCTTCCGGATTGAGGCCCGAGGAGGGTTCGTCGAGCAACAGCAGTTTGGGGCCGATGCACAAGGCGCGCCCCAGCTCGACCACCTTGCGCACACCATAGGGCAGGCCGGCCACGAAACTGTCCCGATAGTGCTGCAACTCGAGAAAATCGACCACCTTTTCGGCGGCCTCGCGATGCGCGATTTCGGCGCGACGCGCCGCCGGCAGGAACAGAAGCTCCTCCAAAAACGAGGTGCTGCGATGGTTGTGCCGCCCGATCAAAAGGTTCTGCAACACCGTGGCGTGCTCGAACAACTCGATGTTCTGGAAAGTGCGCGCGATGCCCAGATTGGCAACACGGTGCGGCGCCATGCCGGTGATCTCCTGGCCCTTGAAAATGATGCGCCCGGAAGTCGGCGGGTAGATCAGGCTGATCAGGTTGAAGATCGTGGTCTTGCCGGCGCCGTTGGGACCGATGATGGTGAACACCTCGCCCTCTTCAACCTCGAACGAAACATTGGTGACTGCCTTGACGCCACCGAACTGGATCGAAATGTTCTCGGCCTTGAAGAAGCTCATTTATTCACCCCCCTTCCAAAGGGGGGCCGGGGGGGATAGCCT
>CAYYFR010000157.1:0-13820 GCA_964470865.1 uncultured Burkholderiales bacterium | reverse complement strand
GCCGCCCAGGTCACCGCCTTCGCGATAGCCGCGCAAGCGCAGGCCTGCGAAATAGATGCGCATCACCGGGCTGTCCAGCACCGCGTCTTTCTCGACGATGCCGATGCGGGCATTGCACGGCGCCTGCGCGCGAAGGCCTCGGCCGGGCAGCAGGAGCGCTCCTGCCATCGCGGCCAGCGTGGAGCGATGTTTCATTCGATCACCCGGTCGGCGCGCAGCGCGATCAGGTGCGGAATCGTGATGCCGGTTCGCGGCACGCGGATTCCGGTCGAACTGCTATTGCGCATGCTGGCCGGGGGCGCACCCGGGCAAACCCTGATCGAGGCCTATCCGCAGCTCACGCCTGCCGGCATTCGGGCGGCGCTTGCCTGCGCGGCCGAGGCGCTCTCACTGGAACACGCCGAACCCCGCGCTGTCTGATGCGGCGGAGCGGTGGATTTTTTTGGCCGGCGAAAGCTTCGACTTTCGTCTGGTGCGCGCATTGCGCGCGGCTGTTAACGCTCAATTTAGGTGCTGCGCCGTATCTCACTTTGGTGGCAAAAATGATACCATATTCAAATGAATATTCGAGTCGTCATCGATACCGATGTCTTCATCAGCGCATGCCTTGGCACAGGTGCGGCGAGCCGGGTTGTCGCCGCATGCCTGACCGGCCAATGCCAGCCACTGATGGGCGTAGCCTTGCTGGCGGAATATGAAGACGTGCTCAGCGGTGAAGCCTTGTTCGCCAAAAGCAGGCTCAATTACGCAGAGCGCGGTGAGTTGGTCGACATCTTTCTAGGCTCATGCCGATGGTCGCGCGTCTATTTCGGCTGGCGGCCCAATTTGCCGGATGAAGCGGACAATCATTTGATCGAACTGGCGGTAGCCGGCGGCGCGCAATTTGTAGTCACGCGAAACCTGCGGCACGTGGCCAGGATGGAACTCAAGTTTCCCGGCCTGCAAGTAGTGAACCCCATAACCTTGATGAAGGAGTTATCCCGATGAGCGCCCTCTCCGTCCGGCTCCCTGACGACAAACATGAGCGCCTGCGCAACATGGCAAAGAGCCGCAGCACCACTATCAACCGGCTGATCGACGAAATGACAACCCTGATGCTGGCCGAATTCGATGCCGAAACGCGCTTTCGCCTGCGCGCCGAGCGCGGGCACGGCAAGACTGAGCGCGGACTCGCGCTGCTCAAAAAGGCCGCGTCCAAGTAGCAGCACACGCAAATGGTTGAACTCAACTACATCCCAGTACGGCACGACCACAAAGCGTTTCTGGCAAAGGCCGCGAAGCGCCACGGCTTTAGGCAAGCGTATGACGCGCTGAAGTCGAGTACGTACTGGCGCGCGCAATGTTGGCTGCGCGGGCACGCGCCGGGCTGACGCAGGAAGCCGTCGGCTCCAGCATGGGTACCACCAAAAGCGCCGTGTCCCGTCTCGAATCAGCCAACCGGCATGTGCCGTCTGTGACTTCGCTCAAGAAGTACGCTGAAGCGGTTGGCTGCCGGCTCAAGATCGAACTCTTCCGCAACGCGCCAAGCGTGCAACCGCCAACGCGTGAGTGAAGTCTCGCGTGCTGCGGGATCAACGGCTTAAAAATGGCGCCGGCAACTCGACAAGAACCACTCCCACCAACGATTGCAGCCAATCGACGGCCTGGAATCGTCTGCCACCAAGGCTTTTCAGGCTTTGACATATCTCAAATTGGGTGGCCCGTGCAATGGCCCTGGATGTTGCGCCGCCGCATTACGCAGTATTTATCTCTCGGACGGGGGCGACTCGTGCCTGTGGCCACCTGCGCGGACAAAATCCGCCGCCCAGGTGGCCAGAGGCCCGTAGAACGGAGATGCAGGGGTGGTGTTTCAGGGGCTTGTCAGGCGTCTTCGGCGCCAAATCAACGATTGACGCTTACCGATATGGCCGGATCACTCCAAAAAGGGCATTGGAATCCCTATCCTTGACGAACAGGTGGTTTAATTAAAAAGAACTGGGCCTGAGTTGCACGGATTAGCGCCGTGCGAAAGAAATTTCGAGCCCGCGTCGTTTGCCGTATTTGATCGGGCAATTCATGGCCGCTGCGACATTGGCCAGGTACCAAGGGAGACCGGCCATGAACAGCGAAAAGACGTATCGGACGTTCGGCGACTTCTATCCCTACTACCTGACCGAGCACGCCAACCGCACGTCGCGCCGCATGCACTTCATCGGCACCAGCATCGCGGTTGTATTGCTGGTGACTGCGGTGGTCACCGGTGCGTGGTGGCTGGCTGGCGCCGCATTGGTGCAGGGCTACGCATTCGCCTGGATCGGGCATTTCTTCTTCGAGCGCAACAAGCCGGCGACGTTCAAGTATCCCCTGATGAGCCTGATGGGCGACTGGCGGCTTTGGTGGGAAATTTTGCTGGGCAAGATTCGGTTCTAGCGCTTTCGCAACAAAAACGCACATTCGCGCCGCGCACGGAAGCGGTTCGACCCTGCTCCAGCTGACCCCAACATTGATCGGAGAAATGCATGTCAAAAGGCTACTGGATCGCCAGAATCGATGTCGCTGACCTCGATAAATACAAGCTCTATGTCGCCGCCAACGCCGGGCCGCTTGCGGAGTTCGGCGGCAAATTCCTGGTGCGTTCCGGGCGCTTCGAGAACCCGGAAGGTTCCAGCCGCTCGCGCAACGTCGTCATCGAGTTCCCGAGTTATCAGGCCGCCCTGGACTGCTACAGGTCGCCCGCGTATCGGAAGGCGATCCCGCTCCGGACGCCAGTCTCGACCGGTGATGTCATCATCATCGAAGGTTACGATGGCGCGCAGCCAGCCTGATCGAATGCTCATTGCGCGGTACTGCAAAGGTGGCGGCATCATCAAAACATTTCTGTCCGCTATTGTTCTCCCCGCTTTACTTGGCGGCGCCGCGGTCGCATCAGGGCCGTGGGACGAAGCCAAACGGATTCAGAATGTCCGGTATCACGGCATCGATTTCGCCGACCTTGATCCATTTTTCGATGGCGACCTGCTTACCCGCGAAGACACGCGGGCGGCCTATTGGGAACAAGGATTGCAAAGTGTCGGGGTGCTCAACGGTGTCGCGCTATTGGTCGTGTGGACGCCACCCGACGAACAAGGCGAAATCCCACATCTGATTTCGGCAAGAAAGGCGGAAGCCATGAATTCAAGGCATGGCGCGCGCGCTACCAAAAGCGCTAAAGGCAAGACGGATTGGGCCAAGCTCAAAGGCATGAAGGATGCGGACATCACCTTTACTGATGACGCTCCAAGAACCGCGCCGGATGACTGGGCCGATGCGATCGCCCATCGCGGCCTGCCAATGCCGGAACGCAAGGAACAGATCGCGTTGCGCGTTGACGCGGATGTTCTCGGCTGGTTCAGGGCGCAGGGCGCAGGCTGGCAAACCCGCATGAACGCGGTTCTCAAGGCCTATCGCGACGCGCTGACCCAACCGGGCCCCGAAGGCAAGACGTCAATTCCTCGTCGATCGGGCGGATAGTGTGTCGTCGTTCGGCAAGCGCGTCTCCTGAACGATTTCCTCCGGTTCCGCGCATCCCGGTCATCAATGCCGATGCGAATACGCTGTTGGAAAGAACTTCGAACGCCTAGATGACATCTGCCGACATCACCACCCTGGCCGCCCTCATGCTGCTCGCGTTCGGCGGCGCCTTCATCTTCGGCATCACCGGCTTCGGCTCCGCCTTGCTCACCATTCCGCTGGCCATCCACCTGGTGCCGCTGCCCTTCGCGCTGGCGATGTTCTCGGTGCTCGACTGCAGCAGCGCCTGGCGGGTCGGGCTGGAAAACCCCAAGGCCGCAATTGGGAGCGAGTGGAAGCGCCTGCTGCCGGCGGTAGTGGTCGGTACTGCGGTCGGCATGACGTTATTGGTCAACCTGCCGCGCAATGCCGCGATGGTCGCGCTCGGTGTCTTCGTTCTGGCCGTGGCGATCTCCAATTTGGTCAGCGGCGCATCCGTGCGCACCGTCAGCCGCCGCTGGGCGCCGGTGGCCGGCTTCGGCGGCGGCATCACCAGCACGCTATTCGGCGTGGGCGGGCCGCCCTATGCCATCTATCTGTCGCGACGCGGCCTCACCAAGGAGGCCTATCGCGCTACGCTTGGCATGTGCACGATTTTCAGTATCACATTGCGGGTGGTGGCGTTCACCATCGCCGGCATGCTTCTGAGCTGGAAGCCCTGGCTCTGGGCACTCGCGGCGTTTCCGGCGTCCTGGGCCGGCCTATGGGTGGCGCGCAAGGCGTTCAAGCACCTCTCGCGCGACCTCCTGATCCGCGTCATTGGCGTTGTGCTGGTTGCCAGCGGACTCTCGCTAATCGTGCGCGGGCTGGCTTGAGAGGCCGTGAATACGACTACTGCCGGACCCGACCTCGAACCGCTCGCCACAAACTCTTCACGGGCTCCGAGCGCGTGAGTCGTACGTGCGGACTCAACGCCCGCGGCGCATGAATTCCATGATGTCGCAGCCGAGGGCGTCGGCGGCGGTGTTGAACTGGAACACCATCGACAGGTGGTTGTGGCGGTCCATGCGGGTGAAGCGCGGGCAGGCGCGATCGCGCTCGCACAAGGCGCCCGGCAGCAGCACGCCGGTCTCGCCAACGAGGTGAACAAAGGGGCTCAGGGATGCGTTGCCAGCAAGATGCCGCGCAGCGTGTCGTGAATCCGCTGCGCCCGCCCGGCGGCCGGGTCGAACAATACACAGACCGCCTCGGCGGATGCCACACATACGTCATTACTGTCGAACAAGCCCTGCAGGCACTGGAACGAGGTGTTGCCGACGCTGAGCACGGTCGACCCGACCGCCACCTTTCCCGGGTAGAACAATTCGCGGTGAAAGTGCAGCGACAGCCGCACCACTGCGAGGTTGGCACCCTCCATCAGCGCGCGCACGCGGGGTTGCGCGAACATCTCCATGCGGCCGGCCTCGAACATCGAGACCATCGCCGCGTGGTTGATGTGATGGAACTGGTCGGTGTCCGGATTGCGCAGCTTTTCCTCGGTCCAGAAGCGGAATTCCGCGCGTTCGGGCACGCGCGGTTTTTCGGCGCGGGGCGGGGCGATGCCAGTCGGAGTGGGCGATGCAGACATGCGGCGCTCCCTCAATCTTTCGGGATCAGGTGCGCGCTGGCTTCGTGCTCGATGCGCATGTAGAGTTCATCGGCCATCGGCTGGCGCATTTCCTCGAGGATGTGACCGACCAGGCCGACCGCGCGCGCGGCAACCGCCAAGCCGCGACACACCTTCCACGGAATCTCCATCTGCGAGGCCACCGCGGCCATCGCGGCGGTCACGTTGACCGGCAGCACGCGGCCGGTCTGGCGTTCGGCTTCGGCGCCGATCTCGGTCATCAGTTCGGCATACGGGCCGTAATAGCCGGTCTCGCGCGCCACCTGGAACAGCGCACGGGTGCGCGGGTCGATCGGTTTGTGAAACGGATGTCCGACCCCGGGAATGATTTCCTTGCGCGCGCGGAATGCGTCGACGATGCCTTTGGCCAGCGCCTTGATGTCGCCGGGCTTGCTCTTGTCGGGAATCGCTTCCTGCAGCATGCGTGCGGCGTTGTCGAGCGAGCCTACGAATACCGATCCGAGCCCGAGCAGGCCGGCCGCCACCGCCGCCTGCACCGCCTCGGGCGCGCCGCAGTAGGTCATGCGCGTCGCCAGCGAGGAGGGCGTGATGCCGTGCTCGACCAGGATCACCATCATGGCGTTGAAAATGCGCAGTTCGGCAGCGTCGCGCGGCAGGCGCGCGAAGATCTGCAGGAAGGTCATCTGCCCGAAATCGAGCTTGCCGACGATTTCATCGCACAGATCCAGGCCATGAATCACCACCTTGGTCGGGGTCGCCCAGGCGATGTCCGATTTCACTTCACCACGTTTCATGCTGGTCTCCGTTGGGTTGTCATGCCTGCACGAGAAGGGCGTCGGCCATCTCGCGCAGCTTGTTCTTCTGGATCTTGGTGCCGTTCGGCCCCTGGATTTGCGGAAAATCGTCGACGAACACGATGCGCCTCGGCACCTTGTAATTTGCCATGCCTGCCTTGCAAAAGGCCAGCAATGCGGCCTCGTCGGTGACGCCGGCGCCGTGGCGCACGAACGCGACCGCGACATCGCCTTCGCCGACGCGGTTCACGCCGACCACCTGTGCCGCCGCCACGCTGTCATGCCGGCACAGGAAAGCCTCGATTTCGCTTGGGTCGACCAGATAGCCACGCAGGCGCAGGCTGTCCTTGAGGCGTGACAGGTACACGAAGCCCGCGCCACTGACATGGGCGAGATCGCCGGTGGAAAACCAGCCGTCGGGGCCGAGCACGGCCGCGGTGGCGGCAGGATTATTGAGGTAACCCGACATCACGTTGTAGCCGCGCATCTGCAACTCGCCATGCTCGCCGTCGCCCAGCACGCGGCCGCTGCCGGGGTCGATCACGCGGAACTCGACTTCCGCGGTGATCGGCGTGCCGCCCGCGACACTGCGGGTTTGGACGTCGTCATCGGGCGAGCGAAGCGCCGCCACCGCGAAACATTCCGACGATCCGTACAGCGCGATCAGGCGCACGCCGTACTCGCGTTCGGCACGGTCGATGACGGCAGCGCCCATGCCCGCGAATTCCGCCAGCCCGCCGAAACGCCAGCTCGAGAACGAATGGCCCGGCACGTCGAGCACCGGCCCGAAGATGCTGTCCGAACCGAAAAAATGCGTCACGCCATGGCGCTCGATCGCCGCTGCCGTGGCGCGCGCGTCGAACACCGGCAGGAACACGCAGGCGGCGCCGCCGGCGAGTGCGCTGATGGCCTGCACAAAGCCCAGCACGCCGTAGAGGGACAGGGTGCACAGTGTCACGTCGCCGGGCCGGATGCCGGTGCGCTGCGCCACGTTGCGCGCGTGCAGGGCGATGCCGTGCTGGTCGTGCACCGCAAGCTTGGGCTTGCCGGTGGTGCCCGAGGTGCTGAAGATGCACAGGGCATCGCGCGGTCCGCCGCTGGTCGCCACCGGCGTGGCGGCCACTGG
Organism: uncultured Burkholderiales bacterium; assembly: GCA_964470865.1. Taxonomy (GTDB): domain Bacteria; phylum Pseudomonadota; class Gammaproteobacteria; order Burkholderiales; family JAEUOS01; genus JAEUOS01. The sequence goes on along the minus strand of CAYYFR010000157.1, from coordinate 6,805 downwards.
CGGCGCGAAAAAGCCGTGCGCGGTATCGATCTCGAACAGGTGCAGCAGTGACGGGTTTTCGGACTGGATGCGTCGCGCGATGCCGACGTAGTCGAAGCCGAGAAAGTCGGTCGCCACCGCCATGCCCTTCGCCTGTGAAGTCTGGATCACGTGCAGCGCTTCTTCGTACTTGTAACGCGTGCTGATCGGCACCATCAGCACGCCGAGTTGCGCCGATGCGAACAGCAGCTGCAGCCAGCACGCACCATCCGGCAGCCAGACGGCGAGCACGTCGCCGCGACGGAAACCCAGGGCGGCCAGATGAGCGGCGGCAAGCTGCGACTGCCGCAGCAGTTCGGCGCGGGTCGCGCAATGCGCACCAGCTTGAAACGCGGGGCGGTCGGGTTCGGATTCGAGCAGGGAAGCGAAACACTGCTGGGGCCGGATGGCGGCAGGCACGGAAGTCATGGGCACGTGGTTCAGGGGCGCAAGCGTTAATCGGACAGGACGTGGCGGGCGATCTGGACGCGCTGCATTTCGGACGTGCCCTCGCCGATGCGGAAGGCACGGGCATCGCGATAGAAGCGTTCGACCGGCAGGTCGCACATGTAGCCCATGCCGCCGAAAATCTGCAGCACCCGGTCGCTGACCCGGCAGCCCATTTCGCTGGCATACAGCTTGGCGCGCGACGCGGCGATGCGCGCCGCCGGATCGCCGGCCTCGATCAGGTGCGCGGCACGGTGCATCAGCAGGCGCGCCGCCTCGATCTCGACGTCGTTGTCGGCGATCATGAACTGAATGCCCTGGTGCTGCGACAGCGTAGCGCCGAATGCGACACGCTCTTTCGCCCAAGCGCAGGCCATCTCCTGGCCGCGCTGTGCCAGTCCCAGCGAGCGGCAGGCGGAGAAGATGCGGTCATGGTTGATCGAGGCCATGATGGCGAGAAAGCCCTCACCGGGTTGGCCCAGCACGTCGGCATCGGGAACGAAGCAGTTCTCCAGCGTAAAGGCGTTGAGGTGATAGCCGCGCCAGCCCATTTTGCGAAAGCGCGTCATGCCGGTGAGGCCGGGGTTGCCGCGCTGGACGATGAAGGTCGTGAGCTTGCGCTTGAGCGGCGCTTCAGGGTTCGTCAACGCCAGCACGATGATGTAATCGGCGGTCTCGGCGTGGCTGATGAACTGCTTGCTGCCGTTCAGTACCCAGCCGTCGTCGCGCTGTTCGGCGCGCATGCGGATCGCCCCCAGGTCCGAACCGGCGTCCGGTTCGGTCATGGCGTAGGTGATGACCTTATTCCCGGCCAGCAGGCCGGGAATAAGGCGGGCGCGCTGTTCGGCGTTGCAGAATTCGAGCGACAGTGGCAGGTAACCGGCCGCTTCGGTCAGGGGCACCGAGGTGTAGGTGATTTCCTCAAGGATCGCCAGTTTCGCGTCGGCCGGCAGGCCCGGCCCGCCGAGGCTCTCGGGCAGGTTGAAGCCGTACAGGCCGAGCGCGACAGCCTCCTGGCGCAGTTGCGCGATCAGCGCGGGCTCGATGTCGTCGGCAGTTTCGACCTGCGCTTCCAGCGGTACCAGGCGGTTGCGTACGAAACGCCGCGCGGTTTCGCGCAGCATCGTGATTTCTGCTTTGGACATGGATTGCATGGATCCTCCCTTTCGGTCCGCGCGTCCTGGCCGGTGTTCAATAAAGCTCCATCAGCGCCGCGTTGTCGGCAAGTTCGGCGGGGAGGGCTTCGCGCACCATGCGGCCCGCCTTCATCACCACTACGCGGTCGGAAACCTTGAGGGCCTCGCGCACGTTCTGTTCGACCAGCAGGATGCTCATCCGGTGCGCCCGTTGCAACGCGCGGATCGGCTGCATCAGATCCTGGAACAGCTTGGGCGCCAGGCCGATCGAGGGTTCGTCCATGATCAGGCAGCGCGGCTTGCCGAGCAGGGCGCGGCCGATCGAGACCATCTGCTGCTGCCCGCCGGACAGCAATCCCGAGCGCCGCGTGTAGAAGGCCTTGACCGGCGGCAGCACCGAGAACACGAAGTCGATGCGTGCCGCGCGCTCGCCTTTGGGGATGGCGGCCGAACCCAGGCCGAGGCTCCAGATTTCCTCGACCGTGAGGCTGGGAAAGATGCCGCGACCTTCGGGCATCAGGGCGATGCCGCGCTGCGCCAGGGTGCGCGGCACGTGCGTTGCCATCACCTTGCCGTCGACCAGGATGCGGCCCGCCCGCGGCCGCACCAGGCCGAACAGGGTGCGCATCAGCGTGGACTTGCCGGCGCCGTTGTGCCCGATCAGGCACAGCACTTCGTTGTCCCTGAGTTCGATGGAAACGTCCATCAGCACCGGCTTGCCGCCATAGCCGACGTCGAGGTGCTCGGCCTTCAGTACCGGCGCCGTCACTTAGGCACGCTCCCCGAAGTAGATGGCGGCCAGCGCGGGGTCCGACAGGATGCTCTTCGGGTCGCCTTCGGCCAGCAGTCGGCCCTGGTCGAGAAAGGCGATGCGATCCGAGATGCCCTTCACGATGTCGAGGTTGTGCTCGATGATGCACACGGTGATGCCACGTCCGAGCTGGTCGCGCACCAGCCTGACGAAGCGCTCGTAGGAGCCGGGGTCCAGCCCGGAGGCCGGTTCGTCGAGCAACCACAGGCGCGCGCCCGAGGCGAGGATGCGCGCGACCGACAGGAACTTGCGCTCCGCATACGCGAGGTCGACCGCGCGCGCGTTGCGGCGATCGGCCAGCCCGACGGAAACCAGCGCATGTTCGGCGCGATCACGGCGCTCCGCCTGCCCGGCCTTGCCGCCCGCCTGCCACAGCCAGGCGCCACGCTCGGTGACGGTCAGCACGTTTTCCTGCACCGTCATCTGGTCGAACAGCTTGAGATCCTGGAAGGTGCGGCCGATGCCGGATTGCGCGATCTTCCAGTGCGGCACGCCCTTGATGGATTTGCCCAGCCAGGTCACGTCGCCGGCGTCGGGGTCGAGGTGGCCGGTGATCAGGTTGAAGAGGGTGGTCTTGCCGGCGCCGTTGGGCCCTACCAGCGTGGTGACGATGCCTTCGCGCAGCGCGAACGAGACATTGTCCACTGCCTTCAGTCCGCCAAAAGCCCGCGACATGCCGGTGGTCTCAAGCAGGATCGCGCCACCCGCGCTCATCGATTGCCCTTGGGCTGGTCGCGAAAGCCCCACAGGCCGCCGGGGCGGAAGATCATCAGCAGCACCATCGCCAGGCCATAGACGATCTGCTGGATCGACCCGACCTCGGTTTGCGGCAGCCCGGGCAGGTAGGAAAGCGCCGCCGGCAGCAGCAGGATCAGCACCGTGCCCACCACCGGGCCCACCAGTGTCGCGGTGCCGCCGATGATCACCATCGCCATCAGGTAGACCGAGGTGTCGAGCGTGAAGCTCTCGACATTGACGAAACTCAGGTAGAAGGCATACAGCGAACCGGCCACCGCGGCCAGCGCGGACGACACCGCCACCGCGATGGTCTTGATCACGGCGACGTTCTTGCCGAATGCGTACGCGGCGGTTTCATCGTCGCGGATCGCCTTCAGGCTGCGCCCGAAACTCGAGCGCACCAGCAGTGCCACGACCAGCATCACCAGCGCCAGGCACACCAGCGAGAGCACCAGGTATTGCGCAGGGCTGGAAATCTCGAAGCCCGGAAAGCGCGCGGGCGGAATGTTGCCGATGCCGCCGATGCCGCCGGTCACCCCTTTCCATTCGGAAAATACCGTGACTGCGAGCATCTGCAGGCCCAGCGATGCGGCGACGAAATACTCGCCGCGCACGCGCAGGGCGGGAAGCGCGAGCGCCAGGGAGATCAGCGCCGAGACTGCCATGCCGGCGGCTGTCGAAAGCAGGAAGCCGCCGCCCAGCTTCATCGCCACCAGGGTTGCCGTATACGCGCCGATGCCGAAAAACACCGCGTGCGCCATCGAGAAAATGCCGGCATAGCCGAGCACGAAGTTGAGCGTCACCGCGAGGATCGCGTTGATGCTGATCAGCACCGCGAGGTTGTTGAGGTAAGCCAGCATCGGTGTGCGGTCCTATTTCGCGCCCTGCGCGCGGCCCAGAAAGCCGGCCGGCCGGAAGATGATGAAGACGAACAGGATGATGAAGGTCACCGCCTCGCTCCACTGCGGGTCGAGCTTCCATATCGCGAGGCTTTCCGCCAGCCCCAGCAGCAGGCCGCCATAGGCCGCGCCCTTGAGCGAGCCGATGCCGCCGACGATGGTTGCAGCCAAGCTGATGAGCATGATGTGCGCGCCGATGCCCGGGTTGATGCCCTGCGTCATGGCTGTCAACGCCGCGGCCGGCACCACCAGCGCGGAGCCCAGGGCGAAGGCCACCTGCGCGAGCCGAGTCGGTTCCAGCCCGTAGATGCGCACCAGGTCCGGGTTGTCGGCGAGTGCGCGCAGGCCGGTGCCGACATGGGTGCGCGACAGGAACAGGTTGAGCCCGAAAAAGAACACGATCGCCACTACCATCGCCACGCCGGCGAGCGGCGCGACGAACAGTCCGGGCGCGATTTCAACCGCGCGCGACAGGCTCACGGTGACGGTCTCGAAGCCGCGGCCGAACACCGTGCCAACCAGGTTCTGCACGATGATCTGGGTGCCGAAGGCGGCGATGAAAACGGTGAAGAACGCGCCTTCGTGGCGCTGGATCGGCCGGTAGATGAAGCGCTCCATGAACAGTCCGAAGGCGACCACCACCACGACGGCCAGCGCGAGTCCGGCGGCCCAGTGCCATTTTTGCGTGTTGATGCTCCACCAGAACAGGTAGCCGGCCAGCGTGAAGGCCGCGCCGTGGGCGACGTGAAACACCTTGGTCGAGCCGAAAATCAGCGCAAACCCGACCGCGGTGAGGGCGTAGATCGCCCCCAGTTGCAGGCCGTTGATCAGGAGTTGTAGGAGCAGCAAGGCAGGCGCCACGCGACAGTCCACCCCAGACGCGGAGCGCCCGGGGTGGACTGTGGGCTTACTTGACGATCAGGTTGCCCTTGATCAACTTGCCGGCGGCGCCGTCGATCTCGTAGATCGCCAAGGGCATCGAGACCGTGCCGTTGGGCAGGAACGTCATTTTGCCGCCCACCACGTCGAAGCTGCCCATCGCCTTGCGCTGCTTGAGCAGGTTTTCGCCGGTGATCGGCTGGCCGCTTTTTTCCAGGGCCTGCGCCAGTTTCACGAACACCATCACGGCGTTGTAGTAGTTGGCCACGTAGGCGTTCGGGTCCTTGTTTTTCTTCGCCTTCCAGTCGCGCGCCAGGCGCTTGCTGATGGCGTCGCCCTCCCAGTTGACTTCCTGGGTCGGGAACAGCGCACCCTTGGCTTCGGGCAACTGGGTGACGGTAGGTGACGAGAACGCAGAGTAGCCAACCAGTTGCTGCTTGACGCCGTTGTCGCGCAGTTGCTTGACGATCTGCGCCTGCTGGGTGCCAAACGAGGCGATGAAGACCACGTCGGGCTGCGCTTCGCGCACCTTGGCGGCGAGGCCTGCGAACTGCTGCGAGGCACGCGGCACCTGCTGGGACGACACCATCGTGCCGCCGTTTTTCGGCACGTGGATGTCGAGTTCCTTCTTGATCGCCTCGCCCGCGGGGTCGTCGACGTAGAGCAGCGCGACCTTCTTGAAGTTGCGCTCCTTGACCAGATACGGCACGACCGCCTGCACTTCGAGATTGACCAGCGGGATCACGTTCCAGAAATAGTCGCCCAGTTCGGCCAGATCCGGGCCGATGCCGCCGCCGTTGACCGAGACCACCCTGGCCTTGTCGCCGACCGGCGCGATGGCCTTCGAAACCCCGGTAAACGCCGACAGCACGTAGGGCACCTTTTCCACGCTGACCAGCTTGTTCATGGCCACCACGCCCTGCTGCGGTGTGGCCTGGCTGTCCTCGATGATCATCACCAGCTTTTTCGACAGCATCTTGTCGGCGTTGGCGTGTTCGACCGCGATCGCGGCGGCGCTCGAAAACATGTCGCCGTATTCGGCATTCGGCCCGCTCATCGGCAGGTTGGCGCCGAACTTGATGTCCTGGGCGGTTGCCGGCAGTGCGGCGACGGCGCATGCGGCCGCAATGGCAGCGAGCATTCTGTGAAACGTCATGAGGTGTCTCCTGTTCTCGGGTTGCGCAGTCTGGTTGCCATGTGCCTGCGTCGGATTGCAGCGCCCGACAGGGTACAACGCGGGCGCAATGCGGGATGCAACGTTTCAAGTGTATACGACGAGCGCGCAAAGTCGAAAGCGGAATCAGGTTTCTCCTGGTGCATCCGGTCGCCGCACAATTTTCCATCATGCCGCGCTTGCTCCTGGCACGCCAAGGGAAACACTGCATAAGCCCGTACGTAGCAAAAGTCGCTATTGCAATCACTTCAGGTTCACTCCGTCGATGCGCGGATTACAGGGCGCGGCCAGCGCCGAAGGCCCGCCCTCGAAATTCGAGCGCGCGCCGTACACCGAGTTCGAATAGATCACCACGCCGGTATCGCCGAACGCGACATGCTCGTTGCGCGTGGCCGGCTGCACCGTCTGGTAATTGATACAGGTGTCGGTCATCATCACGCCCAGCTTGACGAAGGCGGCGATCGCGCGTTCTTCGAGCGAAAGCATCGACCGGGTGTGGCCGAGGAACGCCGCTTTCGCGAAATCGGTGCCGCGTGGGTCAGAGCTGGTGGGAATGCGCGCGCGCCTCTTGCCTTCGCGGGTCGCGGCGATCGACTCCAGCCAGCGCACCCCGGCCTCGACCAGGCTTTCGGTATCGGCCACGATGTGCGCCTGGGTCACCGGCACGAAGTCGGCGGCACCGAAAAAATCGCCCACTTACATC
>CAYYFR010000156.1:0-13847 GCA_964470865.1 uncultured Burkholderiales bacterium | reverse complement strand
ACAGGGTGTAGGCGCCGGCCATCATGAACAGGGTGCCGTACATCATGATCATGGCATCAAAGGCCCAGGCGCGCGGGCTGTCGAGCACATAGCGCGAGAACACTTCCCAGGACACGTGCAGGGTCAAAAGCACGATGATCCACGAGAACGCCTGGCCCACCCAGGTGCTGACGCGGTCGATGAACAACAAGAGTTTTTGCATTGCCAATCCAAGCCGGCCCGGGGCGCCTGCCAGGACCAGAAGCGCAACACCCGGCAGCTTGCCGGGTGTTGTCAGTCAACGAAGAACGCGAACGCGCCGCTCAAGCTTTCTTGCCGAAGTAATGGTTGTAGGCCATGCGGCGGTTGACGTTGTTGTCCAGATCCCACTTGACCACGCGCTCGGCAAACTTCTTCTGCGAGTCGAGGATCTCGTTGAACAAGACGTTGTCCTTGCGCTTGGCCACCGCAGCGTCGTAGCCCTTCAACTGCTCTTGCAGGATCGAATCCGGGGTCTTGTAGAACTTCACCTTGTCCTTGGTTTGCAACTCGACATAGTCCTTGGAATAGCGGTCGATCGCCTTCCAGTACAAGTCCTGCGAAGCCGCTTCGACGCCGTTCTCGATGATCGACTTCATCTTCGTCGGCAGCGCGTCGAACTTGGTCTTGTTGAACATGATCTCGAACTGCTCGGCGTTCTGATGGAAGCTTTGCAGCATGCAGGTCTTGGAAACGTCGGGAAACCCTAGCAGGCGGTCCGACGACATGTTGTTGAATTCCGCCGCATCGAGGAGCCCGCGATCCATGGCCGGCACGATTTCGCCGCCAGGCAGCGCGTTGACTGCCACGCCCATGGCAGTGAACACATCGATCGAAATGCCGACCGTGCGGTACTTCAGCCCCTTCAGGTCGGCCGTTTTGGTGACCGGCTTCTTGAACCAGCCGAGCGGCTGGGTAAACATCGGGCCGTAGGGAAACGACACCACGTTGGCGCCGATCGAGGCATACAGCTTGGCCAGCAACTCCTTGCCGCCGCCGTACTTGTGCCACGCCAGCAATTGCTGCGCATCCATGCCGTAGGCCGGGCCGGAGCCCCACAAGGCCAGCGCATTTTGCTTGCCGTAGTGATACACCAGCACACCGTGGCCGCCGTCCAACGTGCCCTTGGTGACCGCGTCAAGCAGGCCGAAGGCCGGCACCACCGCACCTGCCGGCAACACCTCGATCTTGAGGTCGCCGCCGGTCATGTCGTTGATCTTCTTGGCGAAGTCCTGAGCGTATTCGTGGAAAATGTCCTTCGACGGCCAGGTTGATTGCCACTTCATGGTGATCGGGCCTTGCGCCTTGACAATGCTCGGAAAACCGAGCGTCGCGGCGCCGGCGGCCGCAGTGGCGCTGGCGCCGGCAAGGAACTTGCGGCGCGCTGGGGTAGTTGTTTGCATTGTTGCCTCCTGTTATTGAATTTACGGGTTTGCGGACTGATGCACGGAACCAACATTCACCGCACAACTCATAAAGTATATTCCTGCGTTCGGAAGAGGACTATCGGGCTTACCCTTAGCGCCCTTGCCGCCACGTCGAATTGCGGGCCACTCCCGATTGACAGCCGCCACGCGTTATGATGTTCTTGCAGTCTTGCGCCGCGCGCCAATGAGTTCGGTCAGGATTCAAACTTCACCGCCGCGCAACCCACATGCCCTCGATACCCCACGCGACTTCCGAAACGCCCCGCCCTGGCAGCGGGTCGGTCTGGCTGGTGCCGTTCGCGGCCTTAGCCCTGTTCGTCGCGGCCATCGCGGCCTTGCTGTGGTTCGTGCATCGGCATGAGGCGGAAATCCAGATTACCAACCTGCGCCGCGATACCCAGTATGCGGAACTGGCCATCACGCGCAATATTCTTACGCATCAGGAGTTTGCCGACCGCCTTGCAGGGGCGATGGGGTCCGGCCAGCCGGTGCCAACGCTGAGGGACCAGGCCCAACGCTACCTGCTGCTGAACCCCGAAATCCGCAATGTCGTGTGGGCCTCGGCGGACGGCATGACCGGCTGGTCGGTGCCGGTGTGGAAGGATGCGATTGCCCTGAACCGTGAGCGCCCGAGCCTGGAAGAGCGTGAGCGCATGCAGCGCCTGACGCGCGCCACCGCCCGCTCGACCTATACCGAACCCTATACCGACTACCAGGACGAGCCCTACATCGAATATCACAGCCCGGTGTTCGAACAGGGTCGCTTTCTCGGCACGGTCAGCATCGCCCTTTCACTACGCATGGTGATGCAGCGCCTGGTACCGGTGGTGGTCGCCCAGAAATATCGCCTGTCGCTGCTCGACGCCGAAGGCCGCGAATTGTTTCGCCACGAGGATGCGCGCGAAACCTACGACATGCTGACCCAGACGGTGTCACTGACATTGCCCTGGCGCAACCTCGACCTTTCGGCCACCTCCTACAAGACCGACTCACTGGTGGGCAGCACCGTTCTGACCGGCGTCATCCTCCTGATCACGCTGGTGCTGGGCTGGAGCCTTTGGTCGCTCAGGCGGCGGGTCGAGTTGCAGGCCCAGGCCGACAGCGCGCTCAAGGCTTCGCATGAACGCTTCGTCACCGTGCTCGACGCGCTCGACGCCGGCGTGGTGGTGTCGGACTTCACCACCCGCGAGTTGCTCTTCTACAACGAAAGCTTCACGCGGATTTTTCCCGGCCACGGCCTGGGCAGCAGTGTGGCGCAACTGGAAACCGCGCTCGCGCCGCTGCCATCGGAGGTGATTCCGCGCGAAACCCTGCTCGACGCGCAGGGCAACCCCACCGGCGTGCACAAGATTGAAGCGCGCGACGAAGCACGCAACCTGTGGTACGCGCTGCGGGTGCGGGCGGTGCGCTGGGTCGACGGCCGCCCGGTACGCCTGACCATGATCTCGGACATCACCGAGCGCAAGGCCGCAGATGAACGCAATCGCGTGCAGCAGGAAAAGCTGCTGCTGACTTCGCGCCTGATGAGCGTGGGTGAAATGGCCTCGACCCTGGCACACGAGATCAACCAGCCGCTGGCTGCGATCGCCAACTACAACATGGGCGCGGTGCGCCGGCTCAAATCGGATCACTGGAAAAAAGAGGAACTGGTATCGGCGCTGGAGAAATCGGCGGCCCAGGCCGAACGCGCCGGTCGCGTGGTGCAGCGGGTGCGCGAATTCCTGCGGCGGCGCGAACCGAGCCGCGAACTGGCATCGATCAACGAAATCGTGATCGAAGTCACCGAACTGATCGAGTTCGAGGCCGAGAAGGCCCAAGCGCGCCTGCGCATGGATCTGGCGCCCGAACTGCCGCTCGTCAACGCCGACCGCGTAATGATCGAGCAGTTGCTGCTCAATCTGATCAAGAACGGCATCGAGGCCATGAAGCGCACGCCGCGCGCCGACCGCAAGCTTTTGATCCAGACCCTCAGGGCCGGCGAGCAGGCCGAGATCCGCATCATCGATCGCGGCCACGGCATTCCGGACACAGTCGCCGGCGAGCTTTTCTCGCCCTTTTTCACCACCAAGGACAACGGCATGGGCATGGGCCTCAACATTTGCCGCTCGATCGTCGAATTGCACGAAGGCCGCCTGTGGTTCACCGCCAACCCGGATGGCGGCAGTATTTTCCACTTCACCCTGCCGCTGCTGCTGATGCCGACCGCAGTGGACTCATGAGACCGCAGAAGGACAGAACCCCGATGAGCAGCAAGCCCGTGATACACGTGGTCGACGACGACGACGCCATCCGCGATTCGATTATTTGGCTGCTCGACGGCGAGCGCTACAGCGTGCGCACCTATGCCACCGGCGAGGACTTTCTGGCGCGCCTGGAGCACCTGTCGCCGGCCTGCGTGATTCTCGACATCCGCATGCCGGGCATGAGCGGCATCGAGGTGCATGAACAACTCACACGCAACGGCGTAAGCACGCCCGTGGTCTTCGTAACAGGCCACGGCGATGTGCCGATGGCGGTCGAGGCGATCAAGCGCGGCGCGGTTGATTTCATCGAAAAGCCGTTCAACGAGCAAAAGCTCATGTCGGTGATCGAGCGCGCGCTGGAACTCGATGCACAAAACGCCGGCCAGGTAGCCGCGCAGTCGGTGGTGGCGGCGCGCCTGGCGAAGTTGTCGCCGCGCGAGCGCGAAGTGCTCGATCTGGTGGTCAAGGGGAAGATGAACAAGACCATCGCCGACGTCATGAACATCAGCATCAAGACCGTCGAGGCGCACCGCTCGAAGGTGATGGAGAAAATGTGCGTCCGCTCGCTGGCCGAGCTGGTGCAGGCGGTACTGACGGCAGGCGACCCCGCGCCACGTTGAACCCGACGCGCGGGGGCGTTTGACCGCCCCCGGCTTGGGCGGGCGCAGGCCTTCAGGCGCGCAGCGCCCTTGGCGCACGAGCCGGCGCGTTCATTCGAGGAAGCCGTAACGCCGCGGCAGGTACAGCACGATATCCGGAAAGATCATGCAAAGCACCAGCGCCACCATCTGGACGAGCACAAACGGCGTGATGCCTTTGTAAATATCCATCATCGTGACCCCCGGCGGCACCGTGCCCTTCATGTAGAACAAGGCAAAGCCGAAGGGCGGGGTGAGGAACGCGGTCTGCATGTTGACCGCCAGCAGGATCGCGAACCAGGCCAGGATCACTTCCTTGCCCTGGATGAAGGTGCCGTAATCGAGCTTGCCCACGATGGGGGCGAAAATCGGCAGGACGATCAGGCAAATCTCGATCCAGTCGAAAAAGAAGCCCATCAGGAACACCAGGATCATCACGAAAGTCATCACCTCCCAGCCGGTGTCGATGCCCATGGCGATGAGCAGTTCATGCACCACGTCGTCGCCGCCCAGCGCGCGGAACACGTAGGAAAACAGGGTGGCGCCGAAGACGATGAAAAACACCATCGCGTTGGTCATGGCCGAGGATGTCATCACCTCGCGCAGCACCTTCATGCTGAAACGACGATTGGCCATCGACAACAGGATCGCGCCGAGGGCACCGATGCCCGAGGCCTCCGTCGGCGTGGCCCAGCCGGCGAAGATCGAGCCCAGCACCATGGTGATCAGAACGGTCGGCGGCAGAAATCCGCGCAACACCATGCCCGGGGTGAGGCGCTCGTCGTCCGGGCCCAGGGTGCCGGTGATGGCCGGCGCAACCCCGGGCTTGAGAATGCACAAGACCAGGATGTAGATCACGTACAAGCCGCTCATCAGAAGGCCGGGAAGGATCGCGCCGGTGAAGAGCGTTCCCACCGGTATGCCCATCAGGTCGCCCATGATCACCAGCATGATCGACGGTGGAATCAGGATGCCCAGGGTGCCGGCGGAGGCGATGGTGCCCACCGCCAGCGATTTGTCGTAACCCTTCGAGAGCATGATCGGCAAGGCGATCAAGGTCAGCATGATGACCGAGGCGCCGACGATGCCGGTGGTCGCCGCCATCACCGTCCCCAACAGGGTGACCGCGATCGCCAGGCCGCCCGGCACCCGTCGCAACATCAGTTGCAGGATATGCAGGAGCGTCTCGGCAATGCCGCTTTTTTCGAGCATCGTGCCCATGAATACGAACATCGGAATCGCCACCAGCACCGGGTTTTGCAGCGCCTGGCCGTAGACCCGCGGCAGCAGGTTGGCGAACTGGTTCATGTTGAACACGTCGAAAGCCATGCCCAGGAAGCCGAACATGATGCCCACCGCACCCAGCAGGAAAGCCACCGGATAACCGAGGAACATGATCAGCACCAGCACCACGAACATCACCACCGCCAGGTGGTCGATAAACCAGCTCATTTCAGTCCCTCCGATTGCGCCGCCCCGGCGAACGGGGTGTAGGCTCGCGCAACCTCTTCGGGGCTGCCGAACAGGGCCACGATGCAGCGCGCAATCACAGCGACCACTGCCAGCATCACGGTGATGAAGGCCAGGTACAGGAAGCCCTTGATCACCCATCGATAGGCAAGCCCGTTGGGTGCCTCGGATGACTCGCCCTGCAAGAAGGAAGTCATGAAAAAGTCGTGTGCGTAGGGCAAGGCCACTACGAGGTAGGGCAGCGCGAACACGATGCAGCAACCGAGTTCGAACCAGATCTTCTTGCGCGCCGGCAGGTGGCCGGTAAAGACGTCGATCCGTACGTGCCCGTTGCGGACGTAGGTGTAGCCCAGCCAGCAGCAAAACAGCACTCCGTGCAAGTGCCACTCGAGCTCCTGCAGCCGGGTCGAGCCCAGGCCCGGCACCTGGAAGCCCGCCTTGCGGGTGACGACGTCGATGGCGATCACCACGATGCAGGCGATGAATGCCCAAGCGCCGGTATCGGCCACACGTTTGAGGATCGCCTCAATGAGGTCGGCAAGGCGTAACAAGAGATGCATGGCGCTCCCGCAGGGATATGGACTAGCACAAAAGTCGCCCGGGCTCACTGGATGCGTGCCCGGGCGCGGACAGATTGGCGGGCGGCAAAGCGCCCGCGCGCTAGGCTACTTGAGGTAGCCCATGTCCTTCCAGATCGCGTAATCCTTGCGGAACGCGGAATAGGAGTCCCAGCCCTTTTTGAACTCCGGGCTCTTGGCCACCTGCTCGGCGGCCACTTCAATCCAGGCTTTCTCGAAGGCGTCGAGGAAATTCTTCGGCCATTTGTGGATGGTCACGCCCTTGGCCTGGATTTCCTTCATCGCCTTGAACTGCACCGCCTCGCCTTCGGCGAATTGCCGCAGCATGGTTGCATCACAGGCGCCCTGGATGATTGCCTTCTGCGTCTTGCTGAACTCGGCCCACTTCTTTTTCGAGATGATCAGTTCGTTGATGGTCGCCTGCTGGTGCCAGCCCGGGAAATAGTAATGCTTGGCAACCTGATGAAAGCCGAGCGTCAAGTCCATCACCGGCATCGAAAATTCAGTGGCATCGATGGTGCCCAGTTGCAGCGCCTGGAAGATTTCGCCCGCTTGCAAAAGCTGGGTGGATACGCCCAGCTTCTGCATCACGTTGGCACCGAGGCCGAAGAAACGCATTTTCAGGCCCTTGAGGTCGTCCAGGGTCTTGATCTCCTTGCGGAACCAGCCGGAAGCCTCGGGCGAGATCACACCGCACGGGATCACCTCGACGTTGTACTTGGCATGCAGTTCCTTCATCAGTTTCTCGCCGCCGCCGTGCTTCATCCAGGCGAGGTACTCGCCGACGTCAGGGCCGAACGGCACCGAACCATACATGGCAAAGGCAATGTCCTTGCCGGTCCAGAATCCGGATACCGTCCATGCCATGTCGAGCGAACCATTGCCGACCGCATCGAGATACTGATTGGCAGGCACCAATGCGCCCGGCTCGAAGCCCTTGACGTCGATGCTGCCGCCCGACATCTCGCGCAGCATTTCGACCAGGCGCGTTTGCGTGGGCCCCAGCAAACCGGTGGTGCTGGGAAAGGCCCAGCCCATCTGCGCACGCACTTTCTTCTCTTGCGCATGCGCCGGTGCGAGCGTCATCGCCAACACCGCACAGGCGGTGGCAGCCAGCTTGAATACTTTCATGAAGACTCCTCTATTGGTTGAATGTTTACCGGTCGGTGCGCCGGCATTTTCGGCGAATGCCTGGCGACCTTGTCAATTGCACAGTGCCGCGCGAAAGCTAGCACGAGCCAAGCTGTCAACGCAATACTTGTTCGCCATGCCCGTTGGTTGCGACGCAGCATTGGCGCCGCTTGGCGCACTGCATCAAATAGGCACGCCGCGCGGGCGCCGGCTCAGGCGCGCGTCAGGCGCGCGAATTCCGCGAAATAATCGGGAAACGTTTTGGCAACGCACTGCGGGTCGTTGATTGTCAGCGGCGCAGCGCCGGGCGCAAGACCGAAGGCCGCCAGTGAAAAACTCATGGCCATGCGGTGGTCGTCGTAGGTATCGATCGCCGCCGGCCGCAATTGGGCAGGCGGATCGATGCGCAACCAATCGTCGCCTTCGTCAACAGTTGCACCGAGCTTGCGCAATTCGATGGCCATCGCCGCGATGCGATCGGTCTCCTTGACGCGCCAGGAGCCGATGTTGGTCAGGCGACACGGCCCGTCGGCGAACAAGGCCAGTACCGCGACGGTCATGGCCGCATCCGGAATATGGTTGAAGTCGGCGTCGATCGCCTTGAGCCTGGCCGCATTGGCCTCATTGAAAAACCCGCGCACCTCGATCCAGTTGGGGCCTGCCGTCAGGTTGGCACCCATTTGCGCCAGCGCGTCGATGAAGCGCACATCGCCCTGGATGCTGTCGCGGCCGACACCCTCGACACGCAAGGGCCCGCCACCGAGCGCACCGGCGGCGAGAAAGTACGAGGCCGACGAGGCGTCGCCTTCAACATACAGGGTGCCCGGGCTTCGGTAGGTGGCGCCGGGAGCGATGTGAAAGGCGCGCCAGTCTTCGCGCGCCACCGCAACGCCAAAACGCTGCATCAGGTTCAGGGTGATCTCGACATAGGGTTTGGAGATCAGTTCGCCCACCACTTCGATGGTCACCGGTTTGGCGGCTTCGCGCGCTACGAGCGGCAGCGCCATCAAGAGCGCGGTCAGAAACTGGCTCGACACATTGCCGCGCACCGGTACCGCGCCCTTGAGAGCCACGACGGCAGGCCGGATTTCCAATGGCGGATAACCAGGCTTGCCGGTGTAGCCGATATCGGCACCGATCGCCGCCAGCCCGTCGACCAAATCGCCGATCGGGCGCTCATGCATACGCGGCACACCGCTCAATCGATAGTGCCCGCCATTGACGGCAAGCGCCGCCGTCAATGGCCGGATCGCGGTGCCGGCATTGCCCATGAAGAGATCGGCTTCACGCACCGGGAACCGGCCCTGCACACCGTCGACAAGCCAATCGGCACCGTCCCGCTCGCAGGGTACGCCGAGCGCCTTGAGGGCGTCCAGCATGACGCGGGTATCGTCGGAATCGAGCAGGTCGGCAACCCGGGTGCGGCCATCGGCCAGCGCTGCCAGCAGCAGGCTGCGGTTGGAAATGCTTTTCGACCCGGGCAGGCGGATCCTGCCGCCGGCATGCGTGACACGCTGGAGCGCCAGGCTTTGCATCAGCTTGCCCGCGCGGCCGCGCCGGGCGGCGCTTCGCCGGCCTCAATGGAATCCAGCCAGGCCTGGCGCGCATTGCGTGCGTTGGAAAACACCACATCCAGCGCTTGCGCGTCGGCCGCGGCGATCATGCCGCGCACCGCGGCCAGACGCGCCATGTATTGATCGACTTCAGCGAGCAATGCGTCGCGGTTGGCCAGCGCGATATCGCGCCACATTTCAGGCGAGCCGCCGGCGATGCGGGTGAAATCGCGAAAGCCGCTGGCGGCGAATTGAAACAGCGTGTGCGCATGCGGCTTTCTGGCGATTTCATCGACCAGCGCAAAGGCCAGCACGTGTGGCAGGTGGCTGACCGCGGCGAAGGTCTTGTCGTGCAGTTCGGGCGACATGGCGTGGATGCGCGCGCCGCAGGCCCGCCAGGCCGCTTCGACCCGCGCCACAGCGGCCGCGTCGGTCTCGGGCATGGCGGCGATCACCAGTTTCTTGCCGCGATACAGGTCGATGCGCGCGGCGGCGGCGCCGTTTTGCTCGGCGCCGGCGATCGGGTGTGCCGGTACGAACTGGCCGATGCGCGCGCCGAACGCGGCGCGCGCGATGGCGACCACATCGCACTTGGTGCTGCCGGCGTCGCTCACCACCGCGCCGGGTTGCAACACCGGCACGATGTCGGCGAACACGCGTGCCATCTGCCCCACCGGGGTTGCCACCAGGATGAAATCGGCGCGCGCATAGGCTTGGGCCGCCTGCTCCGCGATCGCGTCGACCAGCCCCAGTTGCAACGCCGCTTCAAGGTTGGTGCGCCCGCGGCCGACGCCAATCACGTGGCGCACCAGGCCGGCCTGTTTCAAGGCCAGCGCGAAAGACCCGCCGATCAGGCCGACGCCTACGACTGCGAGGGTGTCGATCAAGGCCGTGTCAACCGGCGACTTCCGCCAATGCCTCTTTGAGGCTGGCCAGGAAGCGCGCATTCTCCGCCGGCAGGCCGATGGTGACGCGCACATGGCGCGGCAATTCGTAGCCGACGACCGGGCGCACGATCACGCCGCGCTTGAGCAGGGCCTGAAACACTTTCTGGCCGTCGCCCACATCGATGGTGATGAAGTTGCCGAAAGGGGGGATGAAATCGAGGCCGAGCGCGCGCGCGCCCTCGCTCAATTGCGTGATGCCGGCGCGATTGTTGGCATAGGTGCGGGCGACGAAATCCAGGTCGCCCAGGGCCGCCACCGCCGCCGCCTGTGCGATCGAGTTGACATTGAACGGCGCGCGCACGCGGTTGACCATGTCGCACACCTGCGGGTGCGCCAGCATGTAGCCCACGCGCAGGCCGGCCAGGCCGTAAATCTTGCAGAAGGTGCGGGTCAACACCAGGTTGGGAAACTGCGCCAGCCAGGCCACGGTGTCGGCGCGCAATTCCGGCGGCAGGAAATCGTTGTAGGCCTCGTCGAGCACCACGATCACATTGGTCGGCACGCGCTTGAGGAAGGCGTGGATCTCGGCGTAGGGCGTGAAGGTGCCGGTCGGGTTGTTGGGGTTGGCGATGAACAGCAGCCGGGTATCGGCGCGAATCGCGGCCAGCATGGCATCGAGGTCGTTGCCGTAGGCGCGCGCCGGCACCTTGATGCCCTGCGCACCACGCGCCAGCACGGTGATCGGATAGACCGCGAAACAATGCTGCGAATACACAGCAGATACGCCGGGCGCCAGGAACGCCATGGCGATGTAGTCGAGCAAGTCGTTGGATCCGTTGCCGACGACGATGCCTTCCATCGTCACACCCCATTGGCGCGACAGCGCGGCCTTGAGTTCGAAACAGGCGCCGTCGGGATACAGGTGCACTTCGTCAAGTGCGCGGCGCATCGCGGCCTTGGCCGCCTCGCCGCAGCCGAGCGGGTTCTCGTTCGAGGCCAGCTTGATGATGTCGCGCTCGGGGATACCCAGCTCGCGCGCCACCTCCGAGATCGGCTTGCCGGGCTGGTAGGGCGCGATGGAGCGCACATAGGATGGAGCTAAATCGGTGTAGTTCATGGTGAGCGCGTTTGAAAGGGCTTGGAAGGGCTTGGAAGAACGAAAAAAGGCGGGCAGCTGAAAATTGTGTCGGCGAAGCTGCGACTGGCACAGTCAACAGGATATTGACTGTCAGTAATCGCCGACCGGATAGGAGCCGAAGATCTTCAGATAGGGCGCGATCGACTTCAACTCCGTCAATGCGGCGGCCACACCGGGATTGTCGCGATGGCCTTCCACGTCGACATAGAACATGTATTCCCAGGAGCCCGGCATCGAGGCCAGGCGCGCCGGGCGCGACTCGATCTTGGTCATCGACACGCCGTGCGCGGCAAACGGCGCCAAAAGCTTGACCAGCCCGCCTGCCACGTTGGGCGCCGACATCACAAGCCAGGTACGGTCGCGGTTCGACACGCCGGACTCGGCATGGCCCACCACCATGAAACGGGTGCGATTGGTCGGGTCGTCCTCGATGTTGGCAGCCAGGATGGTGAGGCCGAAATTCTGCGCCGCGTTATGCCCGGCGATGGCCGCGGTGGCGGGATCGAGGCTTGCCAGGCGCGCCGCTTCGGCATTCGATTCGACCGTCACGCGGTCGACGCCGGGCAGGTTGCGGTTGAGCCAGTTCCGGGTTTGCGCCAGCGACTGCCCGTGCGAATACACCTTGGTGATGCCGTCGCGGCCGTCGCGCGCGCGCATCAGGTTCTGCTGCACCCGCAGCACCACCTCGGCACATACCTTGAGCGGGCTTGCAAGCAGCAAATCGAGCACCCGGGAGATCGTCCCTTCGGTCGAATTCTCCACCGGCACCACCGAAAAATCGGTCTCGCCGGTTTCGGTGCGGCGAAACGCCTCGTCGAAGTTGGCGCACGGCACGGCCAGCGCCGAGCGGCCGAACTGGCGCACCACCGCGGCTTCCGAAAAGGTGCCGGCCGGGCCCAGGTAGGCAACGCGAATCGGTCGCTGCAAGGCCGAGCTGGCGGACATCACTTCGTGAAAGATGCGGCTCACGGCCTCGGCCGGCAAGGGGCCCGGATTGGCAGCTTCAAGACGGCGCAACACGGCGGCTTCGCGCTCGGCGCGAAACACCGGCGCCTGCGGGTCTGCGGCACGCTTGGTGTCGCCAATCTTCTTCGACACCTGAGCGCGCGCGTTGAGTAATTTCAGCAGCTCGTCGTCGAGACGATCGATTTCGGACCGTAGCAGGGGCAATTCGCTCATCGTTTCGCCTTGTGATCTTCACCAGAGGCCTGCGCGCCGCGCCAATGGCAAATCCCTCTCATGAGTTGCGCAATTCTCGAAGCAATGATGAACGTTGAGGTGCGGGCGTGGCGGCGCTTACGAGCGCTTCTCGCCAGCGTCCGCCGCATCCGCTGGCGGCGCGGCCGGCGCATCGCCGTTCTCGCCATTGTCGGCGTCGCTCTCGACCACCCGCTGCAGCCCCGACAGCCGGGTGCCGT
The DNA here is from genome assembly GCA_964470865.1 of uncultured Burkholderiales bacterium. Taxonomy (GTDB): domain Bacteria; phylum Pseudomonadota; class Gammaproteobacteria; order Burkholderiales; family JAEUOS01; genus JAEUOS01. The sequence goes on along the minus strand of CAYYFR010000156.1, from coordinate 1,346 downwards.
CGCCCACGCTGATCAGGGTCACGCCCTGGGTGGCGCGCCCCATTTCGCGAATTTCCGCCACCCGCGTGCGGATCATCACCCCGCCGGTGGTGATCAGCATGATTTCATCCTTGACCTCGACCAATGTCGCCGCCACCACCCGGCCGTTGCGATCCGAGGTCTGGATCGCGATCATGCCCTTGGTGCCGCGACCGTGACGTGTGTACTCCGCTACCGGCGTGCGCTTGCCGTAGCCGTTCTCGGTGGCTGTCAATACACTTTGCTGCTCGTTTTCGGCCACCAGCAGCGCGATCACCTGCTGGCCGGCCTCCAGCATCATGCCGCGCACGCCGCGTGCCAGGCGGCCCATGGCGCGGACGTCGTTTTCGTCGAAACGCACCGCCTTGCCGGCATCGGAAAACAGCATGATGTCGTGCTTGCCGTCGGTCAGGGCGGCGCCGATCAGGTAATCGCCATCATCCAGGTCAACGGCGATGATGCCGGCCGAACGGCGATTGCCGAAGTCGGTCAGCGAACATTTCTTGACCACGCCCAGGCTGGTGGCCATGAACACATAGCGATCCTCGACGAAAGCCTTGACCGGCAGCACCACGGTGACCTTTTCGCCCTCGATCAGGGGAAACATGTTGACGATCGGCCGGCCGCGCGATGTGCGCGTACCCTGCGGCACTTCATAGACCTTGAGCCAGTAGACCCGGCCACGATTGGAAAAGCACAGCAGCATGTGGTGCGTGTTGGCGATGAACAGTTGCTCGATGTAGTCGTCTTCCCTGGTCGCTGTGGCCTGCTTGCCGCGCCCGCCGCGCTTCTGCGCCCGGTATTCGGTCAGCGGCTGGCTCTTGATGTAGCCGGTGTGAGACATGGTGACCACCATGTCCTGCGGGGTGATCAGGTCTTCGGTGTCGAGATCGTAGGCATTCATCTCGATCACCGAGCGGCGCGCATCGCCGAACTCGTCCTTCACCTTGGCCAATTCGTCGGCGATGATCGCGGTGATGCGCTCGGGCTTGGCGAGGATGTCGACCAGGTCGAGGATCTGCGCCATCACTTCCCTGTATTCGCCGACGATCTTGTCCTGCTCCAGGCCGGTCAGGCGCTGCAGGCGCATCTGCAGGATCTCGGTGGCCTGCACTTCCGACAGGCGATAGCCGTTGTCCTTGAGGCCATAGGCCTCGGCCAGGCCGTCCGGGCGCGCCGCCTCGGCCGCGGCGCGCACCAGCATCTGCTCGACCACGCCGGACTTCCACATGCGCTTCATCAGCTCTTCCTTGGCCACCGGCGGCGTCGGCGCCGCCTTGATCAAGGCGATCATCTCGTCCACATTGGCCAGCGCCACCGCCAGACCT
>CAYYFR010000155.1:0-14030 GCA_964470865.1 uncultured Burkholderiales bacterium | reverse complement strand
GGGTGGCGCGCTTCGGTCCATTTCGCACGGGCGTTGATCACGTCCAGCGCCATCACGCGATGCGGCATGTCACCGATATGACGCATCGGGATGAAACCGCCGTCCGGATACACGTCTTCGAGCAACAGATCCTCGTATTGGCGGTCAAGCGGCGCACGGGCGGTGATCACCATCCACTCAATGCCGGTTTGCAGGCAGTACTGGTAGAAGGCCTTGAACAGCATGGTCTTGACAACCATGCCCATGCGGCCGGTGGCGATGCCCAGGCGAGTGGCTTCGGCGATCGAGGTGTACTCAAGCCATTCGGGCAGTTTCACCGATTTCTCCAGCCCCAGCGGGGCATGGCGGTTGGTCTTGATGCGCATGGTGCCGATTGGTGAGCCGTCCAACTTCGATTCCGCCAGCAAAATCACGGCGCCGTCTTCGAAATCATAGGCCTCCGGGCGGGTCAGCGTGGCAGCGAAGGTCGGCACATGGCGGGCGTAAGCGGCATGCCGAATGCTCACGGCGCGCTCCAGTTCGTTCTCGTTCTGCACCAGCTTGATGCGAAACGGCATGCGTTCCTCGGGCATGCGCACGCCACCCGCCGGTTCAGCGGATTTCGAAAGCGATCCTAGTATCCGGTTCATCACTGCTTGTGTGGCATCGCGCGATTGCATGTTGGAAACCCCTCTCGAAAGTTAAAACTCTTTAAACCCTGAAATAGACCTTGACTGGAACCTTGTTCGTCCGTTAAGTCGTGTTGAAAGCATGATATTGGCATAGCGTTCAGGATGCTGTCAGGCTGGGTCTCATTCGCGTGTAGGGCAAATTCCTACAGGCCCTGTAGGAATCAGGGTGCCTTCAGGCGTGGGGCGTGCTGCGCCGCAGCCGAGCGCGCGCGTGGCGCCGGGTAATTCCCGGTACCAGCCGTGCAAGGCGCTTCCCTACAAGCGTGCGCAGCCTTCCTACAACGTGGCGGGCAAAACGCCCTTTGCGCCGCTGCCTGTCCGCCTTGGCCGTGGGGCGCGCTGCCTGCCAGCCGCATGTGCGGTGGCCTGTACATAGCCGCGCCAGCCAGCGCAAGGCGCCAAACGGGTATGCTCCGCAATCTCCCAATCACACGCGCGTATCGAGGCGCGACTTCACGCTCCATGCAAAAGCGCAAACTCGGCAGTTCGAACCTGGAAGTTCCTCCTATTTGTTTCGGTGGCAATGTGTTCGGCTGGACCGCCGACTTGCCCACCTCGTTCAAGCTGCTCGATGCCTTGGCCGAAGCGGGCTGCAATTTCATCGACAGCGCCGACGTCTATTCGAAATGGGCGCCTGGCAACCAGGGCGGCGAATCCGAGACCCTGATCGGCCAGTGGTTGAAGCACAACGCCCGAACGCGCGGCCGGCACACACTGGTGATCGCCACCAAGGTGGGAATGGAAATGGGCCCGGGCCGCAAAGGACTGTCGCGCCCCCACATCATGAAATCGGTCGACGACTCGCTCAGACGGCTCAAGACCGACTACATCGACCTGTACCAGTCGCACACCGACGACGGCACGACCCCGCTTGAAGAGACGCTGGCAACCTACGGCGACCTGATCAGGCAGGGCAAGGTGCGCCATATCGGCGCATCGAACTACAGCGCGGAGCGCCTGCGCGAGGCGCTGGCGGTGAGCCGCGCGAACCGGCTGCCGGCCTATGTCAGCCTGCAGCCCGAATACAGCCTCTACAACCGCGCCGCCTATGAATCCGCGCTTGAACCCCTGTGTCGTCAACGCAACATCGGGGTGATCGGCTATTACTCGTTGGCCAGCGGGTTCTTGACCGGCAAGTACCGCAGCGCCGCCGATGCCGGAAAAAGCCCGCGCGGCGCCCGCGCCGCAAGCTATCTCGACGCTCGCGGCCTGGCGATTCTGGCGGCACTCGACAGAATCGCCGCACGCCATCGCGCCAACCCGACACGCGTGGCCCTGGCCTGGCTGATGGCACGCCCAGGCGTGACCGCACCGATCGCCAGCGCCACCAGCCTGGATCAATTGCATGACTTGGTCGAGGCCACCCGGCTTAGGCTGGAGCAGGAAGATTTGGCGCTGCTCGATCGCGCCAGCGCGCCCAACGCCGGCGCGACCTGAGCGGCCGGCACTACACTGGAGAAGAATTGATGATGCGCCGACTTTTCTTAGCGAGCACGGCCGCCATTGCCTGCCTGCACGGTGCCGCGTTCGGCCAGGCGTATCCAGCCAAGCCGGTGCGCATCGTGGTGCCGTTCCCGCCCGGCGGCGGCACCGACATCACCAAATATGCCAACGTGACAAGGGACTCCGGCACCCAGCCGGAATAGGCCGCCGGTCCGCGTTTTCCGCCCCGATGTTCAGCTATCGCCACGGCTTTCACGCCGGCAATCATGCCGACGTACTCAAGCATCTGGTGCTGGTGCAGTTGTTGTCGCACATGGGCGCCAAGGACACGCCCTACACCGTGGTCGATACGCATGCCGGCGCTGGCTGCTATTCGCTGGAAGCCGGCAGCTATGCCGACAAGACCGCGGAATTCGCAACCGGCATCGCCCGGCTGTGGCAGCGTCGCGACTTGCCCGGCGCGCTGGCGGACTATCTTGCGCAAATCGAGGCCGCCAACCCCGACCCCGGCTTGCGCCGCTACCCCGGCTCTCCACAGCTTGCCCTGCAGATGATGCGAGCGCAGGACCGGCTGCGCCTGTTCGAACTGCACCCGACCGAGGCAGGGGCCTTGCAGGACTACTTTCGTGAAGCGGGTCGGCGTGTGTCGGTACGCCACCAAGACGGCTTTGCCAGCCTGAAATCGGTGTTGCCGCCGGCGTCGCGGCGGGCACTGGTGCTGATCGATCCTTCCTACGAAGACAAGAGCGACTATGCGCGCGTGGTCAGCATGATGCGCGAAGCCCTGCAACGCTTCGCCACCGGGGTCTATGCCGTCTGGTACCCGCAGGTGCGGCGGCACGAATCGAGCCGCCTGCCGGAGCAGCTACAGCGCCTGGCCGGAGCCAACTGGCTGCATGTGTCGCTTAGCGTGATGGCGCCACCGGCCAACGGCCTTGGCCTGTTCGGCAGCGGCGTATTCGTCTTCAACCCGCCATGGCAGCTTGCCGAGCGGTTGCGCGCGGTGATGCCCGCCTTGAAAGCCGCGTTGGCGCTCGATCAACGCGCCGCGTTCACGCTGCAGGGGCAACAACCCTGAGCTGCAGGCGCGGCGCGAGCCGCCCTTGCAAGGGTGATACAGGTATCTTCCCGAACCAGCGCAACCAGCCCTTCCGAGCACCATGACCCCACCTGCCATGCAGACATCCACGCCTTTCGCGCCGCGCCTGTGGCGCTTGATCAGGCCCTACTTCGCCAGTAACCAGCGCAGCGTCGCGCTCGGCTTCCTGGCCGCGGTGGTGTCGCTCAACCTGATCGCGGTTTATGTGGACGTGCTGCTCAACGAATTCAATCGCGACTTCTACAACGCGCTGGAGCAAAAGGATTTCGCCGAGTTCAAGGCACAGTTGCTGCGCTTTTCCTACCTGGCTTTCTTCTTCATCGTAGTCGCGGTCTACAAGTTCTATCTCACGCAATTGCTCGAGCTGCGCTGGCGCGAATGGCTGACCGGCCGCTACCTCGACCGCTGGCTGGCACAGCGCGCCTACTACAAGGTGGAGCTGTTCCACCGCGCCACCGACAACCCCGACCAGCGCATCGCCGAGGATGTGCGCGCGGTCACCGAAAAAACCGTCGAGTTGACCATGGGTCTGCTGGGCTCGGTGGTCACTCTGGCGGCCTTCCTGTCGATTCTGTGGAGCGTGTCCGGCCCGCTGGCGTTTACCGTCGGCGACACCCGGATCTCGATTCCCGGTTACATGGTGTGGACCGCGGTGCTGTATGCGTTCGCCGGCTCGTGGCTGATCCACTGGATCGGCAAGCCCCTGATCAACATCAACAACCGGGTGCAAAAGGTCGAGGCCGATTTCCGCTACGGCCTGATCCGGGTGCGCGAGAATGCCGAGAGCATCGCGCTCTACGGCGGCGAACCGGGCGAGCGCGCGGTTTTGCGCTCGCGCTTCGGCACCCTGCTTGCCACTACACTTGAGCTGATCAAGCGCCAGAAAACGGTCATCACCGCACGCGTCTTCTACGCGCAGATCGCGGTCATCTTTCCGATCGTGGTGGCGGCGCCGCGCTATTTCGGCGGTGCCATCAAGTTGGGAGAACTGATGCAGATCGCCTCCGCCTTCGGCCAGGTGCAGTCGGCACTGTCGTGGTTCATCGATGCCTACGCCAACCTGGCGGCCTGGAAGGCCAGTGTCGATCGTCTGTTGAGCTTTGAAGATGCCCTGCGCGAAGCCGAGAATGGCGGGGCACTGCCGGTGACGCCCGGCTTCGCGCCGGCCATGACAGGGGTGACTCTGACCACGCCCCAGGGGCTGCCGATCGTCTGCAACGCGACCCTGGCGATCGGAGCAGGCGAGCGTTGGCTGGTCAGCGGCCCCTCCGGCAGCGGCAAGAGCACCCTGTTTCGCGCGCTTGCCGGCATCTGGCCGTTTGGCGAGGGCGGCATCACCGCACCGCGCGCCGACGTGCTGTTCCTGCCGCAACGGCCCTATCTGCCGCTGGGCACGCTGAAGGCGGCGCTGTGCTATCCGCGTGCTGTAGATGACATCAGCGATGCGCAGGTACGCACGGCATTGATCGATTGCCGCTTGCCGCATCTTGCCGATCTGCTGCAGGAAGAAGCCGCCTGGGACAAGCGTCTGTCACCAGGCGAGCAGCAGCGGGTCGGCTTCGCGCGCGTACTCTTGAACCGTCCGCAATGGCTGTTCATGGATGAATCGACTGCGGCGCTGGACGCGCCGACCGCCCGCGCGCTCTATGCGCTGATACGCGAGCGCCTGCCGCATACCGCCCTCATCAGCATTGCCCACAACAGCGAAATTGCCGAGTTCCATGACCGGCGCATCACATTGACTCCCGCCGCGGAAGGGTCAACTGTCACCACAACATGATGCCCGCGCCGGGCCAGCGGGCCGGCGCAGCAGTTCTGCTGTCCCAGCGACGGCCCCCTGCGGCACGACTCAAACGGCAACTCCGGCGCAGCACGCCGGACCCAGCGAGCACAGGGTCTACTCAGTGCTTATATTCGCTGTGGTGACCACCTTGGCCCAACGTGCATGGTCGTCACGGATCACCGTGGCGAGCCGCTCGGCCGACAGATTCCACATGTCGAGCCCCCCTTTGGCGAAACGTTCGGCCAGCGCCGGGTCGGCCAGCACCGCCGTCGCGCTGTCGCGCAAGACCTTCTGTGCCGCCGCAGGCGTGCCCTTGGGTGCGAACAGGGCAATCCACGACGAGTAATCGTAGTTCGCCACCCCGGCCTCCTGCAGGGTTGGCACAGCGGGATAGGCAGCGCTGCGCTGCGGCCCGGCGAAGCCCAAGAACTTGATGCGCCCCGAGGGAAGATGCGGCAGGGCCAGCGCCTGCGCCACGAACATCACCTGCACCTGACCGCCAGCCAAGTCAGTGGTGGCCTGGGTGGCACCCTTGTAGGGCACGTGGGTCATGGCTACGCCGGTGAAGGCCTGGAACATCTCGGTGGCCAGGTGTTGCGGGCTGCCGGCGCCGCCGCTGGCGTAGTTGAGCGAGCCTGGCTTGGCTTTCGCCATTGCGACCAGTTCCTGCACTGTTGAAACCGGCAGATCCTTGTTGACCCCGAGAAAAGTCGGGATCACCGCCAGGCCGGCGATCGGGATGAAGTCGGTAAACGGGTCGAAACCGACCTTGCCACGCCGCACATTGGGCAGGATGGTGAGGATGCTGTTGTTGAGCGCCCCCAGCGTATAGCCGTCCGCGCCGGCTTTGACCAGGCGATCGGCGCCGATCATGCCGGCCGCACCGGTGACATTCTCGACGGTGAAGGTTTGCTTCAGGCGCTCGCCCATTTTCTCCACCACCAGGCGCACGGCAACGTCGGAGGCGCTGCCGGCCTGCAATGGCAGGATCACCTGCACCGGCTTGGCCGGGTAGACCGCCTGCGCGGCCGCGCCGCCGGCAAACGCCGAGCAGGCAAACAGCATGATGAACGACTGCGACAAACCACTGGGTAGCATCATTTCGGTCCTTCCTGAAAAACGGCAAACGCGGGGCGGCAGGTGCCGCCCCAAAGCCAAGACTTCAGGCTGCGTAGGTGATGCGCAGATCGCCGACGCCATCGGCATGGCCTTCGAGCTTGTCACCTTTTTTCACCGGGCCCACGCCGGCCGGAGTGCCGGTCATGATGAGGTCGCCGGGCTCGAGCGTGACCAGGTTCGACAGGTAGGAGATCTGTTCCTGCACGTTCCAGATCTGCATCGCCAGGTCGCCGCTCTGGCGGACTTCGCCATTGATCTTGAGCCAGATCGCACCCTTGGCCGGATGACCGATCTCGGCCGCGGGCTTCAATGCCGTGATTGGCGCCGACTCGTCAAAGCTCTTGCCCATCTCCCACGGCCGGCCCATTTTCTTGGCCTCGCCCTGCAAGTCGCGCCGCGTCATGTCCAGCCCCAGACCGTAGCCCCACACATGCTCCAGCGCCTTTTCGACCGCGATGTTCTTGCCGCCGCTGCCGATGGCCACCACCAGTTCGATTTCGTGGTGGCAATCCTTGGTACCCATCGGGTAGGCGATGGTCGAATCGTTCTGCACCACCGCGTTGGCCGGCTTCATGAAAAAAAACGGCGGCTCGCGATCCGGATCGTGGCCCATCTCTCGCGCATGGTCGGCATAGTTGCGACCGACACAGTAAATGCGCCCGACCGGAAATCGCAACTCGCTGTCGACAATCGGCAGCGAGGATTGGGGCCCCAAGTCGATCACAAACCTGGCATTGCGCAGATCATCTTTCACGCTACTTCCTTTCGCGGTTGTTGCCGCCGGCATTGGCGCGGCGGCTGATTGAAGTTTCTTGGTTTTGGCATTCGTTGTGGCATTTCTAATCGAGCTTGATGCCCAGCGCCTTGACCACCTTGGAATAGCGCGCGGCTTCCTCGCCGACCAGCCCTGCGAACTGCTCCGGGGTGGCCGACGATAGCGCCTGGGCACCGTTCTTTTCCATTGCCACCTTGAAGTCGGGTGTTGCGACAATCGTGGTGAGTTCGCGATGCAGGCGCGCGACCACCGGTGCCGGCGTGCCGGCTGGCGCGAATACGCCCAGCCACAGGGCAGCCTCGAATCCGGGATAGCCCTGCTCGGCCACCGTCGCCACTTCCGGCAACGCCGGCGAGCGCATTGCGGTGCCCACCGCCAGCGGCACCAGCTTGCCTCCCTTCACATGCTGCAGCAAGGCCGGCATCGAACCGAACACCGCCTGCACCTCGTTGCCCAACACCGCCAGATCGGTTTGCGCGTTGCCCTTGTACGGCACGTGCACGATATTCATCTGCGCTACATCCTTGAGCATTTCCATCGCCAGATGAGTGGTCGAGCCATTGCCGGCGGACCCGTAATTGAGTTTGCCCGGGCTGGCCTTGACCAGGCCGACAAAGTCCTTGAGCGTCTTCGGGCCGGCCTGCGGGTTGACCACCAGCAGGTAGGGGGTCACCGCCACCAGCGATACCGGCGCGAAATCGCGCACCGGGTGATAGGCCAGCTTCGAGTAGGCACCGGCGGCCACTGCATGGGTGCTGGTGGTGCCGATCGACAGCGTGTAGCCATCGGGTGCCGCCTTGGCGGCGATATCGGCACCGATGGTGCCGCCGGCGCCGCCGCGGTTGTCGACCACCACCTGCTGGCCCAGGCGCTCGGACAACTTCTGCGCCACCACCCGGCCCACGATATCGGTCGACCCGCCCGCCGGAAACGGCACGATCAGGCGCATTGGCCGCGCCGGATAGTCCATCTGTGCGTGAATCGTCGACATTGCCAACAGGGCCGTCAGCCCGCACGCCCATGGGGTCGTGCCTTCAATCCGCAGTGCCATGCTTGTTCCAATCATGATGTCGATATGCCGCGCTTCAGACCAGGCGGGGGGCCTGTGCTTCAAGCAAGGCTCAGGCCGGGCTCCCGCACTGCAGCGTTTCTGCCGGGGGTGGAGGTGGCACCGCCCGCTCTGCTGCAACATCGCCGCGCAGAATCGACCCAGGCAAGAGCCGCCCGGCCGATGCGTCAATCCTGTAATTCTAGATTCCCGCAAGCAGCCATGACAGGGCGCGTTATGGCATTAAATTGGATTTTCTTGCGCAATTCCCGTCCCTCAAGGCACGATGATCGACGAACCACTGGTGCGACCGCCCTCCAGATCGGCGTGCGCCCGGGCCGCGTCGGCCAGCGGGTAACGCGCATTCACCGTCACCTTCAGCACACCCCTGGCAATCAACCCGAACACCGCCGCGGCGGAAGCATCGAGTTCGGCACGCGTCGCGGTATAGGTCACCAAAGTCGGTCGCGTGAAATACAGCGAGCCGAGTTTCTGCAGCGTGCCGGCCTCAACCGCCGGTGGCGCGCCGGTGGTGGTGCCGAACGAAACAAACATGCCACGCGGCGCCAGGCACTTCATGGTGGTCTCGAAAGTGGCCTTGCCCACCGAGTCGTAAGCCACCGGCACGCCGGTGCCGCCGGTGAGCGCCTTGACCGCTGCCGCCACATCCTGCGACCCGCGGTCGATCACCTCGGCATAGCCGTTGGCGCGGGCCAGCGTGCACTTGTCCGCGTTGCCGGCCACACCGATCATGTGCGCTCCGAGGTGGCGCCCCCACTGACCGGCGATCAGGCCCACCCCGCCGGATGCGGCATAGAACAACACCGACTCACCAGCCTTGACCGGATAGCAGCGATTGAGCAGGTATTCGACCGTCATGCCCTTGAGCAGTACCGCCGCCGCGGTCTCGTCGCTCAAGCCGGCGGGAATCTTTACCAGGCGCTCGGCCGGAAAGTTGCGATAGTCCGCGTAGGAGCCGGGCGCGCCGCCGGCATAGCCGACGCGATCGCCGACGCCCAGGCCGCTGACCCCGGCGCCCAGCCTTTCGACCACACCCACGGCTTCAGTGCCGATGCCGGAGGGCATTGCCAGCGGATAGAAGCCGGAGCGGTGATAGACATCCTGAAAATTGACGCCGATCGCGGTATGGCGGATCAGCGCCTCGCCTGCGCCTGGATCAGGCAACTCGATGTTCTCGGCAGTCAGGACTTCCGGACCGCCATGGGAATGGATGCGGACTACACGAGCGATGATCATGTTGCGCTTTCGAAAGTACGTGGGAGGGTTTATGGCACGACGGCCAGGTTGGACAGGGAATCCAGAAGACGGTCTCGCGCTTCCTCGACGTGGGCCGCGGCGATTGCGCGCGCGCGCCGCTTGTCACGCCCCTGCAAGGCATCGATCAGGGCCACATGCTCGTCGACCAGCGCCTTCAGGCCGCGCGTGTCGAATGCCGCGATACTCATGTACGTGAGGCGATCGAACTCCTCGATGATGTCGCAGGCCGCACGCGCCAGGCGCTGGTTGGCGCCGGCGCGCGCCAGCGCCACATGAAAGGCACGGTTATAGGCAATCCACGACGGCAGGTCCGGCGTGCGGCCGCTGTTGCGGAAGGCATCGAGGGCCGCCAGGGTTGCATCCGGCGCCTGATCGACCGCGCGATCGATGCAGGCGCGTTCCAGCAACAGGCGCATTTCATACATCTCCGCGGCATCGGCCACCGAAATCGGCTTGATGCGATAGCCCTTGCGCGGCAGTACTTCGACCAGGCCCTGTTGCGCGAGGCGCAAAAAAGCGTCACGCACCGGAGATTTGCTCACGCCGTAGCGCAGCGCGAGGTCGTTTTCCTGCACCATGGAACCCGGCTTTAGCGTGCATGCCAGGATTTCCGCACGCATGCGTTCATGGACGTCGTCGCGAATCAGCGAAACTGGTGCGGCGCCGGAAGAAGCACTGGAAAGCATGATGCTGATGCTAAGCTTGAAATATCAGCCTTGAAATTGACTTTCGACAATTTTGGACAGGAATCGCGTTTCGCCAACAGCCCGGCAATCAAAAGGCCGCCAATTTGTGACGTAGGTGCACTGCTTTTTGCGAAAATTGACATTGCTCAATTTTGCTGCAATGCGATTTATTGGAATATCTGCGTTCTTTATTGGTCAATCGATCAACTGCATCAAGGAGAAAGCGCATGTCTCGCACACTAACTTCACTAGTTGCCGCCCTTGTCGTGGGCGTTGCCGCGCCAGGTGCCCTGGCCGACGATATCAAGCTGCGCATCGCCTCCGGCCATCCGGCGGTCAACACCTACGTCAATTTGATGCAGACCTTTTTCGTGCCTGAGGTAACCAAGCGGGTCGCTGCCAAGACCAAGCACAAGGTCGAGTTCGTCGAGGGTTACGGCGGCTCGATGGTCAAGGTGGCCGATACGCTCGAAGGCGTGCAGTCCGGCATCATCGATATCGGCGCCTACTGTTTCTGCTTCGAACCCTCGAACCTGCCGCTGCATGCATTCCAGGTGATGTTGCCGTTCGGCACCATGAGCCCGGACCACAGCGTGAAAATGGCGCGTGCGGTGTACAACAAGGTGCCCTACATGTCCAAGGTGTTCGAGGACAAGTTCAACCAGCGTTTGCTGGCCCTGATCGCCGACAACGGCTACAACCTCGGCACCAATTTCGACTGGAAAACCGTCGCCGACCTCAAGGGCCAGAAACTCGCTGGCGCCGGCCTCAATCTCAAATGGCTGGAGTACGCCGGCGCGGTTCCGGTGCAGGGCTCGCTGCCGGAAGCCTATACCGGCATGCAGACCGGCATCTACAACGGCTGGATCATGTTTCCCTCGGGCTGGATCAACTTCAAGCTCTTCGAGGTGGGCAAGTTCTACACCGAGGTCGGTTTCGGTGCCATCACCTGGCACGGCCTGACCATCAACAAGGCGCGCTTCGCCAAGCTGCCCAAGGACGTGCAGGCGATCATTGTCGAGGTGGCAAAGGAGTACGAGGCGAAGACCGGCACGGTCAACGAAGAGAATTACCCGAAGCAGCTTGCGCAATTGAAAACCCTCGGTGCGACGGTCAAATCGGTGCCGGATTCGGTCAAGCTCGAATGGGCCAAATCGCTTGAAAAATGGCCGCAGGAAAAGGCCACCGAACTTGACAAGGCGGGCCTGCCTGCCAGCACGGTGCTCAAGGCCGCATTGCAGGAAGCGGAGAAGCAGGGCCACAAATGGCCGGTGCGCTACTCGGTCAAATAGCGCACCGCAGTGAGCCGGCGGCGTTGGCGCCGGCTCACCGCAAACCCCTGAAGCGAGGAGCATGCACTTGCTGGACCGCCTCACCGACTGGAGCGCGCGCGCGATGCTGGTATGCGCCGCCGCGCTCGGGCTGATTCTGAGTTTCATCGTCTGCGCCGACGTCATCGGGCGCACCGTCTTCAACAGCCCGCTGCGCGGCACACCGGAAATGGTGTCGTCGGCGATCGTCATCATCTGCTTCATGCAGGCGCCGTATGCAATCCGTTCCGGCGGCATGATCCATGTCGACTTCATCATTACCCACCTGTCGGGTCGCTCGCGCTCGATACTGGCCATGCTGGGTGCGCTGCTCGGCGCGGCATTCTTCGCTTTCATCGTGTCGGGCACCTGGGAGCCCGCCATCAACGCCTGGACCGAGGGCGAGTTCGAAGGTGAGGGTGCGATGCGGGTACCGGCCTGGCCGGCGCGCGCAACCGTTGTCCTGGGTGCTGCACTTGCCACGCTCAACTACGTCCTGATCGCCATCGCCTGCCTCTTCGCTGCACGCGCCGGTGAGCACCCGCCTGCGGCAAGCGGTTCGGCTCACTAGACGCGGTCCGGGAGCGTGCGCCTTCATGTTTGACGCCCTTGACCTGACCATCCTGGTAAGCGTGCTGCTGGTGGTGGTGTTCGCCGGGGTGCACATCGCGGTGGCGCTGGGCGTCACCGCGGTACTGGGCATCTACCTGATGACCGACGACATCGCCGTGGCCCGGCAGTTTGTGGGCAACACTGCCTACGAGGCGCTGCGCGACTACGTGTTCGCGGTGATTCCGCTATTCATGCTGATGGGCGAATTCCTCGCCAAATGCGGCGCCGCGCGCGACATGTTCACCCTGGTGACGCGACTGACGAAAATGATTCCGGCGCGGCTCGCGGTGGCCACCGTGCTTGCCAACGCGATCTTCGCTTTCGTCACCGGTGTCTCGATCGCCGCGGCTGCGGCCTTTTCGCGCATCGCCTACCCGGAAATGAAACGTGCGGGATACTCGCGCCAGTTTTCCCTGGGCTGTATCGCCGGCAGCGCCTGCCTGGGCATGCTGATTCCGCCGTCGGTACTGATGATCGTCTGGGGTGTGCTGACCGAACAGTCGATCGGCAAACTGTTCCTGGCAGGGGTGCTGCCGGGCTTCCTGCTGGTGTCCTACTACATCCTCTACATCCAGTACGTCGCCTTCACCAATCCGCAGGCCGTCGGCGAGCAGGTGCACGGCAGTGCTCCCTTGCCAGTCGATCCGGGCGCCGATGCGCATATCGAGGGCGCGCTCCTGTCCACCGTGCTGGTGATCGGCCTGGTGATCGGCGTGCTGTGCGGCATCTGGATGGGCGCTTTCACCCCCACCGAAGGCGCCGGCGTCGGCGCGGCCGCCGGCCTGTTGCTGGCGATCATCAAGGGGCTGCGCTGGAAAGAGATCGTCGAGGTGGTGATCGCGGTCGGACGTACCTCGGGGCCGCTGCTTTTGCTCCTGTTCACCGCGCAACTCTACTCGCGCGTGCTGGCAATGACCGGCGTGACCAAGGCGGTGCAGGACCTGATCATCAGCGCCGGCTTGTCGCCGTGGGCCATCCTCGCCCTGATCGTGGCCATCTGGTTCATCCTCGGTTGCATCATCGATTCGATCTCGATCATCCTGCTAACCGTGCCGGTGTTCGCGCCGGTGGCCGCCGCCGCCGGATTCGACCCGCTGGCCTTTGCCATACTTGGCATCCTGGCGATCGAGACCGGGCTCCTGACCCCGCCCTTCGGCATCCTGGTATTTACCGTGCAGGCGGCGTTGCCGGAGGAAAAAGGCGCGGTGGGCGAAATTTTCAAGGGATCGATTCCCTATTGGATTGCGCTCCTTGGTGTGATCGTGACCATCGCGGTGTTTCCGCAAATCGCCACCTGGCTACCCAACCTCGCATTTTCAGCCAAGTAAAACCCCCGGAGACCCGACATGCCGTTAAGCCATCTGGAACACGTGCTTGTGCAAACCACCGACATGGAAGGAACGCGCGATTTCTATACCCGCGTGCTGGGCATGCATGTGGGCCCGAGTCCGGATTTCAAGTTCCCGGTGTTCTGGCTGTATCTGGGCGATCGCGACGTGATCCACGTCACTTCAGGCGGCGCCAATACCAGCGAGAACCGCAAGCAGTACCTGGGTCAGCAATCCGACGCGGTGTCGGGCAGCGGCGTGATCGACCACCTCGCATTTCGCTGCACCGGATTGTCCGAAATGATGGAGCACCTGACCCGCCACAAGGTCGCGTTCACCAAACGCATGGTCAACGACCAGGGCTTGTTCCAGCTGTTCCTGATGGATCCCAACGGCGTCAAGGTGGAACTCAACTTTTCCAACAGCGAAGTGGGCGCAGTGCGAGCGGAACTGATGGCCTCCGAGTTGCCGGCCTGATTTGCGCGCCAGTTTGACCGTGGCGCGCGCCCGTGGCCAATTCCGCGAGCGCGTCTGCGGGCCGGCAAGCCGCCCATCCGCAACGACGCGCGCGGTCTACCCGGCGCCGGACAGTGGCGCCAACGCACCCACCCGGCGCATCACGGAACGATGCGCATGTCGGTGGCCGCATGCGGCAAAAGGTTCGCCGGCACGCTGCCCGGCACGCGCTCGCCGAGTGCGGACTTCGCATCGCGGCCCAGCGCCAGCAGATCGAAACCCCCGCTGCCTCACCCGGCCTGCCAGATCACCTTGCTGCTCGAAGACTCCCAGCGCACGTAATGCGCCGAGTAGATTTCCTCGATGCGGTTGCGCTTGACCTTGAAGGTCGGCGTGATGATGTCGTTGTCCACCGTCCAGGC
>CAYYFR010000154.1:0-14079 GCA_964470865.1 uncultured Burkholderiales bacterium | reverse complement strand
CGCGCGGCGGGCGCAGGATCTCGCGCGGAAATTCGCAGTAGCCGGTCGGCACCGTGATGCGGCCGTCGATCGGCCATGGCCCGTGCAGGCGCGCGTAGTAGGGCCAGAACGAGGCGCCGATACAGTTGGTGAACCAGTAAAGGCTGATGTTGCCCAGCATCTCGTCCATGGTCAGCACATTGCGCGGGTCGCCGTCGCAATCGGTCCAGGCGCGGTATTTCTCGACGATCCATGCAGCCAGGCCGACCGGTGAATCCGACAGGCCGAAGGCGAGCGTCTGCGGGCGGGTACCCTGGATCGCCTGGTAGCCGGTTTCTTCTTTCAGAAACTCCGCCAACTCGGCGATGTAGCGGGCCTCGGCTGCGGATGGTTTGGCGAACATCGCAGCATCGCGCCGGATCGGCATCATGTTGAGATGGATGCCGCTCACCTGATCGGGCCGATTGGCGCCCAGCCAGGCAGTAACGAACGAGCCCCAATCGCCCCCTTGCGCACCATAGCGGCCGTACCCCAGGCGCGTCATCAACTGATGGAACATCGCGCCGATGGCGGGCAGCGACTTGCGCGGCTGGTTTTCGCGGAATGACAAGGTGTATCCGGGCAGCGAAGGCACCACCACGCTGAAGGCATCCACGGTGTTGCCGCCATGCGCGGCGGGGTCGGTCAGGAGCGGTATCAGTTTCATGAATTCGAGCACCGAGCCCGGCCAGCCGTGAGACAAGAGCAGCGGCTTGGGCGCCGGGCCGCGGCCCGGCACATGGATGAAGTGCACGTCGATGCCGTCGATGGAAGTGACATATTGCGGCAGCGCGTTGAGGCCGGCTTCGGTCTGGCGCCAGTCGAAGCGCTGCGCCCAATAGTCGGTGAAGTCGCGCATGAAGCCCAGCGCGGTGCCGTAGGCCCACGGTGCGTCCGGGGCCTCGTCGGGCCAGCGCACGCGCGCCAGTCGGGCGTGCAGATCGTCGATGGCCTGGCCTGGAATCGCAAGGCGGAACGGGCGGATGGAGTCGTCGGTCATGGCGGAACTCTGGTTTTGCAAAGCGGGGAAACAGTGCCATTGAAGCACGGCGGCGTACTTGCGCGCTGCGCCAGGCCGCTTGTGGCACACTCTTCCACCATGCAAACAGGACTCCACGAATTTCTGGCCCAGGACCGCGTGATCTGGGGCAAGCCGGCCGCGCAGGCGGTGTTTGAAGAGGCCGATCGCTGCGGCGCCAGGCGCGTTTTCATTGTCACCAGCAAGACGCTCAATCGCAAGACCGATGCGGTGCAGAAGATCCGCGACGCCCTCGGGCCACGCCATGCCGGTACCTTCGATGAATGCATCGAACACACGCCGCGCGAAAGCGTGATCGCCGCAGCGGCGGCCGCGCGCACCGCCGCACCCGACATGGTGCTCACCTTCGGTGGCGGCACCGCGATCGATACCGTCAAGGTGATGCTGATCGCCATCGCGCACGACCTGACGCGACCCGAACAACTTGGCGATTACCACCTGCGCATGAACCCCGACGGCAGCCGTCACACGCCGGTGATCAAGCCGCCGCCGTATCGCCAGGTGGTGCTGTCGACCACGCTTTCAGCCGCCGAGTTTTCCGATTTCGGCGGCTGTACCGATAGCGTGCGCAAGGTAAAGGACGGCTATGCCAGCAAATACAGTGGCGCCGCCGCCGTCATCCTTGATCCGGCGGTGACTGTGCACACGCCGGAGTGGCTGTGGCTGTCCACCGCCATTCGCGCGGTCGACCACGCGGTCGAAGGCATCTGCTCGATCCAACCCTCACCGCTGATCGAGGCGGTAGCGCTGCACGCGCTGCGCTTGTTCGGTCGCTCGCTCAAGAGCACCAGAGACGATGCTTCCGATATGCAGGCGCGCCTCGAATGCCTGCAGGGCGCATGGCTCGCAGGCTTCGGCATCCTGCGCGTGCCCTACGGCGCCTCCCACGGCATCGGCCACAGCCTGGGGGCGGTGACCGGCATGAGCCACGGCTATACCTCGTGCATCATGCTGCCGCACGTGATGCGCTGGAATTTCGATGCCACCAAAGCGGCCCAGATGCGCATCGCAGAGGCCATGGGTCGCAGCGATGGTGATGCGCCACAGGCGGTGGCCGACCTGGTGGCAGGGCTCGGTTTGCCGACGCGGCTGCGCGACCTTGGCGTGTTGCAGGAGCAGTTCGCGCAGATCGCGCGCGGCGCCACGGAAAATTTGTGGGTGCGCACCAATCCACGGCCGATCGATGGCGTGGAGGATCTGCAGGCTTTGCTGGAAGCGGCCTGGTAACACAGGCGTGGCTGAAGTGGCGACGACGCATGCCGAAACCCGCTTGTATTTCCGCCAAGCCTGCCGAGATCCCCATGGAGCAACCGACTCAATTCGAACTGGCGATCAATCTGCAGACCACCAGGGCTCTACGCCTCAAGGTTCCACAGTCAATCCTCATCCGCGCCAATCGGGTGATCGAATGAATGGCGCCATGCATCAGCAATTCGCTTGAGGTGGGCCGGCACGCGCTTCGCGTATGCTGTAACTCGTGTCGATTGATCCTTGCGAGGTGCATGCGGTGGCAAAGATTCCTCCAGGGGTAGGTCCAGCTCATCCGCAGGTGGTGGTTCTGGTGGGCGCCACCGGCGATCTTTCCAGGCGCAAGCTGCTGCCCGGCTTGTTCCATCTGGCGAGCGCCGGGTTCATTCCCGGCTGCCGCATCGTCGGCGTTTCCCTGGACGACCTGAACCCCGACGCCTTCCGCGCTTTCGTGCGCGCGGCGCTCGACGAATTCTCCAGCCGCAAGATCGCCGATGCCCACTGGAACAGCTTCGCCGCAAGCCTGGATTACGTGCCTTTGTCCGCCGGTGGCGGCGTGCTCAAGACGGCAGTTGAAAAGGCCGAGGCATCGCTCGGCGGCGAAAGCCGGCGCTTGCATTACCTGAGCGTGCCGCCGAGCGCCGCCTTGTCGGCGGTGCGCATGCTGGGCCAAGCCGGCCTGGTCGAACGCGCCCGCATCGTCATGGAAAAACCCTTCGGCACCGATCTGTCGAGCGCGGTTTCGCTCAACGCCCGACTGCATGAAGTGTTCGCCGAAGAGTGCATCTTCCGCATCGACCATTTTCTGGGCAAGGAACCGGCGCAGAACATTCTTGCCTTTCGTTTCGCCAACGGCTTGTTCGAGCCGATCTGGAACCGCAATTTCATCGACCACGTACAGATCGATGTTCCCGAGACTCTTGCCCTGGGCAAGCGCTCCGGTTTCTACGAGGCCACCGGGGCGTTTCGCGACATGGTGGTGACCCACCTGTTCCAGATTCTCGCCTTCATGGCGATGGAACCGCCGACCTCGCTGGAACCGGCGCCGATCAGCGAGGAAAAGAACAAGGTGTTCCGCAGCATGCTGCCGCTTGCGCCAAGCGATGTCGTGCGCGGCCAGTACATCGGCTTTCGTCGCGAGGAAGGGGTCAATCCGGAGTCGGATACCGAGACCTTCATCGCCCTGAAATGCTCGATCGACAACTGGCGCTGGGCCGGCGTGCCCTTCTACCTGCGCACCGGCAAGCGTCTGGCCGAGGGGCAGCGCATTATTTCCATCGCCTTCCGCGAGCCGCCCAAGAGCATGTTTCCGCCCGGCTCGGGCATCGGCGCGCAGGGGCCCGACCATCTGACCTTCGATCTTGCGGATGCCTCGAAGATGTCACTCTCGTTCTACGGCAAGCGCCCCGGGCCCGGCATGCGCTTAGACAAGCTGAGCCTGCAATTCGCCATGCACGATACGGGCCTGGTCGGCGATGTGCTCGAGGCCTACGAGCGCCTGATTCTGGACGCCATGCGCGGCGATCGCACCCTGTTTACCGCCGCCGAGGGCATCGAGCGACTGTGGCAGGTTTCGACCGCTCTGCTGGAGGCGCCGCCGCCGGTGCGCTTGTACGCGCCCGGATCGTGGGGACCGAACGCGATTCACCAGCTCGTGGCACCCCGCGCGTGGCGGCTGCCGTTCGAGCGTGCCTGGCGTGATCCCAACCGCCTGGGGAGTTGAAAGTGTCCGGCAACGCCATGATCGCGACCGTGTTGCGCGGTTGCGCCGCTGCGGGCGCGATTTCCGCCTGGGTTTGCATGCTGCCCCGCGGTTTTGCATGAGAAAGCTGACCGGGGTCGATTTTCGTTGGCCCGCACGCCTCGCTCATGCGCTACGTTGCTGGTTGCCGGCATTGGTGCTCACTGCAAGCGGGGTCGCCGCGCAGGATGTCTACCCACACAAGCCGGTGCGCATCGTGGTCGGCTTTCAGCCCGGCAGTTCCTCCGACGTGGCCGCGCGCATAGTCGCGCAGAAACTGGCACTGGTAATCGGCCACAACGTGGTGGTGGAGAACCGTCCGGGTGCATCCAGCGGCATTGCCGCGCGTGCCGTGGCCGGCGTACCGCCGGACGGGCACATCCTGTTTTTCGCCACCGTCGCCAACGTCATCAACAGCGCCGCCAACAGCCCCACCGATATCGATATCGCGCGCGACCTGCTGCCGCTGGCGCTGGTGGGCCGCGTGCCCAACATACTGGTGCTCAATCCCGACCTCGGCATCGACAGGCTTCCGGCGCTGATCCGCCGCCTCAAGTCGCGGCCGGGGATGATCGCCTACGGCACGGCGGGCAACGGCACGGCGCTGCACATGGCCGCTGCCCTGTTTTCCGTGATGGCCGATGTCAGCTTGCTGCATGTGCCCTACCAGGGCAGCGCGGCGGCGATTACCGATCTGCTGGCCGGCCGTATCGCGCTGATGTTCGCGCCGGCTTCCTCGGTGCTGCCCTATGTGAGGTCGGGCAGGCTCACGGCGCTTGCGTCAACCGGCAGCACGCGCTCTTCGATCGCACCTGATCTCCCCACCCTGTCCGAATTGGGGCTCACCGGGTTTGAGTCGTCTGTATGGTTCGGTGTCACCGCACCGCTCGGATTGCCGGCACGCGCCGAATCGATCCTGGTGTCGGCGCTGCGCGAGGCGGTCGGCTCGGCCGAAGTGCAGGCGCAGTTCAAGTCCAGCGGCATCGAAACCTCGATCCTGAACCTGGGCGATTTCAGCGCCTTCATTCGAAGCGAAACCGACAAATGGGCGCGGGTGATCGAGTCGCAGGGCATCAGGTTGTACTGAACGGGGCCGCCGGCTTGCTCGGATTTGCCCCGATGCCGATGGCGCGAGCCGGCCCTAGTCGCTAAGATTGAGCGTTTTCGCCATCCGCGGCTCCAGGGCGCTGAGAGGCGATCAACTTGCGGCAGATGCGAGCATTTCCAGGGAGCAAACCATGGACCTGAGCTTTTCGGCCGAAGAATCGGCCTTTCGCAACGAAGTACGCAGCTGGCTTGGCGTCAACCTGCCGGCCGACATTGGTGAAAAAGTCACCACCTACCGCGGGCTGTCGCGCGAAGATTTCATTCGCTGGCACAAGATTCTGGCCGCCAAGGGCTGGTCGGTGCCGCACTGGCCGCGCGAATGGGGCGGTACCGGCTGGGACATCACCCAGCGCTATATTTTTGAAGAGGAGTTCGGACTGGCCGGCGCGCCCAATCTGCCACCCTTTGGCCCCAACATGTGCGCCTCGGTGCTGCTGCGCTTCGGCACGCCGGCGCAAAAGGAACGCTTCCTGCCGCGCATTCGCGATGGCGACGATTTCTGGGTGCAGGGCTATTCGGAACCAGGGGCCGGCTCCGACCTGGCAGCCCTCAAGATGCGCGCGGAGAGGCGCGGCGACCATTACCTGTGCAACGGCCAGAAAATCTGGACCACACTGGGCCACTACGGCGACTGGATCTTCTGCCTGGTACGCACCGACAGCACGGTTGAAAAGCGCCAGGAGGGCATCAGCTTCCTGCTGATCGACATGAAGACTCCCGGCATCACCGTGCGGCCGCTGATCCTGATGGACGGCGGTCATGAGGTCAACGAGATTTTTTTCGAAGACGTGCAGGTGCCGCTGGAGAACATCGTCTACGAGGAAAACAAGGGCTGGACGGTGGCCAAGTACCTGCTCGGCCACGAGCGCATGGGCAGCGCCAGTGTGGGTGCCTCAAGGCGCGAACTGGCCTCCCTGCGTGCCCTGGCGGCGCGCGAGAAGAAGAACGGCAGACCATTAATCGAGGATGCACGCTTTCGCGACCGCCTGTCGCGCACCGAGATCGAACTCGACGCGCTGGAACTCACCTCGATGCGCTTTCTCGACAAGATGCGCAGCACCGGGCAGCCGCCGGGGGCGGATGTGTCGATGCTGAAAATCCGCGGCACCGAGATCCAGCAGTCGATCACCGAGCTGATGATGCAGGCCGCCGGACCGCAAGCGCAGCCATTCACGGGCGTCGATGGCGGCCAGGTCGATGCGCTGACTTCGCGTTTTTCGCCACGCTATTTCAACTATCGCAAGACCAGCATTTACGCCGGTTCCAACGAGATCCAGCGCAACATCATCGCCAAGATGACGCTCGGCCTGTGAGCGAATAAGGGATATCGACATGGATTTCAACTACAGCGACGAACAACAGCAACTGGCCGACTCGTTGCGCAAGTACCTGGCCTACGAATACGATTTCGAGGCACGCAAGGCGGCGCTCAATTCGGCCAATGGCATCAACGAAGAAGCATGGTCGACATTCGCCCAAATGGGCTTGATGGCGATTCCGTTTGCCGAAGCCGACGGTGGCTTCGGCGGCGGCGCGGTCGATCTGATGGCGGCAATGGAAGCCTGCGGCGAGGCCCTGGTGGTCGAGCCGCTGCTGGACGCCATCGGGATCGGCGGGCGCCTGGTGGCCAAGGCGGGTTCCGCCGCGCAGCGCGCGGCGGTGCTGCCCGGTGTGATCGACGGCAGCACACGCATTGCGTGCGCCTACCTTGAGCGTGGCCGACGCTACGAAACCAATCCGGCCACCACCACTGCGCAAAAGAGCGGTAGCGGGTGGCGCCTGGAAGGCGAGAAAGTCGTGGTGGTCGGTGCGCCATTGGCAAGCCATCTGGTGATCTCCGCCCGTACTTCGGGCAACGAAGGTGATGCGCTCGGGGTGAGCCTGTTCCTGCTCGAACGCGCAACGCCAGGGCTTGCGATCAATGCCTACCGCACGGTCGACGGCCAGCGCGCCGGTGATGTGCGGCTGGATCGGGTTGCGGTAAGTGCCGATGCGCTCCTCGGTGCCGAAGGCGCGGCACTGCCGGCGCTCGAAGAGGCACTCGACTTCGCCACTGCACTCTTGTGCGCCGACGCGGTCGGTGCGATGAAATATGCCAACGACGCCACGCTCGAATATCTGAAAACCCGCAAGCAGTTCGGCATGCCGATCGGCGCCTTCCAGGCCTTGCAACACCGCATGGTCGACATGTTCATCGAATGCGAACAGGCGCGCTCGATGGCGATCCTTGCGGCCTGTCGCATCGATGCCGCCATCGACCCCAGGGAACGCATGCGCGCAGTGTCGGCTGCCAAGGTGCGCATCGCCGACGCCGCTCGCAAGATCAGCCAGGAAGCGATCCAGTTGCACGGCGGCATGGGCATGACCGAGGAAATGAAGGTGTCGCACACCTTCCGCCGGCTGACCACGATCGCGCAGCGCTTCGGCGATGCCGATCATCATCTGGAGCGTTACGCGGCGCTGGCCTGACCGCTGTGCGGCAGAAGTCTGGCGGCTCGCCGCCCGATGCCTTGACGCCGGTGTTTGCGCGCACGGGCGCATACTGCCTGCGTCGCGTGTTGGCTGCCAGAACCCGGGCGTCCCTGTGGTGCCGGCACGGACTCGTATTGGGATAACATCGCGGCACGCGTTTGACAAGTTTGCTTCCGCCCCCGACGATTCCGAATCTCAACGCTCTGCCTGCAGTGCGCCCCGCACACTTTCTCCAGTCGATTCGCGTTCGTCAGTTCCTGCTGGCATTTGCCATCATGTTGCCGGTGGCAGGGCTGCTGGCCTGGTTTCTGGTTGCCGATGCCGAGCACGCCCGCGAAGACGCCCACGCAAGAGTAGGCATTCTGGCCGCCAATGCGGGCGCCGCCATCGAGCGCCAGTTGCGCGAGGCCGAGGCAACCCTGGGGCGCCTGGCCGCACGACCCCTGGTCAAGGCGATGGATCCGCAAAACTGTGATCCGATCATTGCGAGCTACATCTCCTTGCATCCGGAGTTCACCGCTCTCGGGTTGCGCGACTTGCAGGGCAATATCATCTGCTCCTACATCCAGAATCCGATCAGGCAACTGGATTCGCGTGAGTTTCCCTGGTTCGAGGATGGGTTGCGCAGCGGAAAATTTGCCGCCGGCAATGCATTCCGCGGGCGCCAGGTCGGCCGCTGGGTTTCGGTGCTGACCCATCCGGTACGCAATGCGGCGGGCGAACTGGTCGGGCTGCTCACGCTGCCGGTCGACTTGCTCAAGATGAGCGAACAAGTGCTCGGATCGACGCCCAGGAACATCACGGTGAGCGTTACCGACCGCCAGCGGGTGATCCTGCTGCGCTCCACGGATGCAGCCGCGTTCGTTGGCACTCCGGCGCCCCCGCAGGCGTACGCGGCCACGCGTGGATTACAGGAAGGCGTCATTTCCACCAAGGGCCTGGATGGTGTACAGCGCCTGTATACCTTTCTGACGATTCCGGGGGCTGAGTGGAGAGTCGTCGCCGGCATCTCCGAGACCGAGGCCTATGCGGAATACCATGCCACCCGGCGACGCGCTCTCGGCATCGGCCTGGGCGTGTTGCTGCTGGCCTTGTGGCTGGCCTGGCGCATCGGCGGCGCCACGGTGCGGCCTATCGCGGACCTGGCTGCGGTCGCCGAGCGGATCGCCGCAGGCGACACCGCCGCCCGGGCGAGCGCGACCGGGCCTGCGGAGATCCGGGCGGTGGCCGCAGTGTTCAACCGCATGCTTGATGCGCGCGACCTCAGCGAGGCGGCGCTGCGCGCCGGCGAGGAAAATCTTGCCATCACGCTGCAGTCGATCGGTGATGCGGTGATCGCCACCGATGCGGACGGCCGCATCACCCGCATGAACCCGGTTGCCGAGCGGCTCACCGGCTGGACGCTGGCAAGCGCGGCCGGTCGCCCGCTCGCCGAGGTGTTTCGCATTGTCGATTCACTTACCCGCCTGCCGGCGCGGGATCCGGTGCGTCGGGTGCTGGAGCAGGGCGAGGTCGTGAGCCTGTCGAACCACACCGCGCTGCTTGCGCGCAACGACATCGAATACCAGATCGCCGACAGCGCAGCGCCGATCCGCGATCGGCTTGGCGCCATCGCCGGCGTGGTCCTGGTTTTCGCGGACGTTACCGAGCAGTACCGTGCGCGCCAGGCCCTGCACGACAGCGAGCGCCGTCTGCGCGCAATCATCGATACCGAACCGGAATGCGTCAAAGTGGTCGATCGCGCGGGAAACCTGCTGGAAATGAACGCCGCGGGCCTGACCATGCTCGAGGCCGACTCGCTGCAAGTGCTGCAACGGCAGGCGCTGCTCGACTACATCGTGCCGCAGGACCGCCCTGCCTTCGTCGCCTTGCATCAGCGGGTGATGAACGGCGAAGCAGGCACGCTCGAGTTCGAGGTGATTGGCCTGAAAGGCGCTCGGCGCTGGCTCGAAACGCACGCCGCGCCGATGCGCGACGCCAGCGGCAGCATCGACACCCTGCTGGGAATCACCCGTGACATCACCGAGCGCAAGCGCAGCGAAAGGGAACGGGCATCGCTCGAAGCGCAGTTGCGTGAATCGCAAAAAATGGAGGCGATTGGCACGCTGGCCGGCGGCATCGCGCATGATTTCAACAACATCATCGGCACGATCCTGGGCAATGTCGAACTGGCGCGCGACGACGCCGGGGCCAGTCCGGGCCTGCAGCAAAGCCTGGCGGAGATCCGCAAGGCGGGAATGCGGGCACGCGACCTGGTGCAGCAGATACTGTCGTTCAGCCGCCGCCAACCCACTGCCCTCAAGTTGATCGAGCCCGGTACGGTGGTTGCCGAAGTGGTGCGCCTGCTGCGCTCGACCCTTGCGGCGCGGGTCCAGGTTGAAGCGAAGGTCGCCGCCGATACCGGCCTTGTTCTGGCCGACAAGACGCAGGTCGAGCAGGTGCTGCTCAATCTTTGTGTGAATGCCGAGCAGGCCATGGAAGGGAACCCGGGACGCATCGTCATCGACGTTCTGGCCGAGACGCTCGATGCTGTCGCGTCGCGCGCCGTATCCGACGAGCTGTCAGCGGGGCCTTATGTCGTGTTTCGCGTAAGCGACACAGGCCACGGCATGGACAACGCGACCATAGAGCGGATTTTCGAACCTTTCTTCACCACCAAGCCATTGGGCGAAGGTACCGGACTCGGCCTCGCGGTAGCGCATGGCATCGTCCGCACCCACCAGGGCGCAATCACGGTCACCAGCGAGCCGGGCAAGGGCAGTCGGTTTGACGTTTACCTACCCGCGGTACAGGCCACGATCGCCGCTCCGGCAGCAGCGGCGGCGCCGGTGCTGCCCGCGGCCGCGGGCAAAGGGCGCCATGTGCTCTACATCGACGATGACGAGTCTCTGGTTTTGTTGGTTACCCGCCTGCTGCTACGGCGTGGGTACCTTGTGAGCGGCCACGTGGAGCCGACCGCGGCGCTGGCCGAGCTCAAAGTTGACCCCGCACGCTTCGATCTGGTGGTGACCGACTACAACATGCCGCGCTTCTCCGGGTTGGATGTCGCGCGGGAGGTGCGGGAGATTCGGCCTGACTTGCCGGTAGTGATCGCCTCGGGCTTCATTACCGACGAGTTGCAGGCGCAGGCAAGCGCCGCTGGCGTACGCAGCGTCATTTTCAAGGCCAACGCCGCTGAGGAATTCTGCAACGTGGTTCAGCGCCTGTTGCAGGAAACCGCAGACTGACCACGTCCGGTGCCGGACATGTCGGCCCGGCATGTCAACTGGTATCGGCCGTTGTGCGCATTGATCGTCGCCGAAGCAGCGGTGTCCTGCCCGAGAACAGTTCTTGTTGCAAATGATGCATTGCATGGTCGTTGACCCATGGTTTGGGTTCGACGATCGCAGGGCAGATGGTGGCCCGATGCCGACGAATCCGGCATCGACCACCGGCATGCAGCCACGGCTTTCCGGGAACCGGCCGCGCGCCGCTAGAATAGGGAAATCTGGTCCGGCGTTGTGTTCCGGCGCTGCGTTGGTGCTGCAACGTTTGCTGTGAAGACGGAGGTTCGGCATGGCCAATCCCTTGCAATGCGCAGTCAGGCGGCGCCTGCTCGGCGCAGGCATGGCAACCGCGACGATCGCCGCCCCTGGCTTAGGGTGGGCACAGGCCTATCCCTCGCGCCCGGTACGCGTGATCGTCCCGTTCCCGCCCGGCGGCACCACCGATATCGTTGCTCGCGCCTTCGTCGAGTTGCTCGGACGCGAACTGGGTCAACCGATCGTGGTCGAGTACAAGCCCGGCGCGGTCACCAACATCGGCACCGAGCAGGCCATGCGTGCCACGCCGGACGGCTACACTTTGCTGTTCGGCTCGTCGGTAATGGCCACCAACTTCGCCACCGGACCGGTGCCGCCGTTCGACCCGCAGAAGACGCTGGCGCCGATTTCACAGGTCAACACCATGGCCTACGTGGTGTGCGCCAATCCGGCCGCGCCGTTCTCGAACGTGCGTGAGTTGCTGGCGGCTGCGCGTGCCAGGCCCGGGCGCATCACGCTGGCCACCGCCTCGCTCGAATACGTGGCCAAGCTCCTCAATGCGCAGTCCGGGGTCGACATCCTGCACATCCCCTACAAGGGCGGCGCCGCTGCCATGACCGACGCGATTTCGGGCCAGGTCGACATGGCCGCCGCGCTGGTGCCGGTAATGCTGCCGCAGATTCGCGCCGGCAAGTTGAAGGCGATCGGTGTGACCTCGGCGCGGCGCTCAGGTGCCCTGCCGGACGTGCCGACCTTCATTGAATCGGGCGAATCGCGCTACCGCGCCGAGGGCTGGTATTCGCTGCATGGCCCGGCCGGCCTGCCGCGCGAGATCGTGCGCGTCTTGTCGGAAGCCACGCGCAAAGTACTCACCAATCCGGAGTTCGTCGAAAAGCAGCGCGCGATCGGTTCGGATATCGTGTTCAGCAGCCCCGAGGAGCTGGCGACGCGCCTGAAAGTGGATACCGAAGACGCGCTGCGCCTGGCGCGCGAGCTGAAGATATCACCGGCCAATTGAAGCCGGGCTCAGGATGGCGCGGCACCGGCTGGCCGCGCCTGACCGCAGTCGAAGCACCACCAACAAGGAGACAACAATGAGCGAAATCCTTCTGCAGCAAGTCACCGGCCCGAACGTCTGGAAGGGCGAGCAGATGCGCATGCGCGACCACTGGATCGTGGCGCTCGACGCGCGCGATGTCGGCGAGATCGATGCTGCGCTGGCATATGCCCAGGCCACCGGCATCGGCCTAATCGACATCAGGCCCGAACACTTTCCGCTGCCCACTCTGGCGCCGCGACTGGCGGCGATTCGCGATGAGGTTGCCGACGGCCGCGGCTTCGCGCTTTTGCGCGGGTTGCCCATCGAGCGCTATTCGATCGAAGAGGCGCGCCTGCTGTTCTGGGGGCTGGCTGGTCATGTGGGCACGGCCGAAGGCCAGGACCGCGCCGGCAACCGCATGCATCAGGTCACCGATACCGGCAAGCGTGTCGATGGCGACAACAGCACGCGCGGCTATGAAACCAATGACGAACTGCATTTTCACAACGACGGCGGCGATGCATTCATGCTTTTGTGCGTGCGCACCGCGCAGACCGGCGGCACCAGCAAGCTCATGAGCACCGGCTCCCTGTTCAACGAAATCCTGCGCCGCCGGCCGGATCTGGCGCGCGTGGTGCAGCAGCCGTTCCACTTCGATTCGCGCGCGCAGAACGCGGCCGACATCAAGGTGCAGAGCGTGCCCATCCTCACCTGGCACGCCGGGCGCATGAACGTGTTGCACAAGCGCCGCTACATCGAGACCGCGCAGCGCTTTCCCGAAGTGCCGCGTCTGACCGCGCCGCAGGTCGAGGTGCTCGACCTGATCGACGAGATCTGCAACGATCCGAACTGGCACCTTTCGTTCGACATGCAGCCGGGCGACATTCAGATCGGCAACAACTTCTCGGTGCTGCATTCGCGTACGTCCTACGTCGATGACCCCGCGCCGGAGAGGCGCCGCCTGTTGCTGCGCATCTGGATGACTTTGCCAAACGGCCGGCCCTTGCCTGCGGTGTATGCCACGACGCGGGAATTCGGCCAGACGTTCCGGCGGCGCCAGGAGGCGCTTGCGATTGCCTGAGGCCAGGCTGCTATCGAGGGCGCAATGCCCGAACTACGCCAGGCTTGCGGTGAGCGCGGTCATCGCCCTGGCGACGTCGCCGTCCATCACGTTTTGCATGTGACCAAGCCGCGAACGCATTGTCGGTTCGGCCAATATGCGTGCGTTCAGACCGGCACGCACCCATTCGATGTCGTTGGCGTTGGCGCGAATCAGCTTGGAGCAGGCGCAATCATTGGGGTCAAGAAACCAGGCAACCAGACCGCCCTTCAAGGGTAGCTGGATCAGACGGGTTTCCCAGCCTGCGGGAAGTGACAAAACGCGTGGCGACAGGGCGTAGGCGAAATAGCCCTTGTCGCGAGCGAACGCGCTTGACTCGCCGAGCTGCGCATTGATGTCCGATACGCGTTCCGGGTCGAACTTCAGGAAAAAATCAAGGTCAATCGACGCGACCATGCGTTGCGGCGGCTCAAGCACCGCGCCCAGTATCGACCGCTTCCGACCACGACGAAGTTGCGATGGTTCGTCAGACGCGCCGTTGCCAGCAACACCTCCTCGATTTGTTCGAGCTTCATGCCGGCAACTCCATGCACATCAGCGGCGAATTGACGCGCAGGACGCGTGCCTGTGGATCGCTCAGTCGTTTCACGGCTTCATCCGCAGGCATTGCGAGCAATTCGCGCCATGCGTCGATATAGATCTGGCTGCACAAACGCTCGCGTTCCCACAGGTCAACGATCGCGGCTGCGCGTGCGCGCATCCGCATGTCCATGATCGGCAGAATACGGGCATGCAGCGCCAGTCGGTTCTGATCACGCACGGCAAGTTCGGCGC
>CAYYFR010000153.1:4795-14238 GCA_964470865.1 uncultured Burkholderiales bacterium | reverse complement strand
CCGGCGGCGCAGGCGGCGCTGTAGATCTGGTCGATGTGCGGGTTGGATACGCTGCGCGCCAGTTTTTTCTTGTTCTCCCAGCCGCTGCGCATCGAATCGACGATACCGTCGAAATCACCCTTGAGCACGCATTCCTTCATGGTGGCCGCTTCGGCCTTGAGCGCATGCATGGCATCGATCGATTGGCCGCTGCGGGTTTCCACGTTGTTGGTCTGCTCGGCGATGATCTTCGCCGATTCACGCGATACGCCGGTGTAAAAGAGCACCAGCGAGGCCTCGAGCTCGCAGATGATCCAGTTCTTGATGCGCAGCTGGTTGATCACCGCGCGGTTGTCGGCGTAGAACTCCATGAAGTTGAAACCGCCGAAAGTCGCCGCGTACTGGTCCTGGCGCCCGCCCTGCAGGCCGCAATCCACCCGCTCCACGTGGAAGGCCAGGTGCGCCAGGGTGTAGTCGTCCAGCGGCAGGTTGAGCAGCTCGGCGAACGCGCGCAGCATCACCACCACCACCGTCGAAGAAGAGCCCAGGCCGGAACCGGCGGGCGCATCGCAAAAGGTGGAAAGTTCGATTGCCAGCGGCGCACCGCCGTTGTATTTCTCGACGATGGTGTTGTATACGGCACGGTGCAAGTTGAGCTCGCCGTCCAGCGGGTAGCGGGCCGCGAGCGGCAGTTCGCAGCCGCGCTCCTGATCGGTGGCATTGAAGCGGACCACGGCGGTATCCAGGGTCTTGATCACGGCATAGGCGTAGCGGTCGATGGTGGCATTGAGCACCAGGCCGCCATGCAGGTCGCAAAACGGCGAGACGTCGGTGCCGCCGCCGGCCAGGCCCAGGCGCAACGGCGCGCGCGCCCTGATGGTGATGCTCATGTTTGATCCTTGTATGGGGGCATGGGTCGCCTTCTTCAGACCAGCAGCTCGGTAACCGGCGGGTGGCCCAGGAAGGCTTGCGGGCTGGCGCTCGCGCCATATGCGCCGGATTGATACACCACCACCAGATCGCCCGGTTCAGCGTGCGGCAGCAGCACATTATCGCCCAGCAGGTCCAGCGGCGTGCACAGGGGCCCGACCACCGATACCGGCGCGGCGGCCGCAGGTGCGCCCATGCGGTTGCCGATGACCAGCGGATAATTCTTGCGCAGCACCTGGCCAAAATTGCCACTGGCGGCCAGGTGGTGGTTGAGTCCGCCGTCGGTTACCAGAAAAACCTGGCCACGCGACACCTTGCGGTCGATGATGCGTGTCACGTAGACGCCGGCTTCGCCCACCAGATAGCGGCCGAGTTCGAGGATCAGCTTGATCTCGCCGAAGCGTTGCCGGGCGTTAGCGGCGATATCCTTGAGCGCGCTTTCGATCGGCGCCAGGTCCAGCGGTTCTTCGCCGGGAAAATACGGAATGCCAAAGCCGCCGCCCAGGTTGATGCTCGCCAGCGGCGCTGGGGCCATGGGCGCCAGACGGCAGGCCAGCGCATAGGCGGCTCGCAGGCAATCGGCCAGCGCGTCGCCGCGCAGGTTTTGCGAACCGGCGTAAATGTGAAAGCCTTCGAAGGCCAACCCGGGTTGTGCAACCTGCGCCAGCAGCGCTTCGACCTGTTCTTCATCGATGCCGAACGGGCCGGCACCGCCGCCCATTTTCATGCCGGAACTCTTCAAATCAAAATTGGGATTGATACGCAGTGCCAGCCGTGCCGGCCAGCCGCCGGCCTTGCCGGCCTGCGCCAGAAGTTGAATATCACGCGCCGATTCTGCGTTCACCAGCACGCCTGCGGCTACCGCCTGGCGCAGTTCGCTGGCTCGTTTGCCCGGTCCGGCAAAGCCGATGTTGGCCGCGGCCATACCTGTATCGAGGGCAAGCTTGAGTTCGCCGGCCGAGGCCATGTCGAAGCCGTCAACCAAGCCGGCCATGAATCCCAGCAGCGCCGGCATCGGATTGGCCTTGATCGCATAGTGCAACTGGATCATGGGCGGCAGGAGCGCGCGCAGTTCCGCTACGCGCGCGGCGATCAGCGCGCGGTCATAGGCATAGAAGGGTGTGCCGCCGGCGCGCGCGGCGAGCCGGCCAAGCGCAATCCCGCCGACGCACAATTCGCCGCCTTGCACCGGGAACTGCAGCATCGGTGCGTGCACCGGTTTAGGGTTGTTCATCAGGGGGCGACTTCGGGCGCGTTTCGCAGGCCAAAAGGGTGAGAAACAGGAAAAGTAACAGAAAGCGCGGCGTGTCGATCAGGCTATCAATCATGCCGACAATCAAAAAGCCGGATAAGGCGGCAAAAAGCGCGCCGGAAAAAGCCTCGCCGCGCAGCCAGCCAAGGCCTGCCCGCCACATGCCGAGCAGCGTCAATAGCGTAGCCGCGCCCAGGCCCAGCGCGCCCAGGTCGAACAGCAGGGCGAGCGGCAGGTTTTTCACATGCCAGTTCAGGTGCTCGTCGTTGCTGAAGAACCAGTGGTCGAGCTGGCGCGAAAAATCGCCATTGGCCAGCAGGTTGTGGCCGGCCGCGCCGGTGAGCGCGACATCGTCGATATCGATGGCCGCAGGCCCGGCCGGGGAATGGATGGAAAACTTGATCGGCCAGGCGCGCAGGGTCTTGTCGGGTGGAAAGCTGGCGCTCAGGCTTTGCCAGGTGTTTGGGGCGCCGCCGGCTTTGAGTTCCCGGCCCACACAGTCTGCCGAGGAATACAGCCACTTGCGGCAGATCGAAACGGTCAGGCTGGCGCCGGCAATCGGGGCGCGCACGCGGGCGCTCAGCACGTGCGACGAACCCGCATCGAAATCGACGATCTGGTCGATATACATGGCTCTGCCGGCGCCGACCCGCAGGAACAGATTGTCGCCATCATGTTGCAGCCGATAGTTGGCGGAGCGCGTGATTTCCGTGCTTTTCCAGTAGTGGGTTTCCGGAAAGCGGCCCAGTCCCATGCCTAGCATGCGGGTCAATGGATCGGTTGCCATCATGTCAAGGGCATCGGCCCAATGGGCTTCGCGCACCTTGACATCGGCCGCGGTGCCGGCAATGCGCTGCTGGGCATAGGGTGAAAAAAGGATAGGCAGCGCTATTGCCGCCACCAGGGCCCCCAGCAGCGCCGCGACTGGCAGAGTCTTCTTGAGCTTGCCGGCGCCTAGCTGAAATCCCGCCAGGCAAAGGCACACCGCGATGGCGAAGGCAGCGTAGCCGCCACGCGAGAATGTGACCATCAGCGCGTAGACCGTCACCACCAGGCAGGCCGTGCCGGCGGTGCGCAGCAGCATGCTGCGGGTGCGCAGCAGCAGCAGCAACAGGAACGGCGTGGCCACCGTCAGAAAGCATTCGATGTAGGCGCCGCCGGTATGCATTTGCGAAAACGGCCCGGTGACGCGATAGTCGCGGGTGAAGTCGAAAAGAGTGCTGAATGCCAGCCGTTCAATCAGGATCGCAGTTGCGCTCCAGGCCAGGCCCGCGGCCAGGCCGCCTGCCAGCAGCGTGACCGGCGCACGCGACCGGGCCGCAAGTCGCCGCCACAGCCACCACAGCAGGGTTGCCCACAGTGCGCCCTTGCCAATGCGCAGCGCCTCGTAGGGGCTGAAGTAATTGTTGAAGGCATTGGCGTCAGGCCAGTTGGGCGGCCACAGGCCGCGCGCCGTGCCGATCGCATAGGCGGCGCCCAGCAGCAGCAAAGCCGCGGTCAGTGCCGGGTCGCGGATGCGGCGCTTTGTCGCCGGCACCCGCGCGAATCCGATCACAAGGCCTACTGCTACCAGCACGTCGAATTCATCCAGGTAGAAGCGGCCGCTCCAGTGGGCCAGGTCGAGCATCGGCAAGGCTGCCGGCACGATCGCGAAGATCCAGGCGGGTTGGCGCCAGATGGCTGTTGCGCACAGGGCGTAGAGCGCGCCTAGCAGCCAGGGCTGGGTCGGAAAATCCGTGAGCCAGGCGAGCACTGCGGCCAGGGTGATGGCCATGGCAACCTTGACGGCCAGCGGCAAACTCGCAAACGGTGTGAGGCGCAAGGGCGGCCACAGGGCTGCGGGCATGGCAGGCGCGACGCTCGCGATGTCCCGATCCATCTGCACCCTGGCTTGCGGATGCGCGGCGGTCGCGGAAAGCGGACGGATGCGCGCCGTGCCCGTGCCGGCGACCCGCGCCAGCAACTGGACGGCGAGCCATGCCGCGCCGGCGCCGACCAACAGGTTGGTCGGATCGGCGCGCAGCGTCGGCACCATTGTCTTGCACGCCTCGATGCCCAGTGCCAGCAGGCCGGCCAGTACCAGTGCGGTGCGCGAACCGGCGCCGAAGGCCCAGCACAGTACGCCCACCGGCACATACATCGCCGCCACGCCGACGAGGCTGTTGAGCGCCTTGGCCTCGGTGGTGAAGTAGTGGTAGTAGAACGGCATGAAGTGCAGGTCGGCGATGGCCGTTGGCATGTGGGATATCTGCCACTGCCCGCGCAGCAGCCCGCTGACCGCCGCCAGGCCCAGCAGGTAGGCGGGGCCGATGATCAGGCCCGAGCGCCGGATCATGCTGCCAAGCGCGGGCAGGCCAAGGCGCGCGCGCGCGTTCCACGCCAGCGCGCCCAGGCCGAATGCGGCGCTGCGGGTGAGCACCGATACGCCCTGGGTATAGCCGCTGGCGATAAAAAACTGAGCGCACTCGATTGCCGCACCCAGCAGCAGGCCGGCGCCGAGCGCACGTTGCAGGGAGCAGTCGCGCCCGCTACCCAGCCAGCGCGCAACCAATACCCCGACCGGCAGCGCGGCCGCCATTTCCGCCAGCGGCCGCACCAGCACGGCGATGATCCAGTTTTCTGCGGTCAAGGCATTGGCGAACAGCCAACCGAGCCGGTTTGAGGCAAACTTCTGCTCGACCTCGGTCCACGAGAGCAGGAAATCGTAGGGAAACAGGCTCAAGGCCAGAAAGCCCACTGCATAGGCTTCCAGCAAATGCGATTTCAGGGTCTCGGTGTGGGCGCGCGCGCTCGTGGCGAGCGCGCGGAACCAGCGCCCCCAGCGCGCCGCCAGCAGGATGCCGGCGGCAGCGCCAATGGTCTCGGCCAGCAGATCATTGAGCGAGACGGTGCGCGGCGGGAAAAACAGCTGGGTGAATTCCACCGCGATTGCCAGCGCCAGCGAGAAAACGGCGGCGATGAAGGCGGCGCTTAAGCGGCCAAAGCCGATGCTCTTGCTGCAAAGCGCACTCACGCTCAAGAATCCGACCGGAATGTACAAAATGCCGTTGGCGATCCAGTCGGCGCGGCTCTCGATGCCAAGATCGAGCATGGGAGCGTTGGCGAAGGCACGCCAGGCTGTGGCAAGCGGCAACATTCGAAAATCCAGCGGCACCAGGCTGCCATAGATCACGAACGCGCAGTAGGCCAGCCACAGCCATGCGCCCCGGTGCGGCGCCTCGAGGTCGGGCGCGGATGCGCCACGGCCCGGCACGGCGCTCATCGGGCCTGCCTATGCGCCATCGGGCGCGGCGCATTCGGCCAGCAGCGCGCGACGGTCGATCTTGCCATTCGGATTGCGCGGCAACGCGCTGGCGCGCGCCATCACGCGTGTGGGCAGCATGAAGGCGGGCAGGCTGCCGCGACAGAATGCGAGCAGGGCATCCTGGTTGAAACTTTCGCCGGCACGGGTGACCACCGCCACGGCGATGGCCTGGCCGATCAGCGCATCGGGGATGCCGAAGGCCGCGCATTCGAGCACCAGACCCGAGGTATAGACCGCGTCTTCGACCTCGGTCGGGCTGACCCGATAGCCGGAGGTCTTGATCATGTCGTCCTGGCGGCCGACAAAGTAGAGGAAGCCTGCGGCGTCGGCGCGCACCGTATCGCCGGAGAACACCGCAAGTTCCGGCAGCGGCAGGCCGACCGCATGCGCCAAAGCGGTCGCCGGCAGCGGGCGGAAGCGTGCGGCGGTGGCTTGCGGGTCGTTCCAGTAACCCATTGCGACCAGTGCGCCACGATGCACCAGCTCGCCCGGCTCCTGCGCTGCGCAGGGCGTGCCATCCGGGCGCAACACCAGCACTTCGGCATTGGGAATGGCGCGTCCGATCGAATCGGGGCGGCGATCGACTTCTTCCGGCGCCAGGTAGGTCGAGCGAAACGCTTCGGTCAGGCCATACATGAGGTAGGGCGCGGCGGCCGGCAGGCGCTGGCGCAATTGCGCCAGCACTTGGCGCGGCATGTGGCCGCCGGTGTTGGCGAAATAGCGCAGGCTGGCGCCCGCGCGGGCCGGCCATTCGAGACGCGCGAGTTGTATGTAGAGCGGTGGCACGGCGGTCAGGCCGGTGATGCGGTGGCGTTCGATGGCGCGCAGCACGTCCTGCGGCAACAGGTAGTTGAGCAGTGCCACCCGCGCACCAACGCAAAAAGCGGTGGTGAGCTGGCTGAAGCCGGCGTCGAACGACAAGGGGAGTGCTGCCAGCAGTGCGTCGCCGGCCGTATTGCCGAGGTAGCCGGCCACACTCTGCGCGCCGACCACCAGGTTGCGGTGCGACAGCACCACGCCCTTGGGTTTGCCGGTACTGCCCGAGGTATAGAAAATCGCCGCCATGTCGGCATCGATGGCGCGATGGGCGGTTGCCGTCGGCGCGCTTGCGAGCCAGTGCCAGGGATGCAGCGGCAGCCCGGCGGGCGCGGCTTCCGCGCTCGGCTCGTCAGTCACGATCAGCGCGCTCAAGGCGCCGCAGGCTGGCAGGATCGGCAGCAGCGTGCGCAGGCGCTCAGGCGAAGTCACCAGGATGCGCACGCCGCAATCGCGCAGGATGTGTTCGACCTGTCCCGGCTTCAACGCCGGATTGATCGGCACCGCCACTCCACCGGCGGCGCTGGTGCCAAATATTGCGGTCACGCTCTCGAAGCGCTTCTCGAGATAAACGGCGACGCGGTCGGCGCGTGCCAGGCCGAGCGCCAGCAGGCCATTGGCGAACTGCACCGTACCTTGTGCCAGGCTTGCATACGAGAGCGCCACAGCGCCGGCTTCGAGCGCGATGGCTTCGGCATCGCGGGCGGCGGAAATCCGGATCAGGTCGTGCAACAGGACGGGATGGGTCATCGGGGGCGCAGGCATCGCGGCTAGGCGATTTGCCGCCGCATTGCTGGAAGGCGCCAGTTTAGCCAAGGTCGGCTGTCGCGGCAGTCGCGCGCGGGTAGCGCCAGGCGCGCAGGCGCTTGGCCGAAAAATGGCGTGCAGCGCCGATCAGCCCGCGCGGCGTGGCCGGATCAAAGGCCACGATGCCGATGCGGCTGCGCCGATGGCTCATCCATTCGCGCTTGTAGGCGTCGTCGCCGCTCAGGTAATCGACTTCGGTGGCGTGGTCGATATCGATGGCGTTGCGCAGCATCGCGGCGGTGAGAATCGAGCCGGGCGAAAAGCGTTCGAACGCCTGATCGTAGGCGAGCTTGTAGATCATCGACTTGGTGCGGTGATGCAGCCACAGTTGCGCGGCGATCGGCCGCGTGCCCAGCTTGAGCACGCCCAGGCGCAGCCAGCCCTGCGCCGCCGCCATGCGGCACAACTGCGGGATGAAGCGCGGGAAGGGTTCCGGGTCTTTCCAGCTGCCGGCGTACACGGCGGTGAAATCGGCGATTGCGGTCTCGAGCGCCGGCCCGGCGCCGGCCTCGATGGCGATCGACCAGGCGCCTTCGCGCGATAGCCGGCGCGCTCGCCGCTGCACGGTATTGCGCAGCGCTGCCGGCAAGCCGGCGAAGACTGTCGCATACGAGCGCCCGTCCACGGCCAGGTACCAGTTGCCAAAACAGAAATAGCTGTCCGCCAGATAGCCGGCTGCGGCAAGCGCCGGTTTCAGGGCGCGGGCGAATGCGGCTGCGCCATCCAGCGGGCAGAAGCGCAGCGTGGCGGGGCGCCCGGGTGCGCTGCGCAAGTGCCGGAGCACGGCCTCAAGCACCGGTGGATCGAGATCGGTTGCGCAGGTGATGGGGGCGTACAGGCAACTGTAGTAGTTGGCCAGGGAGACCACTTCGCCGGCACCGGCCAGCGGCAGCGCCAGCCGCGTGCCCCGGGCGCGGTCGCCGGCCACCAGCAAGCGCAACGGGGTGTCGGCGGCGAAGCCGTGCGCATGCAGGGTGCCAAACCAGGCGGGGCTGGCAAACAGGTCCTGTGCTTCGCAGGCGAGCAATTCCGGGGCCGCAATCGTAAGGTCGCTGAATTCATGCAGTTCGACAACGCTGGCGGGGCCTGGCATCAGCGGCTTTCCAGGCACCGGGCGCGCGGCGCGCGGCGCCTGCGGCCACCGCGTGGTGTGCCGGATCGGGCAAATCCCCGACGTATAATCTTCGAAACTCTCTCAGGTGGCATCAGTTGGTCGACATACGACAAGAATCGCTGCGCATTCTCGATCGGGCGCTCGGATTGCAGGGCAAAGCGTTGGCATTCACCGAACAAACGCGGCTCCTGGGGGTGTTGCCTGAGCTCGATTCCATGGCGGTGGTAGGGGTCTTGACCGCTCTCGAGGAGCGGTTCGGGTTCGTGATCCAGGATGACGAAATCGATGGTGCGGTATTCGCCACGCTGGGCTCGCTGGTGGCTTTTGTTGAGCGCAAGGTATCGGCTTGACGGTAGCACAAATCCCTTTCGAGGCTTTTTTCATCGAGGCCGGGGCAGAGCGCTGCTTTGGCCTGTATTTTCCCGCACAGGGCGCACCGCGCGGCGCGGTCTTGTACATACACCCGCTGGCCGAGGAAATGAATCGGTCGCGCCGCATGGCGGCGCTGCAGGCGCGCGCGCTTGCCGCAGCGGGCTTCGCCGTGCTGCAGATCGATCTTTGTGGATGCGGCGACAGCAGCGGGGATTTTGGCGAAGCCACCTGGCCGGGCTGGATCGAAAATCTCGAAGCCGGGCTGGCCTGGTTGCGACAACGGGTTCAGGCACCGCTGTGGCTCTGGGGCCTGCGCGCCGGCTGCCTCTTGGGGGCGGCCCTGCTGCAGCGTGGGCTTGCAGCGCACGGCTTCCTGATGTGGCAACCGGTGGTCTCCGGCGAACAGGCCCTGCGCCAGTTTTTGCGCCTGAAGACCGTGGCCGACGTTGCCGCCGGCCGCCAGGCGCGTGACTATACCGCCCTGTATCACGACCTGGAGCAGGGCGATTACGTGGTGGTGGCCGGCTACCGGCTCAACCCGGCTCTGGCGCGCGGCATGGCGGCCGCCGAGATGCGCCTGCCTGCCGGCGGATTGCGCATCGAGTGTTTCGAGATGGCCGGCGGCTCCGATACCGCGCTGTCGCCAGCGCTTTCGGTCAGGCTGGCGCA
This sequence comes from uncultured Burkholderiales bacterium, assembly GCA_964470865.1. GTDB lineage: Bacteria > Pseudomonadota > Gammaproteobacteria > Burkholderiales > JAEUOS01 > JAEUOS01. The sequence continues at coordinate 4,995 of CAYYFR010000153.1, read as the reverse complement.
ATGGCGTGCGGCCGGCCATCAGGTGCGTGGCGTGGTGCTCGACGTGCCTTCGTTCTGGCAGACCGTCGAGACTTCGGTCAGCCCTGAGCTTTTGCAAGCGACGCTTGCCGCGCTGGAGCCGGCCGCCGCGCTGGAGCCGCCATGAGCGCGCCCGCGCGGCCGCCCGAAGGGCGCGCTCATCCTCCCCCGGGGAGGATGTC
>CAYYFR010000153.1:0-4695 GCA_964470865.1 uncultured Burkholderiales bacterium | reverse complement strand
ATCCTCCCCCGGGGAGGATGTCACGCAGTGACAGGAGGGTGCTCCAATGCGCTCCCCCGGGGACGATGACGCGCACTGACGCGAGGGTGGTCCAGTGACTGCACTGACCCCAGACTATTCGGAGAGCGCGCTCGGGTTCGAGTGTGCCGGCGAGCGCCTGCTGGGGATTTTGTCGCGCCCGCTGCGGCCGGCCGCGACCGCGGTGGTGATCATCGTCGGCGGCCCGCAATACCGGGTCGGCAGCCACCGGCAATTCCTGCTGCTGGCGCGCGCTCTGGCCGCGACCGGCCATGCGGTGCTGCGCTTCGATTACCGCGGCATGGGCGACAGTGACGGCGCGGTGCGCTCGTTCGAAGAGGTCGATGCGGATATCGGGGCGGCGATCGGCGCCTTGACCGCTGCCTGCCCGGAAGTGCGCTCGGTGGTGTTGTGGGGGCTCTGCGATGGCGCGTCTGCGGCGCTGATGTACTGGCTGCGGCAGCGCGATGCCCGCGTGCGCGGCCTGTGCCTGCTCAACCCCTGGGTACGCTCCGAACATGGCCTGGCGCGGGTGCGGCTGCGGCACTATTACGGCGATCGTCTGCTGCAGCCGAATTTCTGGAGCAAGCTCTTGCGCGGGCGCACCAACCTTGCTGCGTCGGTGGCCGAACTGGTGCGCAACTGGCGCCTTGCACGCGCGGCGCGGGCTGCCGAGGTTGACCAGACAGAGTCGTTTCGCAGCCTGATGGCAGCCGGTTTTCGCGCCTTCGACGGCGAGATCCTGATGATTCTGAGCGGCTGCGATGGCACCGCACAGGAGTTTCTGGATTGCGCGAAATCCGATCCGCAGTGGGCCGGCCTGTTGCAGCGTCCGCGGCTGACACGCCTGGACCTGCCGGATGCCGACCATACGTTTACGGTGCCGGCGGCGCGCAGTGCGGTCGAAGAGGCCACGCGCGCCTGGATTGTCCGCCTGGCCGCGCCCGTCGATGGAACTTGAGCGGCGCTGCATGGCCGCATTGCCGCGCTTGCCTGCCGGGGCTGCTTGGGAAGTCCGCGCCGGCCCGCCGCATGCGCTTGCAACAGCGGCCTGGCTTGCACGGCGGCGGCAGCTTTCGCGCCGCGCTTGCCTGGGCCTGTTGTTGTGGCCGGCATTGGGTGGCACAGGCGCTGCGCGCGGTCAGGGGGCGCTTGTCTCGCCGGAGCCGGAGCGCCGCGCTGGCCGCGTGATCGCCGTGGGCCCTGCGCGTGCGGTAAAAAGCCTGGCACAGGCGGCGCGCGTCGCAGGCAACGGCGACACACTTGAGGTGGACGCCGGTGACTACATGGGCGATGTCGCGGTGTGGACGCAGGATCGCCTGACCATCCGCGCCAGCGGCGGCCGCGTGCGGCTGATAGCCGACGGCCGTCATGTCGAAGGCAAGGGTATCTGGGTGGTGCGCGGCGGCGACATGCAGGTCGAGGGCATCGATTTCAGCGGTGCCCGCGTGGTACATCGCAACGGCGCCGGCATCCGCTTCGAGCGCGGCCGGTTGCGCTTGCGCGACTGCGGATTTTTCGATAACGAGAACGGCATCCTCACCGCCGGCGACCCGCAGGCCGAACTCGAGATCACGGGTTGCGAGTTCGGCCACAACGGTTTCGGCGATGGCTATTCGCACAATCTCTATGTCGGCCCGATTGGCAAGCTCACGGTCAGCGGCAGCTATTTCCATCACGCGCGGGTCGGCCATTTGTTGAAGAGCCGGGCCGCCGAGAATCACATTCTGTACAACCGCCTGACCGATGAAGAAGGCGGGCGCGCCAGTTACGAGCTCGAGTTTCCGAATGGCGGTATCGCGCGCGTGCTGGGCAACATCATCGGGCAGGGCACCCGCACCGAAAACCCGGTGCTGGTTTCCTACGGTGCGGAAGGCTACCTGGCGCGCCGTAACCTGCTCTACCTGGTCAACAACACCCTGGTTGATGACCGCGTGGAAGGCGGGGTGTTTCTGGCGCTCAGGGCGGGCGAGCGCACGCTGGTGGCGATCAACAACCTGTTGCTGGGGAGCACCGGCCTTGAATCCGCAGGCGCCGGTGACTATCGCAACAATCTGTTCGTCGGCCGTAGCGACTGTGTCGATGCCGACGGCCATGACTATCGCTTGCGCAGCAGTTCGGCCTTCGTCGGGCGCGCGCTGCGCATCGAAGCGCAGGGCGGGTTCGACCTGACGCCGCGCCTGGATTACGCGCACCCGCGGCGCACGCGGCCGATCGCAGCGCCGCTGTTGCAGCCAGGGGCGCTGCAAACCACCGGCCGTTGAGGGTGGTCACTGCGGGATGGGCACCGGGCAGCGGGCGTGCCTGGCCGTGGTTGCGAATCGCATGCTTCTTCGCCGCCGTCGGCAGCCTGGGCCTGGGGCTCGTGCTGGCCGGCTCGCATGCCTTGGCACCGTGGGGGGCGCCAGCGCTCCTGGTGCTGTGGGCCGCGCTGGTGTGGCGCTGGCCTGCTGCCTGGCTCATCGGCCTGCCGGCATTGCTGCCGGTGGCCAATTTGTCGCCCTGGACCGGGGCCCTGATGTTCGACGAATTCGATCTACTGGTGCTGGGCGCTGTCGCCGGCGGCTACGCGCGCCTGCTGCTCGCCGCAAGCGGCGCCGCGCGTGTGCCATCGGCAGCGGCTTTTTCCGGCATGGCGCGGGTCGCGTTGGGCGCGTTGACCGTCAGCACGCTGATATCGCTGGCAATCGGCCTCGCGCGCGCCGGGCCACTTGATTTTGGGCTATACCAGCACTATGCCGGTTGGCTCAATCCGCTGCGGGTGGCCAAGAGCCTGCTGCTGGCGCTCTTGCTATTGCCCTTGATGCAGGTCGAATTCACGCGCTCGCCAGCCGGCGCCATGCGCTTGTTCACCAGCGGGATTTGCTGCGGGCTGGCACTTGCCTGCGGTGGCGTGTTGTGGGAGCGTGCCGCCTTTCCGGGGCTGTTCGATTTTTCGCGCTTCTACCGCGTAACGGCGCTGTTCTGGGAGATGCATCTGGGTGGTGCGGCGCTCGACTTTTACCTCGCATTGACTGTCCCTTTTGCGCTGGCCTTGCTGATTGACGCGCGCTCGCGCAGGTGGGCCTGGTTGGCTGCGGTGCTGTTGGCGCTGGCAGCCTATGCCTGCGTCGCCACTTATTCGCGCGGCCTGTATCTGGCCATCGGTGTTGCGGTAGTGGTGATGCTGGCGCTGCGTTTGTCAACGCCCGCACCTGTGGTGACGCGGCTGCGCGGATCCTGGGTTCGCGGGTTGGTCTGGTTGTTGCTGGCGCTGGTGGCGCTGCTGCTGGCATTTCGTGCGCAGGCCTACGCCGGCGGGCTGACCATCCTGGTGCTGGCAGGCACGGCCATGCCGATCGGCACGCGTGGCGCATTCGGCTGCGGCAGGCCGCCCTGGAAATGGATCGGGCTTGGCTTGTGCATGGGCAGCGTGGCTGTGCTGGTGGCAAGCGCGTTGGCGGTCGGCGCATGGACCCACTTGCTTGCGCTTGGCGTGCTGCTGGTATTGGGCGTAGTGTCTGCAGGTGCACCGGGGCGGGCGCAGAACTTGCCGGCCCTCCTTTTCGGCTGGTTCTCGGCGGCGGCGATCGCGGCACTGGGCGGCGCCGACGGCGCCGCCTTGCGCGATGCGTTCTGTGCGGTAGCGCTGGTGTGGCTGGCGCTGGCTTGCAACGTCTCAACCCGCTGGACGTTGTGGCCGGCGGCGGTGCAAGGTCAACGCGCCTTCACCCTCGCGATCGCACTCCTGGTCGAAGTCGCGGCCCTGGCTTCCGGCGAGTCCTACCTGACGCGCCGCATCGAACTGGCCGACCGTGATTTCAGCGCACGGCTTGCGCATTGGCAAGCCGGTGTGGAAATGCTGCAGACCCCTTTCGACTGGCTGTTCGGGCGCGGTATCGGGCGCTTTCCGGCGGAATTCCCGCTGCCGCCACGCCAAGTCGAAGTGCCGGGCGGCTATTCCATCATCGCTACGGATGGCCATCGATTCGCCCGTGTGTTCGGGCCGCGCAGCATCGGCAAGCTTGGCGGCGTTTTCACCATGTCGCAGCGCATCACCCCGAGCCCCGGCGCGGGCTATCGCGTCAGCCTCGATGTGCGCTCGGCCGGCGCGGCGGAGCTTTTCATCCGCATCTGCGAACGGCACCTGATCTACGAGGCGGACTGCGCTGGCCGCCGATTGCCGGTGGCAGCGGGCGCCTGGCACCGGGTCGAAGTAGACGTCGATGGCACCCGGCTTGCGGGTGGACCATGGTACGCGCCGCGCCTGGCATTTTTTTCCGTCGGCGCCGGCGCCGGGCAGGTCATTGAGGTTGACAATCTGGCCGTACGGGCAGGCGAAGGTGCGTCGCAGCTTGTCAATGGCGGGTTCGAGGCGGCAGGCGCGCGCTGGTTTCCAATCGGCAGGTATTACTACTTTCCCTGGCACATCGACAACATGTATCTCGAAGCGCTCGTCGGACAGGGGCTGGCCGGATTGTTGCCGCTGCTGGCGCTGCTTGCGATGGGGCTTTCGGGTTTGCGCATGCATGGCGGTCGAGCGCATGCGCGGGGTCCTGCATTGGCCGGGGCCATGGTCGGCGGCCTGGTTGTCGGTTTGTTGGGCAGCGCGCAGAACTCGCCCCGTGTGATGCTGTTGTTCTGGTTGCTGTTGTGGTGTTCGTACTTCATCGGTCACGGTGCTGCCGGCCGCTCAGG
>CAYYFR010000152.1:12308-14339 GCA_964470865.1 uncultured Burkholderiales bacterium | reverse complement strand
GCATCCAGGCCGGTGTCGAACTATGGAACCGCTACCCGGCGGAACTGGCGCGCGCGCAGGCGCAGTACGGCGTCCCGGCCGAGATCATTGTCGCCATCATGGGTGTGGAAACCGTGTATGGCCGCAACCGCGGCTCCTGGCGGGTGATCGACGCGCTGGCAACCATCGCCTTCGACTATCCCAGGCGTGCCGCCTACTTTCGCTCCGAACTGGAGAACTACCTGCTGTTTGCGCGCGAACACGATATCGATGTCTTCAGCGTGCGCGGCTCATATGCCGGCGCCATCGGCATACCGCAGTTCATGCCCTCGTCATGGCGCAACTGGGCGGTCGATTTCGATGGCGACGGCCGTATCGACCTGCGCGAAAGCTTCATCGATTCGATCGGCAGCATCGCCAGTTTTCTCAAGGGCCACGGCTGGGTGGCCGATGCGCCCATCGCCTTCGCCGCCAGGGTCGAAGGCGCGGCCTTCCGCGAGTTTCTGGCGCGTGACATCCTGCCCTCGGTGCCGATATCCGAGCTTGCGCGCTACGGCGTGGTCTCGGCCGGCCTGGCCCAGCAGGGGCTGCCGCCGGACACGCGCACTGCGCTGATCGACCTGGTCACGCCGGACGAAGCCGCCGAATACTGGATCGGGCTGGCCAATTTTTATGTCATCACGCGCTACAACCGCTCCAGCTTTTACGCCATGAGCGTGCTGGGCCTGGCCGAGGCGGTGCGCGCACGGCGCGGCCAGCGAGCGCAATAGCACCAATCCGCACCCAGAGCCTGGTCCGAGAGATACCCGAGAGATACCCTACCGGCCCGCCGCAATGGTTCGGGAGCAGATCGGAGGAACAAGGGCTGAGGGCAGCACAGGGCCAGGCTCGCTTCGGCCAGGCGGCCGGCGGCCGCCCCGGTTCTGTCAATGGGCCGGCACCTATGCCGGAAAAAGCCCGGTCGAGAGGTAACGATCGCCGCGGTCACAAACGATGAACACGATCGTCGCGTTCTCGACCTGATCGGCCACCCGGTGCGCCACCACGCAGGCACCGGCGGCCGACGGCCCGCAGCAGATACCCTCTTCGGCCGCCAGACGGCGGCACATGGCTTCAGCGTCGGCCTGACTCACGGATTCAAGGCGGTCGACGCGTGCGCGCTCATAGATGCGCGGCAAATAGGCCTCCGGCCATTTGCGGATGCCGGGAATCTGCGAGCCTTCGCTGGGCTGGCAGCCGACGATCTCGACGGCCGCGCTTTGCTCCTTCAAAAAGCGCGACACCCCCATGATGGTGCCGGTGGTGCCCATGGCTGAGACGAAATGGGTGATGCGCCCGCCGGTGTCGCGCCAGATCTCCGGGCCGGTGGTTTCATAGTGGGCGCGCGGATTGTCGGGGTTGGCGAACTGATCGAGGATGCGGCCCTTGCCTGCGCGCTCCATGGTCTGCGCCAGATCGCGCGCATATTCCATGCCGCCTTGCGCGGCCGGCGTCAGGATCAGCTCGGCGCCGTAGGCACGCATGCTCTGGCGCCGTTCCTGCGACAGGTTGTCAGGCATGATCAGGATCATGCGATAACCGCGCATGGCCGCCACCATCGCCAGCGCGATACCGGTATTGCCCGAGGTGGCCTCGATCAGCGTGTCGCCGGGCGAGATCTCGCCACGCTCCTGGGCCCGCATGATCATCGAATACGCCGGCCGGTCCTTGACTGACCCGGCCGGATTGTTGCCTTCGAGCTTGCCCAGGATCAGATTGCCGCGCCGCGCCTGGGCCTCGCCGGGAACGCGCTTGAGCAAAACCAGCGGGGTGTTGCCAATGGTGGCGTCAAGAGATGCGTACATGCGAGCAGCACAAGTCGGGAAAGAACATGAATTGTACTGTCCGAACCCATCCCAGGAACGCAAAGACCCCGCGAAAGCGGGGTCGATGCCGGCCTGATCGAGGGGCGCTCAGCGCACATCGATCAGGCCGGATATTGCGGCGGCAAAGCCGCCTGCAACATCACTTCTTGGCGTCAGCTTTGGGCGCTTCCTTGGTGTCTTTCTTCAT
>CAYYFR010000152.1:0-12208 GCA_964470865.1 uncultured Burkholderiales bacterium | reverse complement strand
TGCAACATCACTTCTTGGCGTCAGCTTTGGGCGCTTCCTTGGTGTCTTTCTTCATCTCAGCTTTGGGCGCGTCCTTGGCGTCTTTCTTCATTTCAGCCTTGGGCGCATCCTTCTTCGCCTCGGCCTTGGCCGGCGTGCTGCCGCCGCTTGTGGTCACCGAACCATCTTTTTTCCAGCCGGCAACGGTCTTCTCGCCAATCCCCTTGACCCGTGCCGCGAGGTCGTCCAAGCTTTTGTAAGGACCGTTTTTCTTGCGTTCATCCACGATCAACTTGGCCTTGGCAGGCCCCACACCCTTGATCGCGTCCAGGCCTTTTTCGTCAGCCGAATTGATGTCGACCGCGGCAAATGCCATGCCGACGGTCATGAAAAAAGCCACCAGCGCCAACAGGATCTTCTTCATCGAAATGCCTCCAGAGTTTGTCGAAGCGAGCCCGTTGCCCGCGTTCTGCTTCGATTAACGCCGGCCACGATCGGCCGGTTGACTTCAGTCCGCGACTTTGGAAAGCGCCTCCAGATAACGTGCGACGCCTTGTTCGACCGTGAGAAAGGGCGCGCCGTAGCCGACCGCCCGCAGGGCCGCGATATCGGCCTGGGTAAAGCTCTGGTACTTGCCCTTGAGCGCCTCGGGAAAATCGATGTACTCGATCAGCTTCCGCTGAAGAATCTCCGCCAGGGTGAGCGCAGTTTCGCCCGCGACCGCACGGCAGGCGTTGATGGCGGCGCAGGCGACGTCGTTGAAGGGCTGCGAGCGGCCGGTGCCCAGATTGAATATTCCCGAAGCCTCGGGCCGCTCGAGGAAAAACATGTTGACCTTGACCACGTCCTCGACCGACACGAAGTCACGCGCCTGCAAGCCGGCGGCGTAACCGTCATGGGCGCCGAACAGGCGCACGCAACCGTGTTCGCGGTACTGGTTGTAGTTGTGCAGGGCCACCGACGCCATGCGCCCTTTGTGGGCTTCGCCCGGACCGTAAACATTGAAGTAACGAAAACCGGCGATTTGCGCGCTCGCATCGTCGAGCTTGCGTCGTACCACTTGGTCGAACAGGAACTTGGAGTAGCCGTAGACGTTGAGCGGGCGCTCACAGGCGCGGTCCTCGCGAAACACCCTTCCGCCGCCGTAAACCGCCGCCGACGATGCATACAGCAACGGCACCGCTTCTTCAGCGCAATAGTCGAGCAGCGCTACCGAGTAGCGGTAGTTGTTCTCCATCATGTAACGGCCATCGGCCTCCATGGTGTCTGAACAGGCGCCCTGATGCAGGATAGCCTCGATCTCGCCCTCCCACGCGCCGGCTGCGAGTCGCTCGAGAAACGCCTGCTTGTCGAAGTAATCGGCGATCTCGCAATCCACCAGATTGGGAAACTTGGACGATTGCGTCAGGTTGTCGACGGCGATGATGTCATGCACACCGCGCTGGTTGAGTCCCTTGACCAGATTCGATCCGATGAAGCCGGCCGCGCCGGTGACAATGTAGTAACCCATGAACTTGTTCCCGGTTGCGCCTGCTTAATTGAGTGTTGCCCGTTACCAAATAAACACGACAGGCCGCGCGAGGCGTGTTTTCATCAGTGCGCTTGCATTTGTCGATAGTGGAGCCTGAAACGATGCGGGCGTGATCCGCGAATGTGTGATGCTGAGGGTCAGCCGAACAGCTCTTCGGGCGTGACCACCGCAGTGCCGAGCTTGCCGACCACGATGCCGCCTGCCCGATTGGCGATGGCAGCGGCCTGGTCCAGCGGCAGCGCGCCGCCGAGCAGTACACCCAGCGTCGCAATCACCGTATCGCCCGCACCGGAGACATCAAAGACCTCGCGCGCCTGCGCCGGCATGTGGACCGTCCTGTCCGGCAAAAACAGGGTCATCCCCTCTTCCGACCGGGTCAGCAGCAAGGCCTCGAGCGCCAGACTTGCGCGCAGAGTGCCGGCTCGAGCCGCCAGATCAGCTTCGGAGGTCCAACTGCCCACCACCTGCGCCAGCTCGGCACGGTTGGGCGTGATCATGCTGGCCCCCTTGTAGCGCTCATAGTCGGTGCCCTTTGGATCGACCAATATCTTCTTGCCGGCGCTGGCGGCGGCGGCAATCATCTCGGCAATATGCGTAAGCCCGCCCTTGCCATAATCCGACAGGATCACGATGTCGACTTCGGCCAACAGGCGCTTGAATTCATCGAGCTTTCCGGTCAGCACCTCGTGACTGGGCATCTCTTCAAAATCGATGCGCAACAACTGTTGCTGGCGCCCGATCACCCGCAACTTTATGGTGGTCTTGTAGCGCGAATCCACATGCAGCGCCGCACGAATGCCGGCGGCTTCGAGCAACGCACGGATCACATTGCCGGGCTCGTCATCGCCGACCACGGAAAGCAGGGTCACCTGCGCGCCCAGGGCGGCGGCGTTGCGCGCCACGTTGGCAGCGCCGCCCAAGCGTTCGTCACTGCGCTCGACCTTGACCACCGGCACCGGCGCTTCCGGACTGATGCGATGTACCTCGCCGAACCAGTAACGGTCGAGCATCACGTCGCCCACAATCAGGATGCGCGCGGCGGCGGCAGCTTCACGCGGCGTCACATGCGCCTCCAAATGGTTTGCGCAAATGCCTGAGCGCGCCTGCCGCAGCTTGCGTGCAACAACGAGTCACCTGTGCCACGCCCGCTCAAACCGCCTGCCTGCCCGGAACCGTCGCGCCACCGCGCTTGAGTTCGGGGCGTCCCATCGGGTAGTACTCGAAGCCCAGTTGGCGCACCATCAGCGGGTCATACAGATTGCGACCGTCGAAAATCGCCGGGGTCTTGAGTTGCTGCTTCAAGCGCGCGAAATCCGGGCTGCGAAACTCCTTCCATTCGGTCACGATCACCAGCGCCTCGGCGCCTTCGATCGCGTGCATGGGATTGTCGGCATAGCCGATGCGCGGGTCGTCCCCGAGGATGCGCTGCGCCTCGTGCATCGCCACCGGATCATAGGTGGTGACGCTGGCGCCGCGCAGGAGCAGTTCGCGCAGCAGTTCCAGCGCCGGCGCTTCGCGCATGTCGTCGGTGTTCGGCTTGAAGGCCAGGCCCCACACGGCAAAGCGCTTGCCGCTCAAGTCCGGCCCGAAACGCTTGACGATCTTCGCCCCCAGCACACGCTTCTGGTCATCGTTGACCGCTTCGACCGCGTCAAGAATGCGCGACCCCAATCCGGCTTCGTTGGCGGTGCGCTGCAGGGCCTGTACATCCTTGGGAAAGCAGGAACCGCCATAGCCACAGCCGGCATAGAGGAAGTGATAGCCGATGCGCGGGTCCGAGCCGATACCCTGGCGCACCAGTTCGATGTCGGCGCCAAGCCGTTCCGCCAGATTGGCGATCTCGTTCATGAACGAAATGCGCGTCGCCAGCATGGCGTTGGCGGCATATTTGGTCAGCTCGGCCGAACGAATGTCCATGAAGATCATGCGCTCGTGGTTGCGCTGGAACGGCGCATAGAGGGCACGCATCGCCGCACGCGCGCGCTCGTCGTCGGCGCCGATCACGACCCGGTCAGGCTTCATGAAATCATCAACCGCCGCGCCTTCCTTGAGGAATTCGGGGTTCGAAACCACCGAGTACTCCAGGGACACACCACGCTTCGCAAGCTCCTCGGCGATCGCCGCGCGCACGCGGTCGGCGGTGCCCACCGGTACGGTCGACTTGTCGACCACCACCTTGGGGTTGGCCATGTGGCGCCCGATGTTGCGCGCAGCGGCCGTCACGTATTTGAGGTCGGCCGCGCCATCCTCGTCCGCAGGGGTGCCCACGGCGATGAACTGGATGTCGCCATACGCCACCGCTTCGGCCACGTCGGTGGTGAAGCGAATCCTGCCGGCGGCACGATTGCGCGCCACCATTTCCTTCAAGCCCGGCTCGAAAATCGGAATGCCGCCTTCGTTGAGTACGCGGATTTTCTCCGCGTCCACGTCCAGGCAAAGCACATCGTTGCCCACTTCAGCAAAACACGCGCCAGTCACCAGGCCGACATAGCCGGTTCCGATCATCGTGATCTTCATCCAAAACTCCCTGAGAATGCCAATGTCAAAGCCGCACCCCGGCGAGGGCGACCGGTCAGCCTGCCAGCTTGAATTCCTCGGTGCGCCTGGGTGGATAGGTCTCCCAACCACCGCAGCCAGGGCAATGCCAGAAAAACTGTCGCGCCTTGAAACCACAATTTTCGCATGTGTAACGGGTCAGCATGCGGGTATGCGCATGCACCAGATTCTTCACCAATTGCAGGTCGCTCTGGCGCTCGGCCGGTGCCAGCATCAACTGTGCTTCCAGCAACTTGTCCAGGCCCAGCATGGTCTGGTTGCGGCGCAATTCGTCGCGCACCAGCCGGTAAGCAGGCTCCGCCCCTTCCAGCTCGACCTTCAGGTCGAATACCAGATCGAGCAGATCGAGAGAGGGGTAGCGATCCAGATAGCCGGCAAGCAGTGTCAGCCCTTCGCGTGTCGTGTTCAAGGCGCGGTGGCTTTCAATCAGGCGCGTTCCCACCAATGCAAGAAACTGCGGATCCTGCGATTCGATCCGGCACCAATGGTCGATCGCAGTGGCGTGTCGTCCGCCACCGGCCTCGATGTCGCCTATGATCATGGTTGCGCGCACTGCCTTGCGATTAGCCTTGATTGCCAAAGTCGCCTGTTCGCGCGCCCCATCCGGCTGCGATTGTGACAGCAGCCGTGCGGCAAGTTCGCAATGGAATTGGGCAATCTCGATCTGACGCGAATCGCCCGATTCGGCTTCGATCTGCCTCGCCGCAGCAATGGCCTTGTCCCAATCCTTTTCCAGCTGGTAGATTTCCAGCAGGTGAACCCGCGCGCGCGCGGCATAGGCCGACCCCGCAAGCTTGCCCAAGGCATCTTCAGCGCGATCGAGCAAGCCGCTCTTCAAGTAATCCTGGCCCAGTTCGAACACCGCGCGCAGGCGGTCGGATTCATCCAGATCCGGACGGTTGACGAGGTTTGAATGCATGCGGATCGCGCGCTCGATCTCGCCGCGACGGCGGAACAGGTTGCCCAGCGCGAAATGCAGCTCGATGGTTTCCGGATCGACCTTGACGACTTCGACAAAGGCATCAATGGCCTTGTCCGGCTGCTCGTTGAGCAGGAAATTCAGGCCACGGAAATACGAGCTTGGCAATGCCTTCGATTGCGATACCAGATGCCGGATGTCGACCCTGGCAGCGGCCCAGCCGAGCCCGAAGAAGAGTGGCAACCCCAATAGCCACCAGATGTCGATTTCCATGCTTGCGAGACTCGCCTGCCGGTTAGCGCAACATGTCGCGCGGCGCCACCGGCTCATGGGTGGCCGAAGCGGCCGCAGGCCGCGCCGGCGTCGCGGTCTCGCGCCGCTGGCGCAACAGCCGCGGCAGCAAGGCAAGCAGCGTCAGCAGCACGCCCAGAAAGAAGAACACCAGCAACATTAGAATCAAGGGAGCGCGCCACTCAAGATCGAAATAAAAACGCAGCAGCGCCATTTCAAAGTTCTTTTGCGCGAACAGGAAAAAAACCAGCAGCAGGAAAAAACGCAACGTCCAGGTCAGATATCCCATGGCCAGCCCCCTTTGGCACCGCCTGCGCGCGCGGTCCTAGTCGGGCGGCCGCGCGCGCCAAAAAAAACGGCACTCGCGTGCCGCATCAGGTTCTGTCTTCCACCGTGCGGTCAATTGCCCGCCGCCGCCATCGGCGCCGCCGCTGCCCGGCTGGCCAGAGACGCTCGCGCCTGCGCTTCGTCGTTCAAACGCGCATCGACGCGATCACGCAGTTCCTTGCCGGCCTTGAAATGCGGCACGTGCTTCTCCGGCACGTGCACCTTTTCGCCCGACTTCGGATTGCGCCCGACCCGCGGCGGCCGGTAGTTCAGCCCGAAGCTGCCGAATCCGCGAATCTCGATCCGTTGCCCGCGAGCCAGGCTTTCGGCCATGGCGTCGAGAATGGTCTTGACGGCGAAGTCAGCGTCCTTCGCAACAAGCTGCGGGTAACGCGCGGCCAGGCGCGCGATCAGGTCCGATTTGGTCATGCCGGTGGGTGGACTTGTGGCCTACTTCTGGTCCATCTTGGCCTTCAGCAAGGCCCCCAGGTTGGTCGTCCCGGTTGCCGCATTGCCCGCATCGGCCTGCACCCTCGCCATCACGTCGCGCTCCTCTACCGAGTCGCGGGCCTTGACAGAGAGGTTGATGTTGCGATTCTTGCGGTCGACATTGATGATGACCGCCTCTACCGTGTCGCCTTCCTTGAGCAGGGTGCTGGCATCTTGCACGCGGTCGCGCGAAATCTCGGACGCACGCAGATACGCCTCGACATCGTCGGCCAGCATCACCACGGCGCCCTTGGCGTCGACACTCTTGACGCGACCGTTGACCACTGCACCCTTGTCGTTGACTGCCACGAAGCTGGTCCAGGGGTCGCCATCGAGCTGCTTGATGCCCAGCGAAATGCGCTCGCGCTCGACGTCGATTGCCAGCACGGTCGCTTCCACTTCGTCACCTTTCTTGAAGTTCTTGACCGCCTCTTCACCGGTCAGCGACCAGGACAGGTCGGACAAATGCACCAGGCCGTCGATGCCGCCCGGCAAGCCGATGAACACACCGAAATCGGTGATCGACTTGATGGCGCCGCGCACCTTGTCGTTCTTCTTGTGGTTCATCGAGAAGTCTTCCCATGGATTGGGCATGCACTGCTTCATGCCCAGGGAAATACGGCGCCGATCTTCATCGATCTCCAGGATCATGACTTCGACTTCATCGCCCAGGGCGACCACCTTCGACGGATGCACGTTCTTGTTGGTCCAATCCATTTCCGACACGTGCACCAGGCCTTCTATCCCGGATTCGACTTCCACGAACGAACCGTAGTCGGTCAGGTTGGTGACCTTGCCGAACAGGCGCGTGCCCTGCGGATAACGCCTGCCGATGCCGACCCAAGGATCCTCGCCCAGCTGCTTCACGCCCAGCGACACCCGGTTCTTTTCCTGGTCGAACTTGAGGATCTTGGCGGTGATTTCATCGCCCACCGCGAGCACCTCGGACGGATGGCGCACCCGCCGCCAGGCCAGGTCGGTGATGTGCAACAGGCCGTCGATGCCGCCCAGGTCGACGAACGCGCCGTAGTCGGTGATGTTCTTGACGATGCCCTTGACGATGGCGCCTTCGGCCAGGGTCTGCATCAGCTTGGCGCGTTCCTCGCCCTGCGTGGCCTCAAGCACTGCGCGACGCGATACGACCACGTTGTTGCGCTTCTTGTCGAGCTTGATGACCTTGAATTCCATGGTCTTGCCCTCGAAGGGCGTGGTGTCCTTGACCGGCCGCGTGTCGACCAGCGAACCCGGCAGGAACGCGCGGATGCCGTTGGTCATTACCGTCAGACCGCCCTTGACCTTGCCGGTGATCACACCGGTGACCAGTTCGCCCGATTCGAGCGCCTTTTCCAGATCCATCCACGCCGACAGGCGCTTGGCCTTGTCGCGTGAAAGCAGGGTTTCGCCAAAACCGTTTTCCAGCGAGTCGATGGCGACCGAGACGAAATCGCCGGCCTTGACTGACAATTCACCGGAATCATTCTTGAATTCTTCGAGAGGAATGTAGCTCTCGGACTTGAGGCCCGCGTTGACAACCACGAAGTTGTAGTCGACGCGCACCACCTCGGCGGTGATGACTTCGCCTGCACGCATCTCCTGACGACTCAGGGATTCTTCAAACAGGGCGGCAAAGGATTCGTTAGCCACGCTAGCGGCTTGTTGGGTAAGGGACATTGAGGAAGGCCTGCTGGTTGGTCCGTGCCGCGCTTGCCCGCTTGAGGCCGGCGACAGGGAGTTGGTTTAAATAGGAACCGACTTGAGGAATAGTCAGCACCCCCTTGCTTCACTTCATTTTCCCCCTGAGCCACCGTCCACAGCGTCGCGATACCACGCCAGCACTGTATCGACCGCAGTATCTATGGACATCGCGCTCGTATCGAGCAGTCGCGCACCGGCTACTTGCAAAAGCGGCGCGGCCGATCGCACCGCATCACGCCTGTCGCGATCCGCCAGATCCGCCAGAACAGCATCAAAAGGGGCGCGAATAGTAGCATTATTTTCTTTTTCCATCAATCCTTTAGGTGATTTCGGCAAGCCTGTCGCGGGGCTCAGTTGCGCGGTTCGCCGACGCGCCCGTTCAGCCACATCCGCAGTCAGAAATACCTTGAGAGCCGCGTCCGGGAAGACCACCGAGGCCATGTCGCGACCGTCGGCCACCAGCCCGGGCATGATGCGAAAATCGCGCTGGCGCTTGAGCAACGCGGCGCGCAAGGCCGGCAGCGCGGCGATCCTCGAGGCATCGCGCCCCCCAGCCTCCAAACGTACTGCCGCGCTGATATCGGTGCCATCCAGCCATACCCGGTCGCCGTCGAAGCGTAACTTCATGCCCGCCGCACAGGCCGCAAGCGCGGCCTCACAGGCGGGCAAATTGTCAAGCCCGATGCCCGCGCGCGTGGCGGCAACCGCGGCCGCACGATAGATGGCACCGCTGTCAAGATAGCGGTAACCGAGCCGGGCCGCCACCCGCTGGGCCACCGTACCCTTGCCCGAGGCAGAGGGGCCGTCGATGGCGATTACCGGTACCGGATTCATCGCGATTGCCTTCGGCCTTGAAAATACGCAGCGCGGATTGTACGTCCGGCGTTCAGCCGCAAGCGGCGGCGCGCGGAAGCCTTGAAACGATCCACCGCCCGCGACATGTCGCGCCACGGCGAACGGCCTGCGTGGCGCTGCGCACCACGCAGGCCGTATCGATCAGTGCAAGCCGCCCGGCCGCACGGCCTCCAGCTCATCCCACAACTCGAGAGTGCGATCTGCGCCGTGCAGGGTGCGCACGAACTGCAGCAAGCGCTCGTCGGTGATGAAGCTGGCTGACGAGGCCGCCGCCAGCAAGCGGGTCGGCGACTGCGGCCGCGCCACCGCATAGCCCTGCACGTAGTCGACGCCGACCTCCGCCAGCGCTTCGAGCGTGGGTCGGTCCTCCACCCATTCGGCGATGGTCTTCATGCCAAGGTTGCGGGCGAGGCTGACGATGGCCTCGACAATCGCCAGGTTCGACGGATGGGAATTCACGCCGACGATGAAATTGCCGTCGATCTTGAGCACGTCGGCCGGCAGCTCCTTGAGATACGAGAACGAGGTATAGCCGGCACCGAAATCGTCGAGCGCGATCTTGGCGCCATAGCCACGCACCCGATCGATGAAGCGGCGGGTATTCTCCAGGTCATGCAGTGCGACGCTTTCAGTGATCTCGATACACAAGCGGCCGGCCGCATGCACATACTGGGCCAGCAACGCGAAAGCATCATGGATGAAGCGTTCGTCATTGAGCGACGCGCCCGACAGGTTCATGCAGATGAACTGGGTGCGCTTCAAACGGTCGTAGTTGGCGTCGATCCACGCCAGCACCGTTGCCAGTACCCAGCGATCGATGACACCGATGCGGCCGTTGTTTTCGGCCACCGAAATGATCGATGCCGCCGACACCACGGTATCGTCGGCCTCGCGCATGCGCAACAGCACTTCGAAGTTGAGCGAGTCATGCGGCGACTGCAGCGACATGATGGGTTGCATCTCGAGGAACAGCCCCTCGTGCGCGCTCGACGAGCCAAGGCGCTCGATCAGGCGCAGTTCCGCCTCGCGCTGGCGGAATGCGGCGGCATTTTTTTCGTACACCACCATGCCGTCGCCCGAGCCCGATTTTGCCTCCCGGCAGGCGCGGTCGGCGGCCGAGATCGCATCCTTGGCCGAGGTGCCGGCGGCCACCTCGACCAGACCGATCGAACCACGCACTTGAAACGCCTTGTCGCCGATGCGGTAGGGCTGGGTGCCGATGCGCTCGATCACACCGCGACACGACCAGGCCGCGGACTGAATCGGCGTACCCGGCAGCACAATCACGAATTCATCGCCGCCGACACGGCCGACGCGTTGCCCGTGGCTCAACATTTCCTGGACCCGCTCGCATACCTGGATCAATACCTCGTCGCCCGCTCCATGCCCGTACAAGTCGTTGATCAGCTTGAAACGATCGAGATCGAGATAGGCCAGCGCCAGGGGTTGGCCTGTCGCCAGACCGGCCAGCGCATCACCCAGCGCCAATTCGACGCCGCGGCGATTGAGCACGCCGGTCAATGGATCGTTTTCGGCGAGAAAACGCAACTGTGCCGAGGCTTTCGATTTTTCGGTGACGTCCTGGAGCGAGCCCTCGATTCTGTCGTTGGCAAGCGTTGCCTTGACCAGAAAGCGTTTGTCACTGGAAGCCCCCGTCGCGTTGGCCACGCCGCTATTGCAGCCACTGATCTCGATCTCCTGTTGCGCAGCCCCCTTGACCATGTCCTGCAGGCGTGGCCATGCGCCCTCCTCGAAATAGGTGTTCCAGTGCCGATTGCCCTCGCCCGACCCGATGCCCAACATGTCGAGCAGGGCTGGGTTGCCACGCACCAGATTGCCGTTGGTATCCAGGGTGAAGAGTCCAATCGGCATGGCCTCATAGGTGCTGCGCAGCGCCGTCTGCGCTTTCACGCGCTGATCACGCTCCTGGCGCAACTGCTCGGCGATCGCCATCGCCGCGATCAGGCTCGAGGAAAGCGCGGCGGTAACCGCATTGAAAACCCCGATCAGGCTCTTGAAACCGAGCGAAGCGGCAACGACTTCGAAAAAACTCGCGAACAACGTTATGCCGAGCGCCGCGCTGTACCAGACCGCGACTTTGGAACGCGTCACCAGCACAATGCGCGCCAGAAAAAACAGCAATGTCGAAATCCCGATCACCGTGGTGGCCCACAGGTAAGGCAGGAAATTGGCGTACGAGAGGAACGGCGCCAACACCAGGACCAGCACGCAGGACCATTGCGCCATCAGCAGCAAGGGACGATAACCGACGCGCTTGATGTCATCGATGAACAGACGCGAGAACAGGGTGTAGGTCAGGGCATAGAACGCCGCCATCGACAGCTTCTTGACTTCGAACGCCCAGGCATCCGGAATCACCCGTTCCAGCCATTGGCCATCCCATCCGGCCGAGATTGCCGCCATCCTGAGATTGGCCACCAGCCAGGCCGCGAACAGCACGTAAATCCACTCACGGCTGATGAGGGCGGTCATCAGCATGAACATGGCAAGCAACAGCAGGCCGCCATCGACCAATCCGGAATTGCGATGAAACTTCTGCGCCGAGATCGCCAGATCGGGAGCGGACCATCCCAGCAGCGAAATCCGCGCCGGTCCCGACGAGCGGATCTTGCACAGCACATCGTTCGCGGTATCGGCTGGCGTTACGGCAACGGCAAAACCGGCCTTGATCTCGCGCACACCCCCGCTTGCCTGGTGGCGAGTCGCCGAACCGAGCGGCGCCAGCGTTGCACCATCCCAACACGCGACCTCAACCGCATGCCGGGACGGCAATTCAACGACCGCGGGCACGCCGGCTTCGGCGCCGGGCATCTTGAAGCCGACCCACACCGGCGTTTCGGACAGGCGCGTATCGTAATGGCGCACCGCCAGCGCCTGGGTGAGGCGGCGCTTTGCTTCGACCGGCGTGAGCGCTTCGCCAGACTCGTGGGCAAAGCGCATGTCGAGCGGCGCGCCACTGCCCGAAAGGTACTGGCTGCCCCACAGCGCTAATGCGATGAGCGTGACAAAGCCGATCATGATCGGCACCGCGAACAGGCCGAACCGATACAAAAGTTGCTCGATTCCCCGATTCGCGGCTTGCATCCAGCCCGAGGTCAGGGAATTTGCATTTGTCATGTTTGCGTGATTTTCGCGCACTCGACTTGGTCCTGGTCGCAGCGTAGTGGTCAATACTGCAATGTAACCTTTCGCCGGGATAGGTGCGCCCGGAACAACGCCAGGATAACAACTCAATGGCCGGCATCGTCGCCGGCACTGCCGCCAGTTCACAAATCGTGATGACTTCGGCGACCGACAGGCGCGCGCGGCATGCCGGCGGTGCGCAACGAGGCGCCCGCCCTCGAAAGCCCGCCGCCAGACCGGCCGGCGTGCTTACATCAGCATCGCCGCCGGTTGCGCGACCGGCAGCGCCGGGGCGCGCAGGGTGTAGCCTTCGGTCCCGCTCAGATCGATGTCGGGGTGCAGCGTGTCGCACATGAATCCGAGCAATGGGTGGCGCGCTTCGGTCCATTTCGCACGGGCGTTGATCACGTCCAGCGCCATCA
>CAYYFR010000151.1:0-14343 GCA_964470865.1 uncultured Burkholderiales bacterium | reverse complement strand
CGCCGGCGCCGGGCGCACGCGCACTGACCACGCGCAGTTCGCCAGGCGCGACATTCTTCGTATCGGGGGATTGCACCAGAATGCCGCCGCCCACACGCTTCAAGTCGAAGCGGTTTTCTCCCGCAGCCAGCGGCACTGTCAACAGGCGCACATTCGGCTTCTGCGCGAACACCGCCAGCGCGGCCGCATCAAAGGCGGGAGCGATCACCACTTCGACAAACTGCCTGGCGACTTCCTGCGCAGCCGCGCCATCGAGCTTCCCGTTGAATGCGATGATGCCGCCAAAGGCGGAGGTCGGGTCGGTCTTCTGCGCCTTCGCATACGCTTCGAGCGCGGTGGCACCGATTGCCACGCCACACGGGTTGGCGTGCTTGACGATCACGCAGGCAGGGGCGTCGAAGGTCTTGACACATTCCCAGGCGGCGTCGGCGTCGCCGATATTGTTGTACGACAGTTCCTTGCCCTGCAATTGTGTGTAGCCTGCGAGGGTGCCGGGCGCCGGCATGGCTTCGCGATAAAACGCCGCCGCCTGATGCGGGTTCTCGCCATAGCGCATTTCCTGCACTTTGATGAACTGCATGTTCAAACGGTCGGGGAAGGCGTGGCGCGCGGCGTGGCCTTGCGGTTCCGCGATGCTGGTCAGGTAGTTGCTGATGGCACCGTCGTAGGCGGCGGTGTGGGTGAACACCTTGGCTGCCAGGGCGAAGCGGGTGTTGCGCAGCGTGGTGCCGTGATTGGCCTGCAGCTCGGCCAGTAGCGCGCCGTAGTCGGCCGGATCGACCACCACCGTGACATCCTCCCAGTTTTTCGCCGCCGAGCGCAGCATGGTCGGCCCGCCGATATCGATGTTCTCGATCGCGTTTTCCAGGCTGCAGTCGGGATTGGCGACTGTCAGGGCAAATGGATAGAGATTGACGCACAGCAGATCGATATGCTCGATGCCGTGCTCCTTCATCTTTGCCACGTGCGCCGGCAGCGAGCGCCGACCGAGCAGGCCCCCATGGATTTTCGGATGCAGGGTCTTGACGCGGCCGTCGAGCATTTCCGGAAAGCCGGTGTAGTCGCCGACCTCGGTAACGGCAAGCCCTGCATCGCGCAGCGCGCGCGCGGTGCCGCCGGTGGAAAGCAGGCGCACTCCCAGCCCTGCCAGCGCGCGTCCGAGTTCGACGATACCGGTCTTGTCGGACACTGACAACAGGGCTTGCTTGATCATGGTGGTCGGTCTGCGTTCCGCGGATCACAGGCGCGGGCTGCGCTCGCGCCTGCGCCGCCTATCTGATGTTGTGGAACTGGATTTTCTTGCGCAGGGTATTGCGGTTGATGCCGAGCACCTCGGCGGCTTCGGTCTGGTTGCCGGCGGCCTGGTCGAGCACGATCTCGATCATCGGCTTTTCCACTGCGTGCAGCACCATGTCGTACACCGGGCCCGGCTTGGCCCCGTCAAGGTCGCGAAAGTACTTTTCGAGATTCTTGCGCACGCATTCGGCGATCTCGCTGTGCTTGTCCTGTCCCTTGCTCATGCGGCAAGCGCCTCCGTATGTTCGTCGTTGGCAGCCAGGTCGACGCGCGGCGGGTCCTGATACTCCAGACGCTCGCGCAGTTGGGCCTGTGCCTTGAAAAAATCCGTGACCGCACGCATTTGCATGGCGCTGGTGTCGAGTGTATTCATATGCTGCCTGAAACCGGTCGAGCCGGCCAGGCCGCGGGTATACCAGATGATGTGCTTGCGTGCGGTGCGCACACCGGCGAATTCACCGTAAAACGCGTAATGGTCTTCCAGGTGCGCCAGCAGCAATTCGCGCGCTTCCTCTACGCGCGGTGGTGCCAGAGTCGTGCCGGTGGTCAGGTAATGTGCGATTTCGCGAAAGATCCAGGGGCGTCCCTGCGCTGCGCGACCGATCATCAGCGCCGCCGCACCGGTCGCCGCCAGCACCATGCGCGCCTTGGCCGGTGAATCGATATCGCCATTGGCCACCACCGGAATGGCCACCGCCTGGCGCACCGCGCGGATGGTCGCATACTCGGCATGGCCTCTGAAGCCACAGGCGCGCGTGCGGCCATGCAGGGTCAGCATGCGCACACCGGCGCGCTCGGCCAGTTGCGCCACGCGCACGGCATTGCGATGTTCGGGGTCCCAGCCAGTGCGAAATTTGAGCGTCACCGGCACGTCGACGGCGGCCACGACCGCGTCGAGAATGGTGGCGACCAGGTTCTCGTTGACCAGCAGGGCAGAGCCTGCCCACTTGTTGCAAACCTTCTTGGCCGGGCAGCCCATGTTGATATCGATGATCTGCGCTCCCTGGGCGACGTTGACCCGCGCGGCCTCGGCCATCATCGCCGGCTCGGCGCCGGCGATCTGCACGGCGATCGGCGCCGACTCGCCGCTGTGGTCCATGCGTCGTTGCGATTTGCGACTCGCGTAGAGCGCGGTATTGGAGGCGATCATCTCGGATACTGCGTAACCGGCGCCGAGGCTGCGGCAAAGCATGCGGAACGGCCGGTCGGTGACGCCCGCCATCGGCGCCACGAACAGATTGTTGGGAAGAATGTGCGGGCCGATCTTCACGGGGCGATGTTCCGGAGTGGATTGCTTATCTTTTGAGCGCGGGCGCGGATTATATACGCCGAGATCATTCCTTGCCGCCCGTGCTCGTGGCGTGTATCGCGTGCAGCGTCGGCGTGAATGCGGACGCGGCTTCAGCGCTTGCCGAACATCATGCGATTGGCCACCAGGGCGCGCAGCGGTGGCACAAGATCGACCAGCGCGAGTGCCAGGCCGCGCGCCATGCGCAGGGGCGCCAGGTCGTTGGAGAAAAGGGAAACGTAGCGGTCAGTCGTATTTACCATCGCATCGCGATCGCGCCGGCGGCGCGCGCGCCAGAGGGCAAGCGCGCCGTCGCTCACGCCATCGCCCAAGGCCAGTGCAAGCTCGAATGCATCGCGCAATCCCAGGTTGAAGCCCTGGCCGGCCACCGGGTGCAGCGATTGCGCGGCGTTACCCAGCGCGGTTTCGCGCGCCGCCGCGTCGGCGCCGCGGCGCATTAGCGCCAGCCGATAGATGTGGCGTTCGGCTAGCCGCGACCACCGATACGGCGCGAAGCGTGTCGCTTGTTGCAATGCCTCCATGAATTCCGCGTCTGACAGCCTCGCCAGTTGCTGCGCTTGCGCGGGCCGCATGCACCAGACAAGCGAGAAGCCGGTCTCCAGTGGCAGGAGGGCGAGCGGGCCTGCGCGGGTGAAGCGCTCGTGCGCGCAGGAACGATGTCCATCGCGGCACCAGGCTTCGGTCACGATCGCGCTCTGGTGATAATCCTTGTTGCTGGAGGCAGGCACCGCCACGGCCCCTTCCGCGCGCACCAGCAACGAGGTTTCGAGCGCCGCGCCGGCCACGTCGGCCAGCATGCCGCCGGGTACCGTGCCGGCACGCCCGAGCGCGCTGCCGAAACGCACTTCGATACCCAGTGCGAGAGCGGTCTCCATCAGCGCCGCGGTCAGGCTGCCGAGCCGGCTCACGTAGCCGAGCGCTTCGATGCCATGATCGGCGGCGGCGATGTGCGAGCGCCCGAAACCGCCGTCTTGCGAAACCTCGATCTCGCGGATCGGCGTGGCCACAATGTTGCCCCAGGCACCGATGCGTTCGAGGATCAGGCGGCTGCCGTGCGACAAGGCAATTGCCCGCGGGTCGCGGGCCCCGGCGTCGCGCGCCCGCGCATCGATCAAGAGAGCCCGCTGTCCGCTGCGATGCAAAGCGATCGCCGCTGCCAGGCCGATCGGTCCGGCGCCGGCAATCAGGATGGGCGCTGCGTTCACTCAGGGCTTCAAGCGCGCATCCACGCTTCGATGTCGGTCACGCTTTTCGGGCAGTTGGCGGTGATCAGTTCGCAGCCGTCGGTGGTGACCAGAGCATCATCCTCGATGCGGATACCGATGTTCCAGAACCGTTCGTCGACGTCGGCTGCCGGCCGCACGTAGATGCCCGGCTCGACGGTCACCATGTTGCCCGGCGCCAGTGGCAGCCAGGTGTCGCCGTGCTTGTAGTCGCCGGCGTCGTGCACATCGAGTCCGAGCCAGTGCCCGGTGCGATGCATGTAGAAGCGGAAGTACCCGCCTTCGCGCTTGTCACCCAGTTCGATGGCGGCATCCAGCGAGCCCTTGAGCAATCCCAGGTCGAGCATGCCTTGCGCGAGCACACGTACTGCGGCCTCATGCGGCAGGTTGTAGGGGGCACCCGGTCGCGTCATCGCAACCGCCGCCGCCTGGGCGGCCAACACCAGTTCGTAAAGATCGCGCTGCGGACCGCTGAAGCGGCCATTGACCGGGAAGGTGCGAGTGATGTCGCTGGCATAGCTTGCGAGTTCGCAGCCGGCGTCGATCAGCAGCAGGTCGCCATCCTTGAGGACGGCGTTGTTGAGTACATAGTGCAGAACGCAGGCATTGCCGCCGCCGGCTATGATCGAGGTATAGGCCGGGTACTCGGAGCCGCCACGGCGAAATTCATGCAGCAACTCCGCCTCGATCTCGTATTCATGGCGCCCAGGCCGGGTGGCGCGCATCGCGCGCTTGTGCGCTTCAGTCGAAATCGCGGCCGCCGCGCGCATGATGGCGATCTCGCTTTCATCTTTCACCACGCGCATCGGGTCGAGCAGCGCGCGCGCATCGCGGATGACCGCAGGCGCCGACAGGCCGGAGCGCGCCATGTTGCGCACCGTGTTGAGCGCATGCGTGACCCGTGCGTCAAAGGCGGCGTCGAAGCCGAGCGCATAGAAGAGGTTTGCCTGACCGGCCATCAGGGCCGGCAGGCGGCTGTCGAACTCCTCGATCGACCAGGCTTCGTCATAGCCGAAGGCCGCGCGTGCCGCCTCCGGCCCGTGACGGAATCCGTCCCAGATCTCGCGCTCCTCGTGTTTGGGCCGGCAGAAAAGTATCGACTTGCTCTCGGCACCGGCGATGAGGAGGGTGACTGCCTCCGGTTCAGTGAAAGCGGAAACATAATAGGCATAGCTGTCGTGCCGGTACGGAAAATGGGTGTCGCGATTGCGTGGCCGCTCCGCTGCAGTGGGGATGATCGCGATACCGCCGCCGGCAGCGCGCATGGTATCGAGAAGGCGCGCGCGGCGCGCGGCGAATGGGGCGATGTCGATGACTTGCATGCGCCCTATTTTAGGCCTGTTCGCGCGCTGCGCGCCAAGCACAGCGCGGCGTCGAGTTGGTGCAGGCGTGACGGGGTGCCGACGTCAGTCCAGGCGCCATTGAACAATTCGCCGGCAACCTGCCCGGCGCCCATGGCTTTTCGCAACAGCGGCGCCAGCGGTGCTTTCGCGTCTTGCCGGACGCCCGCAAATAGCGAGGGGCGATAAATGCCGATGCCGCTGAAGGTGTACGCAGCGCTTGCGTCAGCCATGCCTTTGTCGCGGATCACTCCGTTGTCAATGCGGAAATCACCGCCCGCGTGTTGCGGTGGATTGGGAACCATCACCAGCCAGGCGGCGAGCGACGAATGCAGAAGGCGCGCGGCCGCGCTTGACGCGCGCCGGAAATCCCATTCGCAATACACGTCGCCGTTGACCACCAGAAACGGCGCCTCGCCCAGCAGCGGCAATGCACGGGCGATGCCGCCAGCGGTTTCGAGCGCCTCGGTCTCGGCGGAGTAGGTGATCCGCACGCCGAGCGCGGCGCCGTCGCCCAGCGCGCGCTCCATCATCCCGCCCAGCCAGGCATGATTGATCACGATGTCGCGGATTGCGGCCGCGCGCAAGCGTTCTATGTGCCAGACGATGAGGGCCTTGCCACCCACCTCAAGCAATGGTTTGGGCTTTTGATCGGTGAGCGGGCGCATCCGCTCACCGCGTCCTGCCGCAAGAATCATGGCCTTCACGGGATCGCGGCCCGCAGTGGGCAGACAACCAGGGCGATGCCGCGTGGAGAAGAGCCGCGCATTTTCAAGCGCCGCCGGGAAGCCATTGCAAAAGCCACAGGGCCAGCATGCCGGTGGCGATGGTGAGCATCACGTTTCGAGTGGTCCAGGCGACGAGTGCCGCGGCCAGTCCGGCGTACAGGCGTGGCTGCATGATCAGCATGCCCGGGTCGCCAACCAAAAGGTCCGGCCATACCAGTGCGCTCAGTGCAGCCACCGGCACGAAACGCAGGAAACGGATGAACCAGGCGGGGGCATCGATGCGGCCGGCGGCGCCGATGAAAGACAGGCGAATGGCGAAGGTGATCGCGCCGGCGGCCAGCATGGTGATCCACAAGCTCATGCCGGTGTTTCAAGGCTGGATTTGCAAGCGCGCTCGACCGCGACGCCGGCCAGCATGCCCGCTATGGCGGCGGCCATGATGGCCAGCTTGTACGGCAGCGCCTGTCCTGCCACCGCCACCAGTCCGGCCGCTGCCATGGCGGCCCATGCCGGACGATCGCGCAGCAAGGGCACCACGATTGCGATAAACGTCAGCGTACCGGCAAAATCCAGTGACCATGCGGCCGGAATCCGGCCACCCAGTGCCACGCCCGCGATACAGCTGATCTGCCAGACGCACCATAGGCCGAGCCCGGCACCCAGCAGGAACCAGTGCCGGTTGTCGGCAGCGCCGGTCTCGTCAAAGCGCTTTATCGAGGCCGCGTAGGCTTCATCGGTCAGGAGGTAGGCAAGCAGCGCCTTCCAGCCGTAACCCAAGTGCGCCAGGTGCCGGGCCAGCGCCGCCGAGTAAAGGGCGTGGCGCAGGTTGATGGTCATGACTGACCCCAAGATCAGTAGCAACGGTGTGCCTGCGGCCACCAGTTGGGTGATCATGAACTGCGCTGATCCGGCGAACACCAGGGACGCCACCGCGATTGCAAGCAACGGCGACAGGCCGGCCTTGATCGCCAGCACTCCGTAAATGAGGCCGAAGGGGATGCTGCCCAGCGCCAGCGGGGCGATCGCGACAAGGCCGGCGCGCATCTCGATGCGCCAACTGCGACGCGCGCCGCTCATCAAAAGGTGTACCCGGTCTTCAAGTCGGCTTTCTCGACTGTGTCGAGTATCCGCAGAAGTGGCAGCAGTGCGCCGTAGCGTTCGCAAGTCTTGCGCGCATGGCGCATGACCAGCGGCAGGTCGGCCAGGTACTGATCCTTGCCGTCGCGGTGATGCAGGCGCGCGAAAATCCCAAGCACCTTGAGATGACGTTGCAGCCCCATCCATTCGAAATCGCGGTAGAAGAGGCCGAAGTCCGACGCGACCGGCAAGCCGGCCTTGCGCGCGGCTTCCCAGTAGCCAATGCTCCAGTCAAGCACCCGCTCTTCCTGCCACTCGATATAGGCATCCTTGAGCAACGAGGCGAGGTCATAGGTCAGCGGGCCCTGCACGGCGTCCTGGAAGTCGAGCACGCCCGGGTTGTCGCCCTGGCCTGCGGCGCCATCGCAGACCATCAGGTTGCGCGAGTGGTAGTCGCGATGCACGAAGCCCCGCGCCTGCGCGAGGTTGTTGGCAAGTAGTGCCTCGAAACAAGCGGACAAGCCCGCACGCTGGCGTTCGGAGAGTTCAAAGCCGCGGTGCCGTGCGATGTACCACTCGGGAAGCATTTCCATTTCGCGCAACAGCCGCGTGCGGTCGTAGTGCGGCAGCGTTGTACAGGCAGCGTGCTGCTGCATGCGCACCAGCGCGGCGATCGCCGCGCCGTACAGCGTCCCGGCCGAATCCGGTTCCTGCCGTAGCGCATCGAGATAAGTACGGCCGCCCAGATCGGTCAGCAGCAGGAATCCCTGTTGCAGGTCTTGTGCGAGTACGCGCGGCACGTTGATGGCGGCCGCGCCGAGCAAGGCGGCGACCTCGATGAAGGGTCGGCAGTCTTCCTTGTCGGGCGGCGCATCCATGACGATTCTCGATGGCAGGCCGTTTGCAAAGCGCAAGCGGAAGTAGCGGCGAAAACTCGCGTCTGCCGATGCGGGTGCGATTTCGGGGCGGGCGTCGGGGAAGATACCAGCGACCCAGCGCTCAAGCAGTGCGAATCTATCCACGAAAGGTCGACATTTCTTCGAAAGTATGGTCAGGCGCACCGCCGGGTGGCGATTGGCCACGGCGGCTGACTTATAATCGATTGAATTTTAACGAATTCACACTTTCGCGCCCTCTCCGGCGCGTTTCTTTTGGCGCCCATGCCGAATTTCCGCATACGCCTGGCCTGGCTGGCGGCGCCGATCGCTGTATTGGCTGCGAGCCCGTGCGCACTGGCACAGGTGACGGCAACACCCGAATCGGGGCAGAAGGAGCCCGGCCCGCGCCTGGACCTCAAGCTGGAGTTCGAACTTCGCCCGGCGCGCGAAGCCACCGGTGAGCTGCCGGTTTTCGTTCAGGGTCGCAAGATCAGTGGCGAAACCGGCAGGATCATGAACGTCGAAGGCGACGCGGAACTGCGCAAACAGGATACCGTGGTCAAGGCCGACACAATTACCTATGTTCCGGTGGAGGACGAACTGCAGGCGGTCGGTCAGGTGCGGGTGTTGCGCGCCGGGGATCTTTTCACCGGTACCGAGTTGAAGCTCAAGCTCGATGCGCACACCGGTCATTTTCTATCCGCCGAGTACCTGCTGGCGAATGCGCGCGCCCGCGGCCGCAGCAGCATGCTCGAATTCCTCGGCCCTGAAAGCTATCGCGCCAAGGATGCGACTTACACCACTTGTGGGCCCGGGCGCGACGACTGGTTCATGCAGGTGGGCGATCTCAAACTCGATTACGGGCGCGACCTGGGCGAAGCGCGCGAGGCCAAGTTGTTTTTTCTTGGACATCAGATCATGTATCTGCCCAGCATGACCTTCACCTTGAATGACCGCCGCAAGTCGGGGTTCCTCGCACCCTCGTTCGGCAGTTCGGTGCAGAACGGGCAGGAGTTCCAGACCCCTTACTACTGGAACATCGCGCCCAATCGCGACATGACCATCACGCCGCGCTACATGTCCAAGCGCGGTCTGCAGACGACCGCGAACTTTCGTTATCTGGGGCAGGATTATCGCGGCGAGGCGCGCGCCGAAGTGCTGCCCTCCGACCAGCAGACCAGGACCACGCGCAGCGGTTTCAGCATCCTGCACCAGCAAACGCTGGCACCCGGACTTATCGGGTATCTGAACGCCAGCCGGGTGTCCGACGACACTTACTTCACCGACCTGTCTAACCGCATTTCGGCCACCTCGCAGACCTTCGTTCCACGCGATGGCTACCTGATATACAGTGCGCAGTACTACAGCATCTTCGCCCGCGCCCTGAGCTATCAGACTTTGCGGGATCCGCTCAACCCGGTGGTGTCGCCATATCAACGCCTGCCGCAGCTGATCTTCAACACCCGGCGTTTCGATGTGGGCGGCTTCGATCTGGGTTTCACCGGAGAATTCAATCGCTTCTCGCACCCGACGCTTGTGACAGGCAATCGGGTGACCCTAAATCC
This sequence comes from uncultured Burkholderiales bacterium, assembly GCA_964470865.1. Taxonomy (GTDB): domain Bacteria; phylum Pseudomonadota; class Gammaproteobacteria; order Burkholderiales; family JAEUOS01; genus JAEUOS01. Next base: position 4,927 of record CAYYFR010000151.1, on the reverse strand, counting down.
GAGCGTCAGCTATCCCCTGTTGGCCGCCGGCGGCTACGTGATTCCAAAGCTGTCGTGGCATGCGAGCGGCTATTACCTGAACAACAACGCCGCCGGTACGCCGGACACCTTCACGCGCAGCCTGCCGGTGGTAAGCGTCGACAGCGGACTCAGCTTCGAGCGCCAGACCAGCTTCTTCGGCGCGCCGCATACGCAGACCATCGAGCCGCGCCTTTTCTATCTCAAGGTGCCGGCGCGCGAGCAATCGCAAATCCCGGTGTTTGACACCGGTTTGGCGGACTTCAATTTCGCCCAGATATTTGCCGAGAACGTGTATTCCGGCCCGGATCGTATCGCCGACGCGAACCAGCTGACGACTGCGGTGACTTCGCGCATGCTCAACCAGGCAAACGGCCGCGAGCGTTTCCGCGTCACCGTTGGCCAGCGGTTTTACTTCACCGAGCAGCGTGTGACCCTGCCCGGCGAGACCCAACGCTCCACCCGCAGCTCGGATTTCCTGGCTTCATTTTCCGGTGAGGTCGCGCCCAAGCTGACCTATGACACCACCATGCAATACGACCCGAATCGCAGGCAGATTGAACGCATCAGTCACGGGGTCCGGTACATGCCGGAACCCGGCAAGACCTTCTCGGCTGCTTACCGCTACCGGCGCGATTTTCTGGAGCAGATCGACGTGGCCGGGCAATGGAAAGTCGGCAATGGATGGCATGCTGTCGGGCGCTACAACTATTCCCTGCGCGAGGGACGCGTGGTGGAAGCCCTGGGCGGAGTCGAGTACGATGGCGACTGCTGGGTCGGGCGCGTGGTCCTGCAGCGCTTCGCGACGGCCAGTCAGCGGGCCTCCACCGGCATTTTCTTCCAGCTCGAACTGAACGGTTTGTCGCGCCTCGGGTCGAATCCGCTTGACACCCTGCGGCGCAATATTCCCGGCTACACCAAACTCAACGAAAACCAGGAGACGCAGCCGCGCACCTTCGGCAACTACGAATGATTGATCCGACCAGCACATTACGGGGATGGGCGCATTCCTTGCTCCTGCTCTCCTGCATCCTGCCAGCGGCACCCGCCCTGGCGCAGGCAGACAAGATTTCTCCCGCCCTTGGAAACACGGCGCCGCGTCCGCGCGTGGTGCTTGCGGACCGGATTGTCGCGGTGGTCAACGATGAGGTGATCACCATGAACGAGCTGGCCGAGCGTCTGCGTCTGGCGCGCAATCAGCTCGGGCGGCAGAATGTCGCCCCGCCGCCTGACGACGTACTCGAGCGCCAGGTTCTCGAGCGCCTGATCATCGACCGTGCGCAATTGCAGTTCGCGCGCGAGAATGCGATTCGCATCGATGATGTGCAGCTCGACCGCACAGTGGGCCGCATCGCCGAGGAAAACCGCATGACCATGTCGCAGTTTCGCGATGTTCTCGAGCGCGACGGCATTCCGTTCGCCAAGTTTCGCGAGGACGTGCGCAACGACATCCTGATCTCACGCGTGCGCGAACGCGAGGTCGACAGCCGGGTTGCGATCAGTGAGGGCGAGGTCGACAATTTCATCGCCCAGTCAGGCAACAGCGGCGACGAGGCGGCCACCGAGATCAGCCTGGCGCAAATCCTGGTGCGGGTGCCCGAAAACGCGACGCCCGAGCAGCTCGCCGAACGCCGCAAGCGGGCAGATGAAGCGCTTGCGCAACTGCGCGGCGGCGCCGATTTCGCGCGCGTTTCGGCCGCGTTTTCCGATTCGCCCGAAGCATTGGCCGGCGGTATTCTGGGTTATCGCCCGCGCGATCGGCTGCCGGAATTGTTTCTTGACGCCGTCGCCGGTCTGGATAAAGGTGGGATCAGCGCCGTGATCAAGAGCCCCAACGGATTTCATATTCTCAGGCTCATCGATCGGCGCGGCAGCGGCGCCAAAGCCGCGGTCAACCAGACCCTGGTACGGCATATCCTGATCCGCCCCAATGAACTGCTGTCCCAGGAGCAGGCGCGCCGGCGCCTGGTCGACCTCAAGGAACGAATCGTCAACAAGGCGGCTGATTTCACCGACTTGGCGCGTGCGCAGTCAAACGACGGCAGTGCTTCCAGAGGCGGTGATCTGGGCTGGGTCTATCCGGGCGACACGGTGCCCGAATTCGAGAAAGCCATGAACGAGCTTAAAACTGGCGAACTGAGCGAGCCGGTGCAGACGCAGTTCGGCTGGCATCTGATCCAGGTGATGGAGCGACGCACCGAAGACATGAGCCAGATTCGGGTTCGTCAGGTTGCGCGCCAGGCGTTACGCGAACGCAAGGCCGACGAGGCCTATCAGGAATGGTTGCGCCAGTTGCGTGATCGGGCGTTTGTGGAAATCCGGCTCGACGAGCGCTGAGCCATGCCAAGGGGCGCGCCTGGCCGGCAGCGGCAATCGACTCGGTCGCCGGTGATCGTAGTGAGTAGCGGTGAACCTGCGGGCATCGGCCCGGACATTTGCCTGATGCTGGCGGCGCGAGCGGGGCTTAGGCGAGCCACACGCTTGGTTCTGGCAGGCGACGCCGGCATGTTCGCGCGCCGCGCGCGGCGCCTGGGCCTGCGCTTCGATCCGGAGCCAATCGCGCCGGGCATCCGGCCAAGCGCCGCCTTGTCGCTCCTGCATGTCCCGCTCGCACGGCGCGAGCGGCCCGGTACGCTCGACCGCGCCAATGCCGGCTATGTGCTGGCCCTGCTCGATGCCGTATTGGCAGGCTGCATGGGCGGTGCATTCGACGCGATGGTGACCGCACCGGTACACAAGGGCGTGATCAACGATGCCGGCATGCCGTTCACCGGCCACACAGAGTACCTGGCCTATAAAACCGGGACCGCGCAGGTGGTCATGCTGCTGGTGGGCGGCAAGCCGATGCTGCGGGTTGCGCTGGCAACCACCCACCTGGCATTGCGCGCGGTGGCCGACGCCATCGTGGCGCCGCTGCTCACGCGCACAATCGAGATTCTCGTGCATGATTTGAGGTCGAAGTTCGGCATCGCCCAACCGCGCATTCTGGTTGCAGGGCTCAATCCACATGCGGGCGAGTCCGGCCACATGGGGCGCGAGGAAATCGATGTGATCATTCCGGTACTCAGGCGCATGCGACGGCGCGGCTTCCTGCTGGAAGGACCACTGCCGGCCGACACGCTATTCACTCCCGGCGTTCTGGCCGGCGCCGACGCGGTGCTGGCGATGTACCACGACCAGGGCCTGCCGGTGCTCAAGTTCGCGAGCTTCGGTCACGGCATCAATTTGACGCTGGGCCTGCCGGTGATCCGTACCTCGGTCGATCATGGAACGGCACTGGATCTTGCGGGGAGCCTGGCGAAATTGCGCGGTGCCGATCCCGGCAGTCTGGCCGGCGCCTTCAGGCTGGCGGCCGACCTGGCACGTCGCGCCGACGCCGCAGGCCCGAAAGCAGTACCAGCACGCTTGCGCTGATGGCGGGCCAGTTGCCGCTACGTGCATAGGGCGTAAGGCCCGACGTCGCCTGCACTTCGGCCACCAGCGCCGCCGTGGTGAATGGCTTGAGCGAGTGCAGCACCCGCCCCTTGTGATCGATGACCGCAGTCATCCCGGTGTTGGTCGCCCGCAGCATCGGCCGTGCCGTTTCGAGCGAACGCATGCGGCTGATCTGCAGGTGCTGATGCGGCGCCAGCGAGTCGCCGAACCAGGCGATATTGCTGACGTTCACCAGTATCGTGGCCGCAGGCAGCTGAAGAATGATCTCCTCACCGAACAGGTCTTCATAGCAGATGTTGATCGCCAGGCGCTGCGAACCGAGCTTAAGCGCCTGCGGACGCCCGGAGCCGCGAGTGAAGTCGCCCAGCGGGATTTTCATCAGATCGACAAACCAGCGAAATCCGGGCGGGATGAACTCGCCGAAGGGGACCAGATGCACCTTGTCGTAGCGTTGCGGCGGGCTTGTGCCCAGCGTCACCACGCTGTTGAAGTAGCGCTCCTGCGATTCCGCCCGTGGCACGCCGAACACCAGGTCTGCGCCGCGTGCTATCGCCAGCTCTTCAAGCTCGTCGAGATAGCGTCGCGGGATGGCGTGCAGCATGCGCGGCAAAGCCGTTTCCGGGAGGACGATCAAGGTGGCCGGATGGGCCTCGATCAGCCGGCGATAACCCTCGACGGTGGCCTCGAAACGGCCTTCTTCGAACTTCAGATCCTGCGCCACGTTGCCTTGAAGCAGGGCGACGCGCACCGGTTCCTCATGCGGCACCGACCACCCGACCAAGCCTGCCAGCCAGCTACCAAAAAGCAGCAGCGCCAGCGCAGTCATCGCCTGCCAGCGGCGTGACCATGGTGTGTGCAGCAGAGAAGCACGGGTGATGGCGACCAGCAGTGCTGCCACCAGGGCGGCGACGAAGTTGATCCCATGCACCCCGACCAGAGGCGCCAGCCCGGCCAGTGGCCCGTCGCTGTGTGCATAACCTACGCCCAGCCACGGAAATCCGGTGAAGACCCAGCCGCGCAGCCACTCGGTCAGGCACCAGGCCGCTGGCATTGCGAGCCATGCTGCGCCGCGCGCGGGCAGGCGCGCCTGCAGGTAGCCCGCCAGAGCCGGCCACAGGGCGAGGTAGGCTGCGAACAGCAGCGTCGCCAGCGCCGCCAGCGGTGCCGGCATGCCGCCGTAGTCATGCATGCTGATATAGACCCACGAGACGCCACTGCCATACAGCCCCAGGCCGAAACTGAAACCGGTCAGGGCGGCGTTTCCGCGCGTGTCGTCTTGCCAAAGATAAAACAAGCCTGCCAGTGCAAGCAGGCCAATCGGCCAGGCGCCGATTGGCGCGAACGAAAGGGTGGTACTGGCACCCAGCAGCAGGGCAAGCACATAGCGGCCGGCGCGGCCTTCCCTCACTGGACTACTCTCCTGTCACTGCGTGACGTCCTCCCCAAGGGAGGATGAGCGCTCCTTTCGGGCGGC